>JAFVUY010000154.1 GCA_017502465.1 Bacilli bacterium | reverse complement strand
TTTTTTTGACAGAATTAAATGATTATCAAATTGCTACTTGTGAACCAGTTATTCAATCACGTAGACCAAATAATCGAATAGATAAAGTACGCCATATGTTTAATAAAAAAGAAAATTAAGTTAATATTCACTAAATTACAAGCATGATCGTTGACCACATAACTTACAACCAAACCGATGGAACATACGACAACGACATATTTACAGCAAGTCAATCAAAAACCGATTTTAGCAAGGCTTTCAAGGCTAACAAACACATACAAGACTATGTTGTTACTGATGGAACTGCTGAAAAGAGTATTGAAAGAAAATTTGCTGAAGATTTGGATAAAGCTGAGGAGGTTTGTGTATATGCTAAACTTCCTAGAACATTCCAAATTCCTACTCCTGTTGGAAACTATGCTCCGGACTGGGCTATTGCATTTAATGAGGGCTCAGTAAAACATATTTACTTTGTTGCAGAAACAAAAGGATCTATGGAAAGTTTGGAATTAAGACCAATAGAACAAGCAAAAATCAAATGTGCTCATAAACTATTTAATGAACTTTCGACAAACGAGGTTAGATATCACGAGGTTACTTCATACGAAGATTTATTGAATGTTATGAAAACAATCAACTAATCATTGCCTCTCTTTTTGAGATAAAAGAAAGAAAAGGTAAAAAAACGGATTTACATAAAATGGCGAGAATTTTCTCGTCATTTTTTATTGTAATAAGCGAACATTTGTTCTATAATATAAAAGCATTGATAACCAAGTGCTGTTAAAACCAAGACTTCCTGTCCTGAGATACGCCCCACTCGTTCAGGCAGTTCAAGTTACCACACTTAACAACAATGCTTATCAAATAAAATGCTTGGAGGCGAAAAGATGAATCAGGATAAGATGAGATGTCCTTGTTGTAACAAGTGCATTGGAGTTTTCGTTGCTTCCGATAGCAAAAACTCCATGGCTAAGGTACTTTCCAAACCGATAGACGCAATTGGAAAAAAAGAACATATTTTTGAAACGATATGTCCTAGATGCAAAGAAAAAATCTTTGTTTTGATGGGATTTATCAACTAGACAATTAGAGAGCCTTTGAGTTCCAAATAACACCTGTTATTTTCTCAAGGGCTTTTATTTTGCCATAATAAACAAAAATAGACGAAATATGACAATAATAAACATTACCCAAAGAATACATACAAAAAAATAATATTGTAGAATAAAAATGTAAACGAAAGAAAAAGGACTAATTTATTGGATAATTTAATCTTTATGTAAAGCGAGGACTTTGTATGAACACTACATATCATCGTTTTTACAAAAGACAAAAGAAATGGAGAAAACAACTTAATATATATTTTAGAGAGCCACGAGTTCCAATCAAGGGTTAACACGCCCTAATGGAGCTTGTGGCTTTTTATTTAAAAAATTTTCAAAAAAATTAAAAAAAGATTTCCCGATAGGTCACCCATTGAACTATCGACCTATCTAAAATTCAAGTATCAATTCAAACAAAAGGAGGTGTTAAAGTGCGTAGCAGAAATATTCAAGCTGATATTTTAGACTGCTTATCAGACTACAAAGTGCATACTTTTCAATCTATTGCAGATGCAGTTGAATGTAGTTATTCATCAGTAAAAAGACATATACAAGCATTATCCTATCGCTTTAACATCGAATCCTTCAGGGGTGGAATTGATAGAGGTGGCGTTAGGCTAATCCCTGACGAAAGCATTAAAACAAACTATTTAAAAGAAGATGAACTGCAACTCATCATGAGTAAGTTGGAGTCGTTGCAGGACTCTAGCCCAAACATTAAAAAGTTTGTAAAAAGCATTGCCCCTCTAATTGAGAAAAGGAGAAATATACTATGAAATCAAATAAAAAACTTACACCATTAGAAAAAGAGAAACTTTTAGACCAAGAAGAAATTATTGAATTTTACTATCACGATAAAGAAAGCAAAACCAAAATCCTTGTTAAAGACAAAAGAAAGATTAAGGTTGCCTTAATGGAAATGGAAGAATACGAAAGAAAACAACATGATGACATTATTAGAAACGAGTGTCCGTATAATCCTAAAACCGATGATCGTATTGATGAAGATGAATACGAATATGAAGAAACACGATTTGAAAGAGATTTAGAAAGTGCTTTACAGGAAATGGTTGACAAAATGGCTAATGATAAAGAAAATTCGCAAAAAATAAAAAAAATTATTTTGGATTGCCTTGATGACCTTACACAAAAGCAATTAATTACTATATTTCTCTATTATTATATGGAGTTATCAGAGGCTCAAATTGCTACCTATTTGGGAGTGTCTCGACAAAGAATTCACTCACAAATTGATAGGATTAGTAAAAAATTATTCAAGAAAACCAAGTAAAAAGTGGTTTCAAATTTGCCTTATATAGAGGGGCAATGAGATAAAGTTTTGGACAACCTCTCACTCATTAGATAAAGAGTGAGAGTAAATCCAAGACATTAAAAATTGGAGGAAAAAATGAAATTCAAAAAAGATTGTATTTTAGAAATGATGGTCAGAATGTATGATCCTAATGCAATAGAAAGACTTGATGCAAAATGGAAAGAATATGAATCTTTATATTCTAATCGCAACACATTTATTGTTGATCTAATTTTGAAAGGTCTTGATTCTTTAGAGAACGAAGATAACACAATAAAATCTTTGAAAGAAAGTGGGAACATCTTTTCTGAAATGAAAAGAATTACAGCACTACTTGACCGAATTATTGATGCAGGACATGAAAACTACAAAGAAAGCTATGTTATTGGCAAAGAAAATCAAACTCTAATATCTCGCCTTTATCACATTTTATTTAGAATTGCAAAGGAACATGAGATATCAGCAGACATCTACAATACAGGCGCTCTTGATGGTTTGCCACCAAACTTTGCATCAGTTACTCAAAGATTAATTGAGGAATTTGAATCTCGTGGCAACACCAAATGTTAACTTTTTTATACATTCTGTTCCACCTCTTAATGATTTAGGAATTAATCATCCTCTCGTTCAAAAATATTGGAAAGAAAGACAATTTTACTCCTGCCAAAATTCCTCATACAACATTATTGGATATGTTGAACATGGAAGTGAACAAAAAATAGACTTTGTTGAATATTCAGGAAATAACGAAAAAAGCAAAGGGGTTTTCGATATTAATGGATTATGTTCAAAAGAAAGGCTTGCTGAACTAAAAAATGGTTTTAAAAACGCAAGTGGTCACATTTGGCATGGTTTAATTACTTTTGAAGAAATGTTTGGAAAAACTTATTGCAATGATTATGAAAGTGCTTACGAGTTAATGAAAAAACAGCTTCCAAGATTTTTGAAAGGCGTTGGTTTCGCAAAGGATAATGTTGAATGGTTTGCTGGTTTTCACGAAAACACAAACAATAGGCATATACATTTTGCTTTCTATGAAAAAGTCCCTCAAAGAAACATAGGAACAAATAGTATTCATGCTCAAGGAATGATTGGAATGATCCACATTAATGACATGAAATTGCAATGCGAAAAATACCTCACAACTGATTTAAGTCAGAAATTAAAAAGGGATGAAATGGTTGTTGAATTTAAAAAATCATTACCAAAACAATTACTCAAAGGAGAATATGGGAAAAAGATGAAAGAATTAATTTTGTTAATCCCTACCACAGGTAGAATTTCTTATGACAGCGATAATATGTTGTTTATGAAAAATAAGATTAACTATCTTGTAGATTTAATTATTAAACAAGATAAAAAAGTAAATGCGACTTATGAAACCTTTATGACATTTCTCTTGGATAAAGATAGTTCAATAAAAAGAATGTGCAAATCTTATAAAATCAATCCTGAAAAGGTCGTTTTTATGGAAAAATACAAAACTGATATGTATCGCAGACTTGGTAATATTGTTATTAAAAATGCAATAGATATCAGAACTCAATTAAAACGACTAGATTTTCAAACAAATAATAGATTAGCACAAAAACGAATTAGACGAAGAAAAAACGAGTATATTTTGCAAGAAAGTCTATACTTGGCGAACAAAGTGCAATACGAGGCTATGTCTTACTTCCAAGAACACATGAAAGTGCTTGAAGAAATGAGGATTAAAGTATTAATTGAACAAGGACTAATTCAGCTTTGAGAATAGTAAAAAAACTATTTTTATGGCTTATTTTGCTAGTTTTTTGCTATGGTGTTGGATTTTTATCTAATTGCCTAGTGTCCAACAAATTTAATTTTGTTTTGAACTTTGAATTGCTATTTGAAATGAAAACATTGCTATATGCATTTTTTCTTTTCATGGTGTTTGTTATCCTTATTGCCTACAATTGGTATAAAGGATATTGGAGTAAACACTCTAAAAAATTGATGGAAAGTTCCGAAAAGGACAAGCACATTACTGCAGGTCTTGAAGAAGCTCATTTTCAATCAGAAAAAGAACTAAAAACGAACTTCAAAATAATAGAATTTGATGAATTAAAACACAGCAATATTGAGGGAATCCCCATAAAAGCAGAACTTGGCAAAAAAGGGCTACAAATAGCACTTTCTAAACCTGCTCACACACTAATTATAGGTACAACAGGCTCAGGTAAAACAACCACATTTATTAATCCAAGTGTGCAAATTTTATCTCACTCTAAAAACAAACCATCAATGCTACTTACCGATCCCAAAGGAGAATTATATTCACTTCATGCAGATGAACTCAAAAAACAAGGATATGATGTAAAAATTATTGATCTACGAAATCCTTATTGTTCAGTTAGATGGAATCCACTAGAAAAACCATACGAACAATATCAAAAGATGTTACATCTAAAAGACGAAGTAATCGCTGATGAAGAAAAAGGCTGTTATTACTTTCAAAATAAAGAATATTACAGCCTAGAAGAAGTGACTTCAGCACGACAAGTAAAAGAGCAAGAAATATATGACGAGGTCTATGAAGATCTACACGATATTATTTCAGTTCTATGTCCTGTTATGAATAAAGGCGAGCCTATATGGGAATCAGGTGCAAAAAACTTTATATTGGCAATAGTTCTCGCAATGCTTGAAGATAGCGAAAATCCTGAACTAGGAATGACAAAAGAAAAGTTTAATTTCTACAATATCATGAAGATTGCCACTAACACGCAAAATGACTGCGAAGATTTACAAAAATATTTTATGAAACGAAGTCCAATATCTAAATCAGTCAGTCTTTCAAAACAAGTATTAGATGCCAGCGATAAAACACGAGGCTCTTATTTATCAACGATATTTGATAAGCTTGCAATGTTTAGTGATAAAAGTATTTGTGCTTTAACTAGTGGCAACGAGGTTGATTTTGGAGAAATTGCTTTAAGACCAACAGCATTGTTTTTGCAAGTGCCTGATGAAAAAGAAACTAGGCATACACTTGCTTCAATGATGATATTGCAAGCCTATAAAAGTTTGGTTGCAAAGGCAAACACATTCCCAGACCTTTCACTTCCACGAAGTGTTTATTTCTTGCTTGATGAGTTCGGAAACCTGCCACGAGTTCACAAGTTGGAACAAATGATTACAGTTGGTCGTTCTCGTAAAATTTGGCTTGCATTAGTTGTGCAGTCATACGCACAATTATCGAAAGTTTACGATGAAAAGTCAGCAGATATTATTAAATCCAACTGCAATATTCAAATATTCATTGGAACTACTGACTTAAAAACAATCAATGATTTTTCAAAATTGTGTGGCAATTACTCAATAGTTCAGAGAAATATTAGTTTCAACACCGGTAAAGGAAATGATATTAACTCTTCTTCATCGGTAAAAGAAAGACCTCTAATATATCCAAGTGAACTAGCTCAACTAAATAATGCCAACAATATGGGAAATGCTGTAGTAAATGTGTTTGGCTTCCCACCTATAATGAGTAAATTTACACCATCATTTAGATGTCATAAATACAAGATGAATCCTGTAAAACAAGAACTAAAAGATGGTAAAGCATTTATGGAAGAAAAAGTGTTTTATAACATGCTTGATAGAAATGCATTTTACTTTAAACCAAAATCAAAGATTATGAGAGAATCAAAAAATCAAAAAGAATTATTAACAAATAGAGTCAAAACTGAAATTACTGAAATACCAATAGATTTAATTGCAGATCAAGACAAAGTGTATTTATACGACATGCTTGAAGCGAACAACTATCAAGGAATTATAGATATGCTTAATGGCTTTATTGTTATAGACGAAGAAAAATACAATGGCTTGAGAAAGCACATTGAAAACTTAACGCTACAATTTAGTGAAATTATGAAATTGGAGAATAATGTAAATGAAAAATCAAATAAAACCTAAACGAAAACATAAGTTTAAGTTTTTATCAATTGTAATGTTACTCGTTCTCTGCATAAGTTTGGCATTTAATAATGAACAATCAGTACAAGTTTGTCATGCACTTGCGAGTTGGACTCCAAGTGGTGGCTTTCAGCCCGGTATAAGTGCCACACTTCCTGACTATGGAAATGGCTTAATCGATGTACCTGTTGTCACAGTTCCACACATTAGTGTTGTATCTCCAAACGCAGATGGTAGCCTCAGGGCTTACAATACACTAAAAGTAAAAAACGACAAAATTGATACATCCTATGGTGGATGGAAACATGCATCTTTTGTTGAATATTTTGTTGTGAAAAGGACCGATGGTCGTGTTATCTATGACGATGATGGAATCCTTGATGTTAGCTGGTGGAAAAATGGCGAATTTGGATATAGCGATGAAATAATTGATTATCAATCTGAAATATGGGTTGAAACGCAACTTTCACCATATAACTACGATGGATTCTTAGGCACAGTGCTTAATAGTAAATGGAAAAGTGGTGCTTATTTTGACATTACTTGGGATCGAGGCGAAGATCCTGAAGATAGCATTTATTCAGATGTTCATGATAAAAATGCAAACACAATGGGCTCAGGAAATTACAGGAACAATGGTGTCAATCCCGGAGATGAATTTTATAAACTTTGTGATTGGGATTATTGCAGTTCCCCTTATATTACCATCGTTTTACGAGGTACAGCATATTGGGAGAACGGATGGTGGGGTGGCTCATACGACTTCACCGATGTGTATGCTTTCCTTAGTGGCTTTATGCCAAGAGCCGACAGGAGTTGGAACAATGTTTTAACTGCTGACGCAAAACAAAGTGGTTATGACTTCTATTCACCTCAACCTTTTGTTGCAACAGCCTCTAACTTGAATAATTACATTAAAATCAATGGAACTAAAATGACTCCTATTACTGACCAAAATGTAATTCCATTTAAAGAGGGATTTAAAATTGCAATAACTGATGAGGGAAAAACAAAGGTCTCTATTGAAAATGGTGGCGAAAATATTTACACCGACTACTACTGCTATGTTGACACACAACTTCCGGATGTGAATTTAAAACACCTAAATTCAAATGCTCACGATAGACTCCAAGAGGGCTCAATTATTACAAATGCAGATGGCTCAAAATCACAAAAGATTACAGGTGCTGTCTATAAAGACCAAGTACAAATTAACTTTAGTGCATCAAGTAATGAAAGTCCTGAATATGCCAAATTAACACAAAATGGTAAGACTGAGTCAATCAGAAGTGGCACTTGGATTGTTGGAGATGGAAATTATACGCTTGAAGTTTATGACCTTGCAGGAAACACAAAAACAATAAACTTTACAATAGACTCAACAACTCCAAGCAATAACTTAAATAGAATTGAAAGTCAAGATTATAAAGTTTCTAAATGGTATTTAGCATCTATTCCTTATGGATATACAGGCTATGGCACATACTCATATTTAACTTATGACGAGGCTTTTGCAAAAGCATTTGAATGCGAAAAAGAAAGCCTTGTGACAACTTATCATTTAGACAATGTTGCAGACTTCCATTATACAAACCTTATTGCTAATGGAGATAGCGTGAAAGTTGGAGATTACTACTATTACAAATCAGCAGATAATCCGAACTTATATGTATATTACTTTGATGAAAACTTACTAGATGAAGCAATCAAAATATATGCAAAAAATTATGTTAGTTCTCCACAATATTACAACTATAAAACCGACATCTTCCCAAACGATTATGGCAATATAATCAGCGCTGATATTTATCATAATCTTTGGAACGAGGACAAAGTTCCTGCATATATCGGAAATGATTTTGTATTCAGGCAAACTGATGAAAATGAAAGTTATAAAATCTATTACGACTATATCGAAGATGGACAAAATGGTTGGACTGAATTTGTGTACAATATTCCATTTAGAGAACAAGTAAATGGACATGGGCTATATCTCATTAGAGAGATTGACTATGTTGGACATGAACTTAATTGCTATGTATTCCTTGACTTGCAAGCACCGATATTAGAGGTTACAGCAAAAGTTTA
>JAFVUY010000153.1 GCA_017502465.1 Bacilli bacterium | reverse complement strand
CGAATACAATATTGACATCACAAACGAAATTCCTACAGACAAATACGATGCAATTATTCTTGCTGTCTCACACAAAGAATTTACAGAACTAGATGTCAAAGCATTCGGCAAAGAAAATCATGTCATTTTTGACGTGAAAGGTTTCTTGAATAAAGAAATGGTGGATGGTAGATTGTAATATGTATATTTGTTAATCAATATAATAACGTATTTGCGATGAAATTTATCATAGGATTAAAATCGTTTGTAAAACACATCCTTTCTTTTTGTAAAAAAACAAATTATCCTCATATTACAAAAAGTTCTCGAATAGGAATGTCTGTTACAGTTTATAACCCCAATAATTTATATATGGAAGAAAATACAAATATTGATATGGGTGGGGTAATTATGAATACGAGAGCCAAGGTGATTTTTAAGAAGAATTCGGGAGCTGCGTTTGGATTTACTGCAGTTACAGGAAACCATATGTCTATTGTAGGCTTAAATCTCAAGCAAATTGATGATAAAGTTAAAGATAAGATGGATATTAATAAAGAGATGGATAAAGACATTGTTGTGGAAGAAGATGTGTGGATAGGAAATCATGTTATTTTACTATCAGGAGTGAGACTTGGTAGAGGATGTGAAGTTGGGGCAGGAAGTGTTGTAAGGAATAACATTCCTCCGTATGCTGTAGTTATAGGAAATCCATGTAAAGTAATAGGTTTTAGATTTACTCCTGAAGAAATAATTGAACATGAAAAACAACAATATGATGAGAGTGAACGTCTTCCGTATGATTTACTTTCAAAGAACTATGAAAAATATTTTTTAAACAGAATAAAAGAAATAAAACAAATAACAAAAATTTAACATCATGAATAAAATAGAATTCTTAGCAAATTTTGCTGAACAGTTTGAGGATACAGATCCTAACGAAATTCAATTTGAAACTAAATTCCATGATTTGGAAGAATGGAGTTCGCTTGTAGGTATGATGCTTATAGCTATGGCAAAAGTTAGTTATGATAAAGTTATCTCAGGTGAAGAATTGAAAAAATGTATAACTGTAGAAGATGTATACAATCTGATAAATAGTAAGTAATGGAATATACTTTTAATCCCTTTTCGTTAGTAGGAAAAACAATATTGGTTACCGGTGCATCATCAGGAATAGGTCAATCAATTGCTGTTACGGTATCTAAAATGGGCGGAAAAGTTATTATTAGTGGTCGCTCTAAAGAAAAATTACAGCACACTTTATCGATGATGCAAGGTGATGAGAATTTAATTATTAGTGCCGATTTATCACAGCAAAATGATATAGATACTCTATCCACAGAAGTTCCACAATTAGATGGTATCGTTCATTGTGCAGGCATAGGTCATCGTATGCCTGCTAAAATGATAACAGAAAAGGATGTAGATATGGTAATGAAAGCCAATTTTTATGGAGCAGTATTATTGCAAGCTGCGTTACTAAGACAGAAGAAAATAAATAAAAATTCATCTATAGTTTTCATTGCTTCAAAATCTGTAGATTATCCCAGTATGGGAAACTCTATTTATAGTGCATCGAAAGGAGCTTTAATTGCATATTCAAAGTGTCTTGCATTAGAATTAGCACCACGCGGAATTAGAGTTAATTGTATTTCTCCGGCTATGGTTTGGACTGATTTAATTTTGCAGAACGAAATAACTATTGAACAACTAAAAGAGTCAGAAAAGAATTATCCTTTAAAACGATATGGTAAACCCGAAGATGTTGCAAATCTTGCTGTGTACCTTTTGTCAGATGCCTCTTCATGGATGACAAATAGTTGTATTGATATAACAGGGGGGGGAAATAAATTATGAAAAAAGCCTTTATAAAAGCAATTAGTTATTATTTGCCTTCGCAAATTGTGACTAATGAAGAACTGGTAAAGGAATTTCCTGAATGGAGTGTAGAAAAAGTAGCAGATAAAGTTGGCGTAAATTCTCGTCATATCGCAACCTCAACCGAAACAGCTGGGGATTTAGCAGAATTAGCAGCAAAAAATCTTTTTCAAGAATATAATATTGCACCTGAATCTATTGATTTTTTGATGCTATGTACACAAAGTCCAGATTATTTTTTACCTTCGACTGCATGCGTTTTACAAAATCGTTTGGGAATACCAACGACATCAGGAGCATTTGATTATAATCTTGGATGTTCAGGTTGTATATATGGTTT
>JAFVUY010000152.1 GCA_017502465.1 Bacilli bacterium | reverse complement strand
TAAAATACATTCTTTTTATGGATATATAATTGGTGAAAATATTGAGTATGACTTTATTGAAGAAAGAAATTCTTCTTTTAAACAATCACCAAACTTGAAATTCATATTCAGACCGTCATATGATATCCCCGGAAAGTTCGGGAGAGATAAAGGAGATTTGTACACAGAGATTATTAAATATTCAGATATCCTAAAACGGGCACAACTAAGAAATCGAATTCTATTGGAGAAGTTAGAGGAGAACAATGCAATCGAGTCAAAGTAGCTAGTAATAAATAAAATAACCCACAATATCGTGATATGAAAACTCTTTATTTAGACAATTATAAAGGATTTGTAAAAACGTTTATACCATTTTTAGATGTAAACTTTTTTGTTGGTGAGAATAGTACTGGTAAGACAGCTATATTGAATCTGTTAAACATTCTTAGCACCCCAGGTTTTTGGATTTCACCAGAATTTAATAATGAAACTGTTGAACTTGGATATTTTGATGAAATTGTAAATCAATGTTCGTCTGATAAAACTTATTTTGTTATTGGAATTGAATTCAAAGAAAAGAAAAGTAAAAATGCTCCCAAATATTTTTGGATGAAATTCAAGAAACGGAATAGTCTTCCATATATAGCTGAGTATATGACATTGATAGGTGATAAAAGTGTATTAGTTACTATGCATGCATCATCTGTTGATTATCAGACCATAGATTATAATGGGGAAAAATTTCCTGATTGGGTTTTAACGTATGATAATTTTGTCGGACAAAAGAAAAGACTCTCAACTACACAATTTCCTAAGATGCCACCCTTAGGTATCCTTAGAAATATTATCGAGATGGAGATTAGAGGGGATTCTGAAGGTAAGCCAACAAATGGTATAATAATAACACCTATATACAATAGGTTATTATGGCTTGCACCAATACGTGCAAAGGCACAACGTACTTATGAGTCATTTAAGCAAGCTTTTTCTCCAGAAGGTGATCATATTCCAAATATTTTAAGAACAATCATGGCTTCTCGCAATAAAGGAAAAGAGAGTAGCATTGTTGATGCTTTAATTAAATTTGGAAAAGAAAGTTCCCTATTTGATAATATTCAAATAGATGAATATAGTAAAGCAAAAGGAGCACCATACGCTATTAATGTTTTATATAATTCATTGCCTGTAAGAATAACTAATGTAGGTTATGGTGTATCACAAGTTATGCCATTGATAGTAGAAATAGTAACATCAAAAGGTGATATGTTTGCTATTCAGCAACCTGAAGTTCATTTGCATCCAAAAGCCCAAGCTGCCTTTGGAGAACTAATATATAATTCTGTCATTGAAAATAAAAATAAATTCATTATTGAAACACATAGTGATTTCACAATCAATAGATTTAGATATAAATTATCTCAATCAGAAGAAAAGAGTAAGATGGCGGGACAAATACTCTTTTTTGAGCGGCATAATAAAGGAACACAAGTAACCCCAATAGTAATAAAAGAGAATGGACAATATCCAATGGATATGCCAGAATCTTATGGGAACTTTTTTATTGACGAGGAATTAAAAATGCTAGAAATCTAATTATGTGTGTAATTGTTGATACAAATTGTTTGGCATCTGTTTTTGAGTGTAAATCTGAAAATCATCCTCAATTTGCTCCAGTACTAGAATGGATAATTTCTGGCAAGGGAAAATTGATTTATGGTGGCAGTAAATATATTGGCGAATTAAGTAAAGCTCGTAAATACCTCAAGATAATCAATCTATTAAAGAATAAGGGAAAGGCGATTTGTGTAGAAAAAGAACGAGTTGATAAAGAACAAGAGCGTATTGAAAAAGAAATAACTGATAAGGATTTTGATGACCCTCATTTACCTGCTATAGTTATCGTTTCAAAATGTAAGGTAATTTGTTCGTGTGATACGCGTTCTGTTAAATTTGTAACCTTACCTCAGCTATATCCGAAAGGAATTGATGTTCCAAAGTATTACACCAGTAAAAGAAATATAGATTTATTATCAGATAAGTATATTCATGATTGTTATAAACCATTGAATAAGTGTAATAAGAGTGACCAAGAATCTATAGTGAAATTATTAGCGTAATAAAATTTTATTGACAGTATCTTATGGATTGACATAGCAATAGCCTGCAATCTCGCAGGCTATTGTCGTGTTTAAATGCTTTGTTCGATGATTTTAATCTATAATCTATAGTAATATTACTCCACCTCCAAGAATCCCATCAAGAACGCATCGGGGAATATGAATTTCTTTTCGCCGAGGGTGAATTTGATATGAATAAACTTTTCGTTCTTGTTGATTTTTGCAACTGTTCCTTTGCCGAATTTCTTGTGTATGACAGTACTATCAACTCCGATTGATTCTAATTTTGTTTCAAGGTCTTGCACTGTCTGTGACTCTGGCGGTGGTGCAGT
>JAFVUY010000151.1 GCA_017502465.1 Bacilli bacterium | reverse complement strand
GACGAGAATCGAACTCGCGATCTTCTGCGTGACAGGCAGACGTGATAACCGCTACACCACGGAACCATCTTTTGGTTGCGGAGGAAGGATTTGAACCTACGACCTTCGGGTTATGAGCCCGACGAGCTACCAAGCTGCTCCACCCCGCGATATAATCAAAATGGCGGAGAAAGAGGGATTCGAACCCCCGCGCCGTCGCCGACCTCCCGGTTTTCAAGACCGGTCCCTTCAACCAGACTTGGGTATTTCTCCGTTTTTTCAAGATACAAATGAATTATAGCACAAATAAAACTACAAAGTCAACAAAAAAATTAATTTTTTTAAAATTATCGCAAATTTATATTTTTTCATTAATAAATATATGGGGTAATTTAACCTTTTATGAACAAAAAAACTAGACATAAGTCTAGTATTTTTTTAAATGGTGCCTAAGGCCGGACTTGAACCGGCACGGGATTTGACTCCCGCAGGATTTTAAGTCCTGTGCGTCTACCAATTTCGCCACTCAGGCACAAGATGGTGTCCCGTTGGAGATTCGAACTCCAGACCCTTTGATTAAAAGTCAAATGCTCTACCGGCTGAGCTAACGGAACAGATAAAATAAGATGGCTGCCTCGGCTAGATTCGAACTAGCGCATGCCACAGTCAAAGTGTGGTGCCTTACCGCTTGGCTACGAGGCAATAACATAAAAGTGGTGGAGGGAGATGGATTTGAACCATCGAACCCGAAGGAACAGATTTACAGTCTGCCGCGTTTGACCACTTCGCTATCCCTCCATAAAAATGGTGCCGGAAATAGGACTTGAACCCACAACCTACTGATTACAAGTCAGTTGCTCTACCAATTGAGCTATTCCGGCACATAAATGGTGGGCGATATAGGACTCGAACCTATGACCCCCTGCTTGTAAGGCAGGTGCTCTAACCAACTGAGCTAATCGCCCGGAAAAAACATTGACAGTATTAACTATACCACCGGATATGTTAATTGTCAAGCATTTCTGAAATTTTTTTTATTTTTTTTATTTCTTCATCAATCCATAACGGTAAATGATAAGCTAAACTTGAGAAACCCAAGCTAGTTTCTTTGATTTTTCTACGTTTATTAATATTACTTTTTTTATAGTCTATATTTTTGATACTAAGTTTTAGTTGGCCTAACTCTTCATCTACCTCTAGGATTTCCACATTAATAACATCTCCAACACTTACATAGTCTGCAACATTTTTTACAAATCCATGTGAGATTTCAGAAATATGTATTAATCCACTGTAATATTCATCACAAGAAACAAATACACCATACGATTCTATACCAGTGACAGTTCCACGGATGATTTTTCCTTTCTTATATTTCGTCATCCAACCACCAAATAGATTATAACATAAAAAACTAAAGAAAAAAAGGTTTACTTTAGACATTTCTTTAATATATAATAAAAATCGGTGATATAAATGGAACAAGAAAAGAAAATTATCGAAATTATTGAAAAACTTAGACCATATTTAATTAATGACGGTGGAGATTTAGAATTTGTTAAATATGAAGACAATATTGTTTATGTGCGACTTTTAGGAGCCTGCGCAAATTGTAACATGCTTGATATAACTTTAAAAGATGGTATAGAAGCAGCCATTCAAGAGGAAGTTCCAGAAGTTGAAGAAGTTGTTAATCTTCTATCATTTGATATGGATGAACTATAGACTTATCATAAGATAAGTCTTTTTTTATAATCCAATCTATCATTGGTATATAAAACTTATCTTTTATATCAAAATATAATTCTTTTAAAAAAATTTCATATTCATCTATTTTATTTATATAAAGTTCTAAAATTTGTTCGTCATATCCATTACTTATCTTTTCACAGCAATCATAATAGTACGATGGATATAATAATCTTGAGTACAAAATCAAAATATCTGTTTTATCTAAATTACTTAATATATATCGTAAATTTATTTTATTAAGGTCATCATTAAAAAAGCAAGTTTTAATATATTCCGCAATATCCCTAGCTCTATAATCAACTATACAATTAACGGGATTTAAATAATCGATTTTATTTAATCTTAAATGTGATAAAAAAACAGGATGTTCACTTTTTATTTCTTTATAAAATTTAAT
>JAFVUY010000150.1 GCA_017502465.1 Bacilli bacterium | reverse complement strand
CGGGCGGTTTCAGGCAAAAAAGGCATAGAACAAACACACGGGTTTAGAAAAACGTCATAACAAGTAAAAACAATTCCGCGCCATATGCACGGAATCGCAACTTATTACCTATGACACTTTAGCCATGGGATAGCAATGAAACGGTTAAATAGTGACAGCTAATAAATAATAAAAGTGCAAATAACAATGTCATAAAAATTGTAGGCTTCAAGGGAATAGCTTCTTCACATCGCGCCAATATCCACTGATGTAAAATATAAACACCTAAAGTTGTCCTACCAAAAGGCGCGATTCTATCGCCCCAAATGTTAAATTTACTAACAAACTCATGAATAAGCCACAAAATTCCAACTGAGCCAACGAAACCGAGCAAAATTCTCGCCATTAACAAAACAACATTAAACGGAGACGAAAATAAATGAACATAATCAGTTTCACCATTATAAAAACTAAGGCCATTCACTCTAAAACTATTTGAACTTAAAACAACCACCATATAAACTACAAAACAAGTCATTCCTAAATAACGCTTTTTCCATATCGGCCACATTCGCAATACAAACATACCGAAAACAAAATGAGGCAACATCTCACGAACGTTTTCAATATACCAGACTCCTGTCAAAAAAGGACAAAGTAAATAAGCAGCTAAAAGAGCAAGCAACGGCGACACTTTTAAAATACGAGCCGATAAAAATGATATGCCAAAGCAAATTGCTAAACACCACAAAAACCATGGCAAAAAAAGAAAATTTCTTCCCGCATAACCTATTAAGCCTTTTCCGCATCCTTCTAAACCAAATCCAACTGCTACCAAAGCGAAAATGCAGCTAAAAAAAGCTAATGGCCAAAAATATCCTATCAAGTGCTGTCCCAATTTAGCCCAATTCCCTTCAAAAACAGTTTTAGCTGAAAAATATCCGCTTATCATAAAAAATATTGGCATATTCATACCAACAATAAAATTATCAATCGCAGGGTTTCCTACGTGACATCCATAAGCCCAACGCGTATGTCCTATTACGACAAATAGCATTGCAAATGCTTTAACTACATCGAAATATGGATTTCTATTCATTAGCGATTAAATTTTTTTAAAAGATGTTTTACAATATTTACTGAAGCATTTCGCCCGGTTAAACCCGCCGCCTTAATAGCTTCTATCCGTTTTTCTCGATTTGGATCTCGACCGTCTTCAACTACTAGTTTTAACGTAGAATACAGCTCCTCCAAATTATTCACATTGTAATATGTATCATAAACATTTTTTGCTGCATTAGGGGGGATATGCTTATTTTTGGAACAAATTAAGCGTAAAACTGGGCGACCAGTAGACCCATACTCAGGCAGAAAAGAACCAGAGTCTGTAATCATTACCCGCGATTCAAGGAATAGGTCTTGATAATCCGCGTCATAGCACGCCACGCCAACACGCTCCCATCGTGTATAATAATCCTCAACCTCTTCCTTACTCATAACACCATATTCAGAGAGAAGCCCCTTTAGAATCGGATGAGGCTTAAAAACCCATTTAATTTCAGGATGAGATTCTGCATACTTTAGCATCTCTATCCCATTCCAATCGAATGTTCCTATTAAATAATATTCTTGTTGCAATGGATGAGGGAACGAAAAATGGGGTGCATAAATGACATAATTTTCTTTGGGCTGTCTATCTCTCTGCTCATAAAATAAATCTAATGCGGGGTGCCCTGTCGCAACAAAATTATTACAATGACAAGTTAATAAAAGACTCCTCTTATACAACTGCTTCCACTTTTCACCTAAGCAATAATATATCCATGAAAAACGCTCGACTTGTTGATGGCAATCTATCCAAGTAATCCCGAAATCTGGAACATAATAGGGTAGAAAACATGTCAACGCATACTTAGAAACCTCAAACGGATGTTGCTTCGGACATGGCGACCATTGTTCTGTATAAAATACTACATCAGGTTTAAACTCTGAAAGATCATGAAAAACTTTTCGTCCTCCTTCGCATGTTACGGTTCTTACATGCCTATCCCCCATTCTATCAAAGAACTCCTCTGCCCTTTTATGAACTTTCTCTAACTCATCTATCGAAAGTCCTGATTGCTTATTCCAGGCTGAAATTCCGACAATTGGATAAAACTCACCAGACTTCTCCATCGCTTCATAAAGCGACTGTTCTTTCCACTTCGCTATTTCACTTACAATAAATAAGACTCGAATTTTTTCATCTTTTGGCTTTCGCCTCGCTACTTTTTCCAATCGACGATACCGCCAGCCGCATTGAAAAGATTTCAAAATCAAACGATTCTCAAATACCGTTCTAAATAGGAAAGTATACAATCCTAATTTCTTTAGAAGTCTTTTAATAAACTCTTTCATTACCATAAGCTACTAAACTTTAGGCGTTCATCCTTTTCGCTTTCTAGCCTTTTCAACCGCATCCATCGGCAGATGATTATCAGTCTTCATTTTCATTTTTTCAAATCGCTCGTGGATCTTCTTTTTAAGAGAAGTCGATGATGTTCCCTTCCCGTACGGTGTATAGACAACCGTTACACCTTGTTCCTCAAGGTAATCATACTTCCCAACCCAATCATCACCAACTACAAAAACGTCAAACTTGAGCTTCTTGACTTTGTCATGATGATCAAGTGAATGTTGAGGAATAACAACATCAGGACCTTTAATTGCTCTCATAAGTGCAATGCGATCCTCAAAAGGTATCATTGGTGTAGACTTATACTTTGCAACTAATTCGTCGGTATTAACTCCAACTATCAATATATCGCCCAAGCCTCTTGCATACTCAATAAGCCTTAAATGATTAATATGCAGCATATCGAATGTGCCGCTAGTATAAACTACTGTTTTTCCGCCTATCATTTCATTATCTCCTTAAGTCCCGCTAATAGTTTATCATAATCCGTCTCGTTAAGACAGCCCATGTGACCGACTCGAAAGATTCGATCCTTCATTTCACCACCATTCGGACAGACCCAAATTCCATATTCATCCTTTAATTTCAGGAATATATCATACGCCGACATACCATTCGTAGGATGTAATGGTGTAACCGCATTACTTAAACTCTCACTTACAATTTCAAGCGGCAAATCCTTAATTTTACTTCTAAAGTATTCCGCCAATTCTTTTGCCCTCGAAACCTCAACAGCAACTCCACCCGCTGACTCTATTTCTTTAAGTCGCGCATTCATCTGCAAGAGTGTACCTACCGCTGGAGTAAAAGGAGTCTGCCCTCTCAACTGGTTCGCAAGCGCATCCTTTAAATCGAAATACATACACTTTGGATCATTCTTAGTAACGCGCTCCAAAGCGCGCGGCGAAAGCACTATAAGACTAATTCCGGGCGGACACGCAATAGCTTTTTGAGATCCCGCAATCATAACATCAGCCCCCAATTCAGACATATTAAAATCATCGCAGAGGAAAGAACTGATATTATCAACTATTAACAGTAAATTATTACGTTTGCAGTAATCGCTGATAAGGGCCATATTATAATGTACGCCTGTACTCGTTTCGTGTTTATTAACAATAAACGCAGTATACTTTTTATCCTTTGCTATGACCTCAATATCCGATTCACGCAATTGGCGACCTGTCTCTAATTTTATCACATCATAAGGAATATTATGAATGTCACACAGCTTACAGAATCTATCCCCGAAGCTACCGCCATTTACAACAAGCGCACGATCTTCGGGAGTAAGAACATTCATAATCGTAGCTTCCATCGAAGCCGTACCCGAGCCAGTTATAAATACACACTTTGAATCTTTAGGCGCGCCTGCGAATTTAAGCACTAGTCGCTCATTCTCAAGCATAACTGCCGAGAATTCCGAAGTGCGAAAATACGGCACATCCTCCGCGCCGATCGCGCGAACCGCGTCGCAACTCTGAACTGGACCTACTGTAAAATTAATCATTTTGAAAAATCCTTTAAATCGTAAAACATCGCTGGCTTGTTTCCAATAACATGTTTACGCCAATTCCCATATTGCTTTGATAAAATAAAATCAAAATTCTTAAAGGCCTTAACATGAAGATATTCAAACGACACATCCTCTAGATTATCAAACTCCCCTAGTTCTATTATTTCATAAGGACGATTAGTGTATGGTGCACCCTCTTTAGTATTTAAATCGGAATATTTTTGCAACTGCTTCTCAAAAGCTTTAAACCGCCTATGTAACAAATTTAACCCGCACTTTGAAAGCAACAACAAAAAACCACCAGCAAATATCTTATATAATCCACCTACCGTCTTTTCAACTATCCGCCAATTGGCAGCATATTTTACTAATTCTCTTGTAGTCCAATATTGTCTATGAAGCCTTTGTAATGTAAAAAAATGATTTCGCCTTTCCTCCTCATTATCAGGAATATTATCAAGCACCAAAATATCAACAAACACACATTGTCTATACTTCCATAACATTTTACCATTACGCATATCAGACTTAAGTGCTGCAACTGTCCCCATATTCAAAAGCCTACCAAATGATCTATAATATCCTGGACTATTGTCTGACGTCTGAAAATAATAATAGCCTGATATTTCGTCCACAACTACCTTTTTGAATTTTTCATAATCCTTTCTTGGCATCACTACATCAATATCATCATCCCAAGGTATAAATCCTCCATGCCGCTTTGCACCAATCAAAGTTCCAGAATCAATAGAATATCTAATATTATATTTACGACATATACTGTCTATCTTAGCTAACAAATCAAGTTGAATTGCCCATAAACATTTCATTTCTTTTGAAACCACGAAAGTTGCTATCGTGTCCTCCAAATATAAATCAGGCACCTCTGTCTCTAACTCCATAACTCACCTTCTCAATCAGCTTTTCTTATTTTTAAGTTTTTTTATAGCCATTAAAATCCTACCTCGTTCCGATTCTTTTAACATGATTCTCCAAACGAGCACCAAAAAAATAATTTCACTAATTATCGTTACAGTTACTATTCGCCATACCGACGCAGACATCAGAGATCTCGTTATAAGTCCTATCCCTCCCGCTAACATTAGTATTATAAATGTAGGCCATGCAACATTTAAACACCATTGTCGAATACCGATCCCCAAAAATCTTCGACCATACCACAACCTGACAAAAACACATCCAAAAGCAGAAAACAGATATCCAGCGACTATGCTCCACATTCCGCATCCTAAAACAAAGCCCGCTGCAGAAACTATCACAAGGCCTACTTCCGCCCAACCTACTGTCCAAGAATATCTTAAAACCCCCTTCCCAGACCCTAAGATAGCCATCCAATACCCATCCGTCATTCGCAAACAAGCCATTCTAAAAAGAATAACAATAACCAATATACTAGAAAAAGGAGGCGGATTTACAAGCCATAAGCGAAGAATTTCTTCTACTTCGATTGATAATGGCAATGCAAACACCAACACTAAGATAACTCCTAATCTTGATGCTAACTCTTGCATTGTCATCATATCACTATGCTTTTCTTCTCCACACTTATTTGCTATTGCTGGCCAAAACGCACCGGAAAGCGCATTTGCGAGAGTCGTTGAATGTCCTGAAACAGAGGTGGCAACTGTCATTGACGCATTATAAACAACTCCCATATTCTTATTGACAAGAATCGATTGCCCCTGCGCGGAAATCATATTTGAAAAATCCGACCAAAACCGTGCAAACGAATAACGAGCAAGAGCCTTAACTCTTTCTTTAGAAAAAAAGTAATTCAGATTGAACTGGCATTCTGGATATTTTATTAATGCTCTTATTGCGATAAGAATCTGAGGAACAACGGCAACAAATGCAGTCCATGCTGAATATTTCACCAACCAGTCACTAGGATGCCCTACCATATAATATAAAACCAAGGCATTAAATGTCGTAGCCACAACACCATATATAGTAAGCTCAGCTATTTCCTGCCGAGCGACATACATAGCATTAAAAGGAACAGAAATCATACTGACAATACATGAACAACATGTAAATCGCCAAATCCATAAACAAGCCTCGTACCGTCCATCAGGTATGGAAAGTACATTTTCAATCGCCCATACACCTAAAGGATAACCAGCAACTACCAAAATTATTGGCATTAATGTATGAAGGAACACAGCAGTATTAAACCACTTCCTACACTCCTCAAGCCCATTAATATAATTTCCATCTTTCCTTGACGCCCCTACACTTACAGCATAAAATCTCCCTACTGCCGACGACAATATAGTATTAAAAACTGAAATAAAAGTAACGAGCCCCCCAATAAGTCCCATCAAACCATAATCTGATGTCCCTAACGCCATTAAAACCCATCTTCCAGAAAAAAGACCAAGTATCAACGCATATAGAGATCTTCCATATGTAGCAATTACATTTAATACTATTCTTTTATTAGGTGACATTATTTATCAATATTTCCTTGTACTCAGTCTTCCTCCAAAAATAAAGGCCGACACTCTTGGACAAAAACGACTTAACATAGCTGCAATAATAATTGATCCGAAAAATGCAACTACAATTCTTAGCAGCCAATGTAATAACGAAGCATCTGGCTCAAACCAACCTCCACCTCCTCGTGAAATGCGGCCTCCAAGTAAAGATAAAATGAAGAAATGCAAAACATATATTGGAAACGAAGCCGAATTAAGCATTGATGGCAACGAACAACGTGGCATAATCGCAAAAAGACCTAACGTCATAAAAGGTATCGCAAAAAATCCGATTTTACAAGCCTGCCATTCATACTCCGTATACAACAATAAATAAGCACGAATAGCGAACAAAATAAATCCTACTGTGACAAACAATAAACCGTACAACTTATTTATGATTGTAGAAGCTATGCCATTAAGCTTATGCCCTGCTAAAAACATTCCAATAGAAAAATACAACAACCCTTCTAATGAAAATCCATAATTTAATAATAAATACCAAGTACCACTAGAACAATCACTATAAGCGCGAACAAGAAAACATATTATTGCAATAGATATTATTCCTATAATGGATGCTATGCAGCTACCTCCACGAACGATTTTTTTTAATAACGGCGACAATAAAATAAGTATAAACAACGCCCTAACATACCACAAAGGAGCAAGGAGAGGCGTAACTCTTGGATCAGCTCCTATATCCTTTAACATAATCTTTAAATTAGGGAATACACCCTCAATGAAATACGACAAAATCATAAAACTACAGACAAAAATAAAATATGGTATTCCTAATCCTAAAATGCGTTTACCAACCTCTTTTCTCCACCACTTATCTTCATCCATATGTCGTGAAAGAAAATAGCCAGATACCGCAAAAAAGAATGGGACTGCGCACCTGCACACCCCATACATAACAAATTCTCTAATCCACCCCGCCTTTTCTGCTAAAAACTGACTATGGATAACAACTACCATGAATGCACACATCAACTTCATCCATGATATGCGATGAGACATCTGTACTTCTATTCCGTCTCTCATCCTCTTAATATCTCCTTTAATCGAGTGGTTGAAATTCCGTCAGTACGCGGCAAGGTAACCACTTCCTTGCCATTTTTAGCACACCATTTAAATAGCTCTTGAAACCTTTCATTTGTGTGTTCGGGTCCTACAACAAGAATATTAAAATCAACATTCTTTACCGCATCAACTCCTACCACTTCATACGGGATCGCTTTATCTACCGTTCGCAACGATTCTATCATTTTTTGCCGCGTAGCAAAATCATAGACATTCTTACAACCAGGTTTATACTTCTCAATCATTTCATCAACTTGAAGCATCACATAAACCTTACCAGGCTCACCGACTATTTCTCTAATTCTACGGAATAATTCGAAATGTCCGAAATGAAGTAGGTCAAACACTCCGAATGTTATAGCTGTTTTATTTACCTTTTCATTCATCACAATATCTCCATGATTTCGTTTTTATCACCCTAAGCCAATACCCTAACAACATTCAGCAACTCTACCCCCATAGGGTATGTAGCCGAATACCTCATCACAAATTTTTGAATTCTATTATCACATCTCTTTAACACAACAATATTATATCATTTTATGTAACTTTTTTGTTAATTCTTCTAAACTAAGCCCCACATTTACGAATTCAAGCTCAATCTATATATCCTTATGATATTCAAAATTTAGGCGATTAGAAGTCATTTTAGAGATTAGTGAATAGTTCAGAATTGGCAGTCAACGTCGAACGGTGGTGGCGTTCTTATTATCCACTTACGCACTCCTTGTCTATTCGCCTCAGTTCTGCATACAACACATCTAATGTCCTCTCAATAATATCCTTCTCACGAAGAAAAGGTTCTTTCACCGCTTTCAGCCCCATTGAAAGATTCCCAATCTCATCCGGCAATAACTCCGTTGATCCGCGTACCTTAAGATTATAATTAATCTTCTTGCACAACGAATCAAATTTAACTATTACATCTAAATCCTGCGCCTCACAATTGCTACGCTCTGGCAATTTACTTCGAACATATGGCAACACCGACATTGTCTCTAAATCCAAAGATATTGTCTCTGAAAACTTTTGACTCAACGCGAAAAACAATCCTACATTCAATCTAACACTTTCCTCCGTCAAATCATCCACTATCAATTTCAATAGAGCATTGCAAATATTATGCCTATATGACAAGATCTTTATCGCCGATACAATTGCGTCATGCGCTTTCATACATAACACTTGTTTCATATTCGCATCGGCAGTCACTTTTGCTGCATCAATAGCCGCTGAACTAGAATCTTTTGCAGCCTTAATTGCCGCCCGAAATCCTATCCATGCAACAATAATCGACCCCACAAAGCCTATTCCAGCTACAATAACTGGTTGCCACTCTAACACCATACAATTATTCATGAACAAATCTTCTTTCTTATATGACTAACTTACTACACAATGCGAGATTCGTAAGCGGCCCATTCTCACCACCCAAAGCCCTCCCCCTCTGCAACAGCTTCAAATGTCCAATATGAAACAAGTCGTACGTTCCGTATGTTATAACATTCGCCATTGATAAATTCTCCTTATTTCATTAGACATTTTCTATTTACAAGCTAGTAATCATCTGCTTAAATCTGACTTTATAGCTTCGTTTATCATTCTAACTAACCTTTTCCGCGCTTTTGAACGTATATCTTTGGCTGCGATTTCTAAGAGTTGCACATCACTAAACTTCGCTCCCTCTTCTTTATGCTTACGTTTCGAAAAGATAAGCGCATACACTTGCGATAGATTTTTTCCTCTAAATTTCAAATCAAAATCGCGTAATATCTTTTGTTCAAGATTCACATCAGGTTCATAAAACCCAATTTTTATTTTGTATTCGGGACGTATTTCTGCTATCTTGGCTTTCTCTGATATTACACATTGAGGAGCATCAGTCAATACTGGAAATTTTCCACTCTTAAATTCTTCTACACAAAACGCAAACCATTTTGCTAACGGCGGTAATAATTTCCCCAATCTATCTTTATCTTTACCTAAAAAAAGCGCTTGTACCACCATACTTTTACTTAACAAATCATTTTCAATTGAATAGCCTTTGGTAAAAATAATATCCTTATACTGCCTTGGCACATGGCCAAACACATACATATCCCTATCTGCAACATATACAACCTTTGAAGTTATTTCATGCCGCCGCATATATAATTTAAATAACATTTTACGTCCGCCGACCTGAAAAACTTGCGCATTTCCATAAAATTCTTGCTCAAAACACCTATACCACCGCATGTCATCAATACCTTCTACAAGTATTGTTGGCTGCGAAGAATGATTCAGCATTCCTATCAGTTCATCAATAGAGTATCTTATATCTTGATTTTTCATACCAAACCAACAGTTTCAATCCCACATCCTCTATCTGAATCTAAGAAAAATTCTTTGTCTGGATACCTGGTATATATAAAAGGTGAATGAGTCGTAACAATAAATTGATTACTCGTTTCTTGTTCTAATAACTTCGAAAACAACATTCTCTGCCAATCCACATGTAAGCTCAGTTCTGGCTCATCAATAAAAATAATATTGTTTCTAACAAATGCATTATAACTCAAGAAACTAAACATTTGTTTCTCACCAGCAGAAAGAGCCTCTGAATTTAGGACACTTTTTGCTTCTCCTAATGATAATGATGGCGCCACTTTAATCCCCTTGTCAATAAAAACCTCTGACACTAGATCTGAGAGAATTTTAAACGGTCGCATTAAACCATCTGCCTCTTTTTCAACCTCTAATAAACTGCCCTTTAACTTCTTAAGCAACGAGCTTGATGAAGTCGATTTATTAGTGAGAGTCTCCTTTACACGCTTTGAGAACTCAACATATAATCTCTTTGTTTCTTCAGTAACAGAATTATATTCTGACATTAAAAATTCAACTATATCATTCGTTGATATTGATGCAACTAATTTGTGCTTACTATCACTTAGTGATTTTGCAAATTCTTCCATTGCCTCCGAAAGACTGTTCTCTTCACGCCCACCATACCGAATCCCTCCATAATAAGAGCGATAACGCCGCATTGATGTGCCATATCCCCCTTCAATTCGCCTAAAAGTTGGGAAGAATAAAGAATCGTCACCCACATCCAATAACTTATTATTAAGGTTCTCAATCTTTTCATAATCCATTCGATGAAATCTATCCATCGTCAGCCGAATCTCGTGTCTACTAGGTGCTGCACCTTCTATTGAATATTTCCACCGTGATATTTGGAACTCATCCTTCTTTTCGTCTCTCTCAATCTCCAGAGAATACTTATCGGTCACCACTTTTGCTCTCTTGAAATTTACTTCAAACAAAACATTCGTTCGCAATGGTGATGTCAAATACCAAAGTAATTTCAACAGTGTCGTTTTCCCTGATCCATTACGACCTGTTAATATATTCAAATCCTTATGAAAATTCAGGTTATAATTCTTACTTCCATTTAGACCTTCTACAAGAAATGACTTAATCATATTTTCTCCTATTTCTATTATTTTTTCTTAGGTCCCTTCACTATCTAACCAATCCTGTAAATCCCGTTAATCCTGTCAAACCCACTCACCTTAAATCTCCAATTCCTCTATTCACCTTCTCCTCTAAAAATCTCCACCTAAAAAAGCCAAGCTCCCGCCCCTTAGGATACGCACACGAATATCCCACTAGGTATTTATTTTGAGTTTTCTCTCTCATAACGCTTACCATAAATTCACTTTAAAGTTATTGGTTGATACATGAAAATACAACTTTTATCGTATTTAGGTTTCACATGGCTATACACAAATTCTTCTTGTTCTTTTGATAACCTAGTAAAACCAAGTGATTCATAATATCGAATCAATTTCTCATCAGGCAACGCATAAATACAAAGCCATCTGGCACCAACGAGCTTTGCGATATGCTTAACAATTGGCAGTATGAATACAAGGAAAACATATGCACCAATTTTCTTTATTGCCCGCTGTTTTTTGCGATAATTCTCATTGACAGCAAAATTCGCTAATTCAATTGCGGCAACTGTAGTAAACAATGATTTCGTCAATGCTATCGGAACGAGACATGTTCGCAATGAAAAATAACATGCAAGCGCCTTCGAGAGAGAATCCTTAACTAAATAAGTCCTACTCTCATTGGATATTTCATCATCCAAGGCAAAATTCTTTAGATACAATTCTAACCCTTGAGCATTATTTCCTGACACAAAAGAATCAACCAAATGCCGATTCTCAGAAGAGTCATCAAGATGCTCAACTACAAAATCTCCATTATCTATAATCAATTGATCAGACAGTATCATATCGAAGCCTTAGCCAAGTTTTCGCGTTCCTTCTTATGCTCTCTCGCAATCCAACGGCCAAACGCCTCCGCATCTTTACGAAGCACAGACATATCTGGAGCCGGTCTATTCATAATCAATCGATATACAGGATCCTTCTGTAACTCATCCATTTCTTCTTTTGTAAACACTCTCATTTCACACTCCTTTCTTTATATCTTAAACGCAAAACTAGAACTATAAACGCTCCGCACTCAAGAGGCATTCTCTCGAATACCTCATTACTTTTTCAAAAACTCTGTTTTTATTTAGGCTCATTATCCACGCCATTCTTTATGCTGAGTATTTTACCTTTTTAATCCCCTAAAGTCAACTTGTAACCGCCCTTTATTCAATTTATATTTAATAATTGTGGTTTCCAAAAGTAAACGAATAAATTACGTTCGTTTACTACCCATAAAGATTAGCTATAACAGAAGAGCACAAGATTTCTCCCTCTACCCTCCCCGGGGAGGGGACGTGCGTTTACTTTCAGAATCTCCTGTATGAT
>JAFVUY010000149.1 GCA_017502465.1 Bacilli bacterium | reverse complement strand
TCCATACTTCAAGTGAAGGTAACGAATAGAATAACCTTCTTCGAGCATCCTCATATATTTGAGCAATGCTCCATAATCGTGCTTTTTGCGCATAAAGAAACCCCAAAAGTTTTTTGTCTAAACTTTTGGGGTCACTTCAAAGGGGCGTCCCTTATTTTTATAAATGAATTTGCTGAATCAAACTAATTTGTACTAAAAATATGAAATTGTAAATAAATAAAATATTTTTTAAAACAAAATGCTTATATTTGTGCAAATAACATAGGGCTATAATAGAGGGATAAATGCTATTTAAAAGACATCATTTATGTAATATGCCTTTGCAATAAATTTGGTATATCGTCTAATGGTTAAGACATCCGACCCTAAAACAATATCTTATCTCGGAAAATGCAGGTTCGAATCCTGACATACCACATGGAAAGTTTAGAATTAAAAAACACACTATCGGAAATTGGAGCAATTGTTCATTCGATTAACACAATTGCTGTTTCCCTATCTTTAATGCCTAATGAAGGTGTAAGTGTTCCAGAGTCATTAAATATTTCATGGAAACCTTCAAATATAGAATTGTCTAAAAAAAGAGCCAGAACACTTGCTTATAAGTCCATCTATGTCTATGTCGCCGAAAGTTTATTTGAATATCTCAATAGTATATCTAAAAATCCTTTGTGGCGGCATAAAAACATTAACTTTCAAGGACAAGAAAAAAAAGCAGATAGAGTATATTCCTTTTTAACTAGTATTCCTGACATTGATGTTAATATAGCAATATTAGTAGAGCTTTTATGTCATTGGCGAAACCGGATTATTCACAATTCTTCTAGTGCAGATTTATCACATCAAAAGAAGAGTAATCTTTTAATGGTTAAAAACGACATATATGCATTATATCATCATTTTGACACAGAATGTGCACTGAACAATTTTAAGAACAATATAGTGACGTTAAAAGATGTTTCAACATTGTCCACTATGGTAATTAAATGCTGTAGAATTGTTGACGAATACTTCTTTCTAGGAATTGCTAAATTATCAAATACAGAGATTTTTGATCTAATTAAAGGTTATCCAGAGTTTACAAAAATTATAAAATGTCAAAAAACATTAAAAAGAGAACGACAAGTGAGAAGATGGCTCGAAATACACTTCCCTTATTTAGGTCCAGACCGTATAGATAACATTGCCACTCTTGCCAATCATTAGTACTCATTCTGCTCTTGCCAAAATAAAAAAGTTCTGCTTGTTATTTGTGATTAATTTAATTATTTGATAATCAGTATTTACTTGCCGATGCAGAATGTTAAAGTGATTGATAATAAGAACCTTACAAAGTTGAGGCTCAAATAAGGCCCAAATATTTGATAAACAGTGGTAAACGATGATAGCTGATGATAAATACGATAGTATGAGCAAATGTGCGGTTTAATTTGCCTATACGCTTTGTTATGTCTGTTAGTGTAGATGTATTTTGAACAGAAAAAGATGTTGAAATTCTTTTATTATTCAAAATATTACTATATTTGCAATATGAATAAGCTATTAAAGGAAATAGGTGCGACTCCCGTAACGACATCAATAAT
>JAFVUY010000148.1 GCA_017502465.1 Bacilli bacterium | reverse complement strand
GGTATCGTAGAATTCCGTAAGAGAAGAGACGATCGTTCTTACGTTTCAGTTATCCCAGTACAAGCTGAAATAACAGAATAATCGTTATACATAAAACGAAACAAAAAAGTCCCGAATTTCAATTGAAGTCCGGGACTTTTTTTAAATCTCTCCTTTTATGAATAATTGATAATTATCAGGGTTTACTACTTTATATGTGTGATTTGGATAATTTTTCGCGAAAGTGTCAGTAATTTTTGGATGTTTCGTGTTGCTCCATTTAAATTCATAAGTGTTCAGAATACCGTCAATATCTTCTAAATAATCAATTTCCTGTTGCTGTTGTGTTCTCCAGAAATAGCTTTTACCATAAAACAAACTATATGAATTGTGCTTCATGCGTTCGCTAACAAGATAGTTTTCCCATAGTGCACCAATATCACTTCTTAAGTTAAGTTGTTTGAAATCACCTAAAATGGCGTTCCTTATACCGTTGTCGTAGAAGTAAATCTTACGGCTTTTCTTTAACTCGTTACGAATGTTTCTACTGAAAGAACGTAGGTGGAAAATTACAAAAGATTTCTCCAATAAATCAATATAACGTTGTATGGTTTGAGAATTGAGACCTAATAGTTTGCCTAATTCGTTGAATGATACTTCGCTTCCTATTTGCAGAGCTAATGCTTGAAGAATCTGCTCTATTATCTCTGGCTTTCTTACATCTTGAAAGGCAAATATGTCCTTGTATAAATAACTGCTTGTGAGATTAGTTAAAATTTCTTTCTCCTCTCCAGGATAATTTACAACATCAGGATATGTTCCATATATAATACGTCGCTCTAATAACCTGCGTTCTTCAATATCACCATGATTGTCTATAAGTTCTTCTGAAGAAAACGGATACATATTATATTCGTATTTTCTCCCTGTTAGTGGTTCTGAGATGAAGTCGGATAGTTCTAAAGCAGATGAACCTGTAACAATAATCTGTTTTTGAGGAAAATTGTCAATAAGAAGTTTTAGTGTTATACCGATATTTTTCACTCTCTGGGCTTCATCTATCAATATGAGTTCGGAATTGCCTATATCTGTTCCGAGTTGGGTGGAAGTCGGATTAGAGAGTTTCTGACGTATGTCGGGTTCATCGCAATTCCAAAACAAGGTCTTCTTACTTAGGTCGGACATTAGCATTTTTAGTAGTGTGGTTTTCCCAACTTGTCGAGGTCCTGTGAGAACAATGATCTTTCTGCGAAATAAACGCTGTTCTATTATTTGTCTAAGTTTTCTGTTAATCATATTATCTATTTTATTATTGCAAAGATATAATATTTTTATGTTATAATAGAAAATTATTATGATATTTTTACATTATAATGGAAAATTATTATGATAAACGCCCACATTAATTCATAATTTAAAATTCATAATTAAGGGGACATCTATAAATTCCTCGTATCAAATAATTTTGTCTAACGCAAGATGAACTTTTTCGAGATTTATGCTTCTCTTTGGAATCTTTTCGTCTTTCTTTCAATCATATAGCTCGCTATGCTCTTTCAAGAAAAACAAAAGTCTTCTCAAAGATAAATTCATAAATCTTTCGAAAAGCAATTTATAGAAGTCCCCTTAAATGAATACATCATAATAATTATGCATTGTGAATTATGCATTGTGCATTGAAAAAATCTTTCGTCTTTAGACTTTCGTCTTTAGACTTTTTCTTATCTTTGCATTAAAATAAATTTTACCATGTTAGTAGTATCTTACATAAGAGAACATAAAGAAGAAGTTATCAAACGCTTGAGTATTAAGAATTTTACTCGCTTTGAATTAT
>JAFVUY010000002.1 GCA_017502465.1 Bacilli bacterium | reverse complement strand
TTATTTAGAAAAATTGTAAATCAATATTTTTTTTCTCTAAAGAAAGTTTTCTTCAAAAGAAAGCATGAATAGTCATATTTTGGGAAAAATCTATTGACTTATTTGGCCTTATATGTGTGACATCTTCTTGCGGAACAGACACATCCTATAGTGTCTCATCACGTAATAGAAAATCAATCAATCCCACATGATAAATTCCGTTTTCGTCATACCAAGGCATTAATTCATTCTTTGTAATTACGATTTTCTTGAATGAATTGTTGATAATGCTAAAAGGTTTTAATTCCGATGCTTGTTTTTCAGGAGTTGTCATTTCAAAGGCAGATTGAATATAGCATTGATTGTTCCCATTGTTTACCACAAAATCAATTTCTCTGACTACCCGTACAGTTTTACCCTCTGAATCTTTTGTAAAACTTTCTACAACACCAACATCAACGGAACATCCTCTTTGAATGAGATCATTGTAGATAACATTTTCCATAATGTGAGATTCTTCGTTTTGTCTCATATTAAGCCGAGCATTTCTAAGACCGTGGTCTATGCAGTAAAATTTACTTTGAGATTCAAAATACTTTTTCCCACGAACATCGTATCTTTTTGCTTCACTAAAGAGAAATGCATCTTTCAAATGATCCACATAGGCTTTTATTGTAGGATCAGTAACAAGAGAATGCTTCTTATTATGTTGGACAGAGTTTATTGTTGCAGCTAGTTTATGAATATTTGTTAACGAACCAGTAGAAGAACTAAGACAGTCTGTAAGATTTGAAAGTATATCTTCTCTTTCAATTTGTTTGCGCTCAATGATATCTTTAAAATATGTTTCTTCAAAAAGTTGTTTCAAATATGCTATTTTTAATTCGGGGGAAGGTCTGTTTAACACAAGTGGCATTCCACCAAAAAGCATATATTCATTCAAAGCGGCATGTTTATCTCCACCTTTGGCTGCATAAAACTCTTTAAATGAAAGTGGAAAAATTCTCACCTCATCTCCCCTTCCTCTGAATTCTGTTAAAATATCAGAAGACAGCATTTTCGAGTTGCTTCCTGTAATATAAATATCAAGATTTTTCTTTTGAAGAAAGCCGTTCAGAACGTCATAGAATGTAATGAATTCCCCTTCTAAATCAGGATTTGGAATTTTTTTGCAGAATTGGATTTCATCAATAAAAATAAAGAACTGGTCAACTGTATTTATTCGTTCTTCTACATATTTTGCAAGCTCATTTGGATTGCGCTGTTTTGCAAATGTATTATTATCAAGAGAAATTGTAATAATTTTTGAATCTTCAATTCCTTGGGAAATAAGGTATTCATAATAGAGTTCAAAAAGCAAATATGATTTTCCACAGCGACGGACACCTGTAATTACTTTAATCATATCATTCTGCTTTCTTTCTATAATTTTATTCAGGTAAGTATTTCTCTCTATTTTCACTTGCCTTCCCTTTAATTACTTGTGTTTAGACACATCTTTTTAAATTATACAATACTTTTGTCAATTCTGCTATAATTATTTTGTTTATTTTAAATTTATTTGTATATACACAGATTTTTAAACTAAAGGTTGAAAATTACGTTTTTCAACTGACTAATGATGTCTGCTGGAAAATTGCGTTTCTTATGCTGGTGTCTTTTCGTATATTTCCAAATTTTGCAAGTAGATTCCTAGCTCAAAACCTTCCCCCTCTAC
>JAFVUY010000147.1 GCA_017502465.1 Bacilli bacterium | reverse complement strand
TTAGAATTTGAAGTATTGGATTCTTTTGAACGTGTCCTTAAAGCTTCCCTCATTAAAGAACTGCCTGCTTTTGAAAGATTGTTCCGCGAACTGCAAGGCAGTGCAGATTTTGTTGGCTTTCCTCACGAAAAACTTATAGGCACTTATGATTTTTCTAAGCTTTCTTCTTTAGAGCATGGTAGCCTTGTATTATCCATCTTAAAATATAATTCCGGCAGAACGAAGGACTACATTAAAGAAAGAACAGGCATTACTGATACTGCCCTTAACCGCACCTTGCGAGAGCTAAAGGCAAATGATTTTCTCGTGAAAAAGAAAAACTTGTACTTTCTTTCTAAAAGCTTTGTGCAGGAAAGCGATAACATTTGGGCGTTTGATATTAAAGCTCCAAACTGGAAACGTGCTTTGCAACAGGCAGGCTTACATAAAGCCTTTGCCAATTATGTTGTGGTAGTGCGTCCCTTTGATGAGGAAGAAACTCTGCAAGAAAAATTAGAGCTTTTTACGGAGCTAAACGTGGGCTTATTGCTTTTTAATTTCCAAAACTTAGAGTTTAAATGGTTAAGACGTCCCCTTAAAGACAACGCGCTTTCCAAATGGCAAAAGCTATTCTTTTTAGGCAGATTATCTGCACAGCATTATCAAGAATCGCTGTTTTCGTTTAAATAAAAATAACTCCCGTAGGCGAAAGCTTGCGGGAGATTTTTATTGCGAAAATAAAATTTGTCATTAACTGTGTGAATGTTATAATAAAATAAAAAGTCAAAAGAGTTGGTTTTATGAAACATTACGAAGTTGTTGCCGCAGTGATTGAGTACGATAATAAAATACTGTGTATGCAACGAGGTAAAGCAAAATTTGAATATACTAGCTATAAATTTGAGTTCCCTGGTGGCAAGGTAGAATCTGGCGAAGAAAATCACACTGCCCTAGAACGTGAGCTTAACGAAGAAATGGATATGAATGTTTCTATTAGAGAAGAAGATTACTTACTCACGGTAGAACACACCTATCCAGATTTTGCAATTACGATGCATACCTACTTGTGCAAAGTTGATAAACCAGATTTTGTAATGAAGGAACACATCTCTTTTAAATGGTTGCCTGTCAGTGAATTGGACACATTGGATTGGGCAGAAGCAGATAAACCGATAGTGAAGTGGTTGAAAAAACAGGAGTTTTGATTTATGGATTGCATGACACCTGAACAAAGGCACAAGGCGATGGTTTCAAATAGAAGCAAGGACACCAGTATTGAGGTTAAGCTTCGGAAAGCATTATGGCATTGTGGAATTCGTTACCGTAAAAATTATAAATTGTTAAATTACAACGTAGATATCGCTATTACAAAGTATAAGGTTGCAATTTTTTGTGACGGTGATTTTTGGCACGGTAAGGATTTTGATGAGAAAAGGTTCCATACAAACAAAAAGTTTTGGAGTGAAAAAATTAAGCGTAATATAGAACGTGATTTGGAAGCAACCATTGCTTTGCGAGACGAGGGCTGGCAGGTACTTAGATTTTGGGAAAAGGATATTAAAAAAAGCGTAGGCGAGTGTGTGAAAGAAGTAATAGATACGTTAGACAGAATTAACAAAAGCAAGGAGACTGTTTTAAAATAAAAGAGCTCCTTGCTTTTTTCTTGACTTGTGGACAAAAAACATGTAAACTGGACATACAGGAGGAATGGTTATGAATTATTACTCTATTGAAGAAATTGCAAGTTTGTCCGGTTATAGCCAAAAGACTATTAGAAGACATATTGCTGCTAACAAATTAAACGCAGATAAAATTGGAAATTCTTATAGAATTACTGAACAAGATTATCAAAGATGGATGCAATCAGATAAAAAAATAGACGATGAATCTATTTTCTGTGGCGAAGTAGAAAAAGCTTCCTTAGCTGATGATGTAAACTGGGTTGATATTACAGACGAGTGGGTTTATGATGGTTGGTCTAATGTAAATCATCGTAACGGATTGAATTTTATAGACTTGTTCTCTGGTGCGGGTGGTTTAAGCTGTGGCCTTACTATGGCAGGGTTTACTCCCGTTGCTTCTGTAGAAATAATGCCAGAGGCAGTAGAAACTTACAAATATAATTTTATTGACCAAAAGTTATTTGATGAAACTGTTGAAACTAGAGATATTCGTGCTAATGAAGTAAAAGAAAATTTGTATGCTTCTGTTGAGGGCAAGCATATTGATTTGATTGTAGGTGGATTCCCTTGCCAAGGTTTTAGTATGGCAGGTCATCGTGTAGTTGCTGACCCTAGAAATAGTTTGTATCTTGAAATGCTTGAAATCGTAAAAAGATTACAACCTGATTTTGTTGTGATGGAAAACGTTGAAGGCTTACGTTCTATGCTCAATGGTAAAGTAGAAGCAAAAATTATCAGTGACTATAAAGAAGCTGGGTATGATATCAATGTAACAGTTTTAAATAGTGCAGATTATGGTGTCCCTCAAATTAGAAGAAGGGTTATCTTTATTGGTAATAGACACGGACTGAAAAACTATCATCCGCAACCGATGTTCACTCCTGAGTTATATACTACTCTCGGTGAAGGTATCAAACGTTTTATGTTGATGCCTGAAAATAAAAAGATTAACCACATTTTCACTAAGCATACTCCAGAAATGATTAAGAAGATTAGTGAAGTACCAGAGGGTAAGAGCTTATACGGAAACTATTCTGATGCTTGGAAAAAATCTCCTTGGAATAAGCCATCTTGTACTGTCAAAGAAAATCATGGTGGCGTAAACTTACATCCTAAACTGAATCGCGTACTTACTCCGAGGGAATTGGCGGCATTACAATCTTTCCCTGATGATTTTATTTTTAAAGGAAACAAAAAGTGGCAGTTGGTTCAAATTGGCAATGCTGTTCCTCCGCTTCTTGGTAAAGCGATTGGGTTGGCAGTAAAAAAAGCGTTGGACGAAAAAGAAAAATAGTAAAATTAAACCCGAAGTAGTTGGACTGCTTCGGGTTTTGTGTTAGATATTATTTTTGTGTGCGTTGATAACCTTTTCTAAGTTCATCATATTGAATCTGAATTTAAAACTAGAACGTGCTTTGTGAACTTGGAACTCACCAATGGAAATGCCATTGTATTTTAAAGTGTTGCTTTCGTTCCAATCAAGAATGGACGGTTTAGAAAAACTAAATTTTTCAGGATCCCATACCATAGATTTCGCAAAGTCTGCATCAAAGATTTTATAGTTGTAATCTTCTTTTTTCTTGTAAATCCAAAGCAAGTAGTCTGAATCAAGTAAATGGTTTAGGTAAATGGGAAGCATATTGGCAACGTTTTCTAATACCATTTGCTTGAAGTTGCTTTCGGTAATTATGGTTTTTTCTACAAGGTGACCAAAATAAACATAGCAGGTTCTTGCCCCTGGCTGTCCAACTTCTGGAGGACAAATCATACTTCCGTTGATTGTCGTCTTTAAGGACATAGTTTTTTCGCCTTCAAGAACGAAGTCATAAGAACATTTGCTGTTAGCTCCACGTTCACCTTGTTCTGCTCCTGTACTACGAATTGCTTTGGGAAGATGCTTAAAGGCTTCTTGGATTGTTGGAGCCATTTGTTTTTGAATTATGTTAGAATAACGACCTTTGTAGTTTTCAGGAACTTCTATGTTGAACATATCGCAGATTGCTTTTTCTGCGGTGATACCAAAGGTTTCAGTAGTAAGCTTTTGTTCTTTAATGAACTTCATTAAAGCTTTGAGGATGAAGCGGAACTTAAAGGTTCTGTTTTTGTGAACTTGAATTTCTGCAATGGAAGTACCATTATATTTAAGCGTTGTGCTTTCTGTCCAAGTTTCTAAATCGCGAGTAAAGCTAAAAGAATCTCTGTCAGTAGCGATGTCTACAATTTGGTTTCTGTCAAAGATTAAGTAATTGTAACTATCGTTTTCAGGATAAATCCATACGGTGTAATCGGATAGAAAGAAGTAGTCCAGAAAAAGTGGTATCATTTGTTCAACTTTTTCAAAGACCAATTCCTTAATTTGTTCTTGTGAACTGATGGGAGCGTTAGCAAGATGTCCGAAAAATTCGTTGAAAGTTCTGTAACCAGCTTGTCCTATCACGCGTGGAGCAGATTTGTCGCCTGATTTATTTGTTTTGATGGATAGGGTTTGTCCGTTTTCTAACTCGAAATTGTGTGGAGAAGTTTTTTCTCTTTTGTTAGAAGACGGAGCGTAAGTAAGACAGGTTTTAGGTTTAATTCCGATTGTCTTAAAAATTTGGTCGATTAAGGGCAACAAAGCTTCTTGGTAATCAGGATTGAAGTTTGCTGTAAATTGATTAACTGCTTTAGGATGAAGTTGTAAAGAAAACTTATCACAAATCAATTTTTGTGTGGTAATGCCTAAATCTGCGGTGTTTACCATAAACTAGCCTCCTAAGTGTTGATAGTTTATACTTATCATGACTTGAGAAAAGTGTCAAATGTTTTAGTCTTAGCAGCATTATTGCCGTAAGAAGTACAATAATAAGGATGATAAAAATTCTAGATAGAAATAACAGTCGCAAACGGAAACAAAACAGATAAAAGCGATACAAAAAGAAAACTACTTGACAAAAGCGGCGTAAATGTTAAAATAAAAGTAACGCTAATAGAAAGTGAGGTTTGTTTATGAACCCTTATATGAAAGTAATCCCTTTGGAAGTAGAAATTATTATAAAAATCGTGAATAGCATAGAAGCTGCCGATTATGTTTGTAGAGAGGAATTAGCATCATATAATTGCCCTACTGACAATGGGATTGATGGTATGTACTGGAATTTTAGAAATAGAGAAATAGAGCGTGTTTTAAAGGGGGACAGATTTCATATAAATGTAATGCGCAGAGGGATATGGAAGCTTATAGGGATATATGATAAACAAACCAAGTTCTTCTATACTTTAATGCGTTGCAAGAATTTCTATAATCTTAGAAAGAATGCTAGCAAAAAATTAATGCACTATCTGAATGCTCTTGGCAGATTAAATAAAAACCTTTTAGATAAATATGATTTGCTTGGAGAGCAGTTGGTTTTAGGCGAAGAATTTGCTCTCGATAAAACGTATTATGAAAAATTAGATGATATCTTGGCGAGTCTTTTAAAAGATGTTGATGGTGATATCGAAACCTATGCATTAATTTCTTTCGAAATGCAATATGGACAAATTTCCCAATTAGAGGGTATAATTCCAAGTGTTGGTATGAATTATTTTGCGCGTGAAAATTGGATTGACTGCATTGGAACTACTAGCGTAAATTCCGTGGTGGCTGGTAATGCGGAGAAAGAATGCGTATCCCAAAATGCTGATAATGGCGCGAATGACAAAGGTGAACCGTTGTTACGTCGTAAAAGTAAGACCAAAGTTATTGCGGAGTAGGTGATGTTGTGGGAATAGTGAAGACTGGTTTTAATGGGGAAAGATTAAAATCAGCTAGGCTTTTTAGGAGAATGACAATTGCAGAACTTGCGGAAATAACGGATATTTCTAAGCAGGCTATTTCGCAATTTGAGAACAAAAAGACAGAGCCGCGTGCTGAAACTTTATTTAGTCTTTCAAATGCGCTTGGATTTCCACGACAATATTTCTATCAAGAGATAAAGAGTGATGTCGTTAGTGGAGATACATATTTTAGGTCATTAGCCAGTATGACCAATAAAGATAGAATGGAGCAGATTGAAAGAGTTAATAATTTGATTGCCATTTATCGTGGAATATCTGAATTCATAGAATTTCCAGATATAAATTTATATCAAGTTCCCGAGGATTTTGATCTTGATGATATTGAGGGGTTAGCTATAAATGTTCGTGAACATTGGGGACTAGGAAAATCTTGCATCAAAAATATTATAGATGTAATGGAGCGAAATGGTATTATTGTTTACTCCGTACATACTGATAATAAAAAGATAGATGCCTATAGTCGGGTGGAAAGAATTGATGGAAGTAGTTATGCTATAGTTGTTTTAGGTGACGACAAAGAAGATCCCTATAGACGAAACTTTAGTGCGGCTCATGAATTGGGACATTTGTTGTTAGATGATTTTTACAACTTGGAAGAAATGTCACGAGTCGACTACAAAGCAATGGAAGACAAGATGAATTATTTTGCTGGTGCATTACTTGTGCCAGCAGATGTTTATCGTTTGGATTTGCAAACATTTAGAAAAACAGAATTATCGCATTATCTACATTTGAAACAAAAATATGGCGTTTCAGCTGCTGCATTGATTTTTAGAGCACGTCAATTGAATGAAATAACACAATCTCAATATCAATATTTAATGAGACAGATATCTATTAAAGGTTACAGGACACGTGAGCCCATTTCTAATGAAACACAAAAGATTGAACCAAGATACATCAAAGAAGCTATGAAAATGATTGTTGAGGAAGATAAGACTACTAGCGCGGAATTTATAGAAGTATTAACAAGACAAGGAACTACTTTGTCAAGCGATATTATTGAAAATGTATTAGGATTAGAAGAAGGATATATGAGCCTTAATGACACTAAATTTGAAAACATCGTTTTATTCAGGAAAAAGACAAGTAATGCGTGATATTTTAGGAGGGGTTGTTTAAAAGGATAATTGAAATTTTAGAGGTTTTCAAAGTTTTCCTTTCAAATCAGACCCCCAAAAACTGTTCCTATAGTGTATTCTTCATAAACGAAACTTAGGGAAGTTGGCTATCAAAAATTTTGAATACATAATTAAAGAACAGATGGTTTTTAAGACAAAACTCCCCCAACCTTACTTTGTAAGATTGGGGGAGTTCTTTTTTTACAACTCTTCCAAATTCAATTTATACCTGTGCACCTTTTCTGAAGTGTCAACAATAAGATGATTTTTAGGAATAGCAGTTAATCTTGATTTAATAGTGTTGGTAGATTTTTTGAGAATGGTAGTCATATCCTGCATGGTAATGCCTTCAACAGAAAAGATTGTTGCTTGCAGTAAAAGCTGGTATAAATCAAAGGCGGTTTTATCTTTGATGTTTAGGGAATTGATTTTGCTTTCCCATTTTCTTAGTTCTATAATTTGCTTGTCTAAACAATCAATAACATCTTCGATAGAGCTTTTGATTATGTGCAGGAACTCTGTTACGAAAAAGCCTAAGTCTCCGCGGTTTAAAGCAGAGGTAGTTTCTTCAAACATAGTGTAGTAATTTTTTCTGTTACGTTTGATAAGAAGCGAAAGGTTAAAGGCAACTAAGGGAGAAAAATCCATTGCCAAAAAGTAAGAGGTAATAAACCTAATTGTTCTGCCGTTGCCGTCGTAAAACGGATGACTATAGGCAAAAAGATAATGGAATAGCGCGACGCGAATAACAAGCGGATATTTTTCGTTGTGCAAAATTTCCAAAGCCTTTTCCATTTCGTCAATGAGCTTTGCTTCGGGATAGGTACCCATGTGCAAAACTTTTTGCGTTCCTGTGGTTATCTCTACGTTATCTGCCCTAAAGATTGTTCCGTCAGGTTTGTTCTTAATATTTTCGGTAGCAACTTCTTCTAAAATAAATTCGTCGTAGAATTTTCTGATGTCTTGGCAGGTGGCAAATTTAATTTTTGTTTTGTTGAGCAGCTTGTTATATTTGGAGACGATGCTAGAAAAACGAACTGCTTTATCCTTGTTGGCAAGCTTGGAAAGTTCTAAAGCGGCGCGGATTTCTTTTCTAGAACTTCTTACGCCTTCAATCTCGTTGCTGGCTTGGATTTCTTCAATCATATACGCTTGGGTGAGCTGATGTAATGCAACGCCTGGAAGAGAAAGCTGTTTAAACATTAAATCTAAATTCAAGGAATGTATTGCATTGATAAGATAGGTGATTTCTGCATTGTGGCAGAAGAAAGCAGGATAAGCTTCATTGTAACCGTGTTGTTTAATGTCAATGTCAAAGTGTTCCGTAAAAGGAGCGTTAAATCTGTTGTTATATTCTTCGAGCCATTTGGAATTGTCTTTGTAATATATTTTTTTCAAGCTTTCGTATGCCATGAGTAGCACCTCTTTAGAAAAATACAATGTCAAATTTTAAAGATTTTGATACGAACGAAAATTTCAATGTCAAAATTGGTGATTTTTGATATTGAAAGTCTTTTTGATAGCTTAACATAATCATTTTTGTTTTGCAATACTTCCTTTAAAACACAAATCCCCCATCCTTACTGGCTCCTGTAAGGTGGGGGATTTATGCTTGGGGGAAATCTCAGATCATTTGAAGCTTTATATAAATGTAGGGGATTTTAGATATCTACGATGTCGTAGGGTTTAGGTTTTTTCTTGTTGGGGGTAACTTCGTTTTCTACGCCTTTTATTGCGTAACCCTCCATGGAAGTAAAAATTTCGTCAGCAAGAATTTGTCCGATGCTTTCAAATTCTTTCTCTTTCTTTTTATCAACCAATTCCGGTTCTTGATGTTTTACTACCAGCATGGCTTCTACCTCCTTTGCAGATGAGTGCATTTTTTTAGCGGGGGTATTCCTCTACAGCCAAAGCTTCTGCGTGAGCTTCAGCGTAAATTTTTTTGGTTTCTGCAATTTCTTCTTTTACTTCTTCCATAACGCTGGGTTTCTTTGCTACGGGAGCACCACATTCGTGGCAGAACTTAGCGTTGGCAATAATTTCTTTTTGGCAAGCGGGGCAAGTGGTTTTGGGAATGTCGCAGCCGCCTTTGCCCATTTTGATTTCTGCGATTTTGTTTTTCATATCGTTTACTTCTGCCATGGAAGCTGCTACAACTGCAAAGTTGTCTACCAAATGTTCTGGTGCTTTGCCAACTTCCACATAATGTTTATACATTTCTTCACCAATTTTTGCGTAATGTTCGCGCATACGTGCTTCTGCTTTTTCGATTGCTGCGTTCAGTTTTTGAATTTCCATAGTTGCCTCTGCTTTCTCGCCAACGGTTTTTGCGATGGCTTCAGTTTTTTCACTGGCGGATTTCGCCATGTCTTTTATTTGTTCAAAAATTTCCATTTGTAATTCC
>JAFVUY010000146.1 GCA_017502465.1 Bacilli bacterium | reverse complement strand
GTATAAGGCGATACTCCCGCAAGTGTGAGCCGATGCTTCATGAAGCGTTTTTGATGAGACATGCATTCAAATTTTATCAAAGTATTAAAAACACTTTGCACTCATTGCACCAATAATCTAATCAGTTGATAATCAATACCCGTTTGGTGTAATGTGAACGAAAATCCTATTGCATCCATTGCACCCTAATTTTTATTTGGTGCAATGGATGTAAATCCAAAACAAGGCGCATTACACCAAAAGTATACTGATACACAAACTATTAGGTGGTTGGTGCAATGAGTGCAATGTATTTTCAATTTTTAATAAAAGTGGTTATGTGTTGATTATCATGGAGTGATATAAAATCAAGGTTATTATGTCGTGTTTAGATGTTCAAAATTAGTCAGGAATCAATAAAAAAGAATATTATGAGTGTAAAAAATAGTAATACTACAAGTGATTATATTGAATGGGATTCAGCCATTAATCTTATCCATAAATTATACCGTGATGGTGATTACCGTATGAGTTTGCTTGTCGGTTGTGGTATCTTTTTTGGTACTAGAATTTCCGATACATTGCAAATAACTTGGGCAATGTTATTAGATGATGATAGATTTGAACTGATTGAGAAGAAAACCAAGAAAAGAAGAGAAATCAAAATCAACAATGGTTTCCAAAAGCACATCAAAGATTGCTTCAAGGCTCTTGCTGTTACCGACAAGTCGGAACATTGTTTCATTAGTCGGAAGAAAAGAGTTTTCAGCACTCAAAGAATCAATGTTCTATTAAAAGAAATGAAAAAGAAGTATGGATTAAAATCAGTCAAGAATTTAAGTACTCATAGCCTTAGAAAAACATTCGGCAGACACATCTACGAATGTGCAAATGAAAATGGTGAAATGGCATTGATTATGTTATCAGAATTATTCAATCATTCCAATATCAGTATAACAAAGAGATATTTAGGGCTAAGAAGAGAAGAATTATTGCGGTGTTATGATTTGTTGGAATTCTAAAAATATGGCGGATATATAAATCCGCCACTGTATTATTGTTCCCAATCACTTTCTTCTAATTGGAATATATCATCTAATCTTTTCTCAAACACACTCGCAATTTTTAGAGCAAGTACAGTCGAAGGTACATATTTTCCTTGTTCTATCGCATTTATTGTTTGACGACTAACTTGTACCAACTCGGCTAATTGTTGTTGAGTTATGCGTTTAATGGCTCTTTCAACACGGATATTGTTTGTCATAACTAAGTTGTTTATTTTGAAAATATAAAGTACCCTTAAATATCACTACATACAAAGGAATCATATTGAATAATACTATTATATTAAGAATGATTGTACCTATCTCAAATGGAATGAAACGCACTATAATTGTCTGAAGAACTGGCTTCAAAAGATATAGGGCAATGTATAAAATGGCAGTTGTAACCAAACTTTTAAATCGTATGGATTGTACACGTTCATCTTCATCTTTCTCTCTCGTAAAAGCAATAAGCAAAAAACCTACTTCAAAGAGGAAATATCCCATCTGATACAAATTGTATTCTTGTAACAGAGTGAATAATATAACTATAAAGCCAATGAATGAAAATGACCATCCCCAATATTGCCATTTGTACGGCAGTAATTTATAAGTTCTCATAATGATGTAATTTAATTTTTTCTAAACATGTAAATATCCCAAGCGTATTTAATAATAAAAAGCAAAAGAAGACTGAACATATAGATAGTCATAAAATTCAGATATGGTAAACCAAATATAAGCATTGTACCTATTATCAATAATATGCAGTTTACCATTATTGCCCATATTAAAGCATTCATTCTAATACTTGCAATGCATTCGTCTTCATCTTGTTCTTTAGAAAAACCAATGAACAGCATAGAAATTGTTAAGAAAATAATAATGAGTTCATCTGTCCATGAATCATTGTTTGTAATACATAGGAACTTTGTATCAGAGAAGCCATCAAATAAGGCTATTGTATTAGAACCATCAATTTCGATGAATGTTCCACCACTAAACATATAACCTATTCCCCATAAGAGGAACGGAATAAACAAACTCCAACCAATCTTTCTAAAGACAATTGGAAACAAATACTTTGATTTCATACTATTGTGATTTATAATGTTTGCTGCAAATGTAATGTATACTTTACATATAGACAAATAAAGAAGACAGAAAGTTAATTATTTAAGACTTTTTAATAGTGTAATATTGCATTTTAGTTTTCTCATATTTACTTATGTCTGTTCCGTGCTATTTTTGAATATAAGCATTGATATTTTCATTATAGACAGCTAATGATATTGATTGGTAAACAATTGTTCATATTATAGGTAAAATTGCACCTATATTTTTTACGATGCAATGGATGCAAAGCCAAAACAAATAGAATTACACCAAAAGTATACTGATACACAAACTATTAGGTGTTTGGTGCAATGAGTGTAATGTATTTTTTATGGAAATAAGATATTTCTTGACACTATTTGTCATTCAGACGACCGAAGGGAGGAAGAATCTCGGTAGCATACACTAAAAACATCCACGTGGATGTTCTCGAGTTTTTCGCCTTCGCTCAACAACACGTCTTCGCTTCGCACTGAATGACAATTGGGGTTAACAGATATATAAGTTCTCCTTTTTTAGTGATTTGTTTTGTACATTGAACGATTTTTGTGCAAATCTGTTCAATACGCAAAACAAATCATTCGTTTTCTTCATTTCCTTTTTTCAATAAAAATCCTTCTTTAGCATTCAAAGGTGATATAACGGACTTTCCGGTTTTAGCTTCCAATTCCATTCGGGCATTGCGGGCAATTTCTCCACCTTGAACAGCTATTTCTTTATGGTCTTCGAATGTTTCAGGATGATTACTTTCAGAGATTTCTTTAGTCGACAATTCTGCAAGCATATTCAGAACCAATTCTTTGTTGGTCATATTGTCACGCAAGTTTTCTTTCTTCAAGCCTTTGAATTGTTTGTATTGGCGTGCAGTCATATCCGACCATGTCTGATAAATGATGTCAGTTAAAGTAGCAAATTGAACACCTTCCTGCAAACCATGCTTTTTCCATTCGTCTGTCAGTTCCTTGCGTATTTCAATGCTTTTCAATCGTTGGTTTATCCAATTGTCCGAATATCCAAGACGCTTGTAATCCTTCAT
>JAFVUY010000145.1 GCA_017502465.1 Bacilli bacterium | reverse complement strand
TGCATAACGTGGGGTTATCCACTCAGAATTTTATCGACACATAATGGTCAGAATTGTATGTATTACAAATTCATCGACCAAGTTTTAAAAGGTAAATTGAAGTGGAGTCATCACAAAGTCCCTATTCATTTGGCAGTTGAAGAAGGATTAGTTGATAAAATCTACGGCAGAAAAACAACTGCAAAAGAACGTGAAGAATGGCTTGAAGAACAACGGCAAGATTGTTTTGATGAATACACTTGGTTGCAAGAGTTCTGCTGTGTGGCGATAGACGAAGCCTGTGCTTTTCTTCCGTACGACTTAATCGCAACTTGTGAGATGGCAGATGTTTTAAGAGAATTGGAAACCATCAAAGGCGATTTATATGTCGGAATCGATATCGGTCGAAGAAAGGACTTAACAGTAATTTGGTGCTTAGAGAGATTAGAAAACATCAAATATACAAGAAAAGTCAAAGTATTAGAAAAGACTCCGTTTCATATTCAATACGAAATAATTTCAGCCATTCTTAAACACTCTAAATTACGCAGATGTTGTATAGACTCGACAGGGTTGGGTATGCAATTAGCAGAAACAGCTCAGAGAGATTTTGGTAAATACCGAGTCGAACCCGTTATGTTCACAAACAAATCCAAAGAGGAAATGGCATATAATCTGAGGACAAATTTTGAAGATAAGTCGGTGTTTATTCCTCAAGACCACGAGATTAGAGAGGACTTGCACTCAATAAGACGGATTGCAACAAAAGCAGGAAATATTAGGTTTGATGCTGACACATCGGAAGTAAACGGACACGCAGATAGATTTTGGGCATTAGCTTTGGCTTTAATTTCTTGTTCAGTTCCATATAGTCCGGTTGAAATTTCTACAAGGAGAAAATATGAAACATTTAAGATGACTCAAAATTTTTAAAATCGATTTTAAGGCTTTTAAAAAAGGTTGAAATGATAATTTATACCAACCCCACCCATAAAATTCAATACAGAGGTTTTTGAACACCTTTTGAACGGTATAAAAATACAACTACTTAAGTGTGTTAAAGAAAAATTCTCTAACCGAAACATCGTTATTAGAATTATCTTTCTGACGTTGCAAAATTCTATCAAATAAGTCTTTTGCAAAATGTGTTTTTAATTTCCTTTTATTATGTTCCGAAAATGATTCTCCTGTATAACGAGCAGTTAACAATTTTAGAAGAACTTTGCGTTCAGTTTGGTTAAGAAAATAATTGCCTTTTTCATTCTTAAGCAAAACTAGCATGATATCCAAAAGATCTTCAAAATTAATAAGATTATTAATACTCAAAGGACTATTATATAGAACATTTTGTTCCAAAAGCTTTGTTAACTTTTTTTTAAATTCATCAAAATCTTCAATATTCATATTTGAAATTAAATAATAAAAAAAATAAAAAGGAAAGAATTATGACAAAAACAATTACATTACCATCAGGAAAAGTCGCAACAATCCACAAAGGAGTTGGTTTTGACTTGTTGCAAGCACAGACAAAAGCTAAAACACCTGAAGAGATTCCTTATGCTTTAATCGCTGAATTGGCAGAAATAGACGGCAATAAGTTAGTTTATGAGGACATTCTTCAAATGGATTTAGAAGACGTGATTGCGTTACAGGG
>JAFVUY010000144.1 GCA_017502465.1 Bacilli bacterium | reverse complement strand
TACCGCAGCTGCTGGCACCAGACTGGCCCTCTGCTTGCTGCTGACATCTGGTAAAGATGTCTCCTATCACGTAGAACTGGTCATCACCCCCTCCTTCATTGAAGAGTGGGAAAGTTTCGCGCCTGCTGCTACCCATGGGTATAGTCGCTATCTCTCAGGCGCCTTCTCCGGCAGTACGACGGTAACCGCCCGTTACCCGTGATAGCCTACCTAGGTAAAGACCCTAAGTACAAGCATGATAGGTCGCTCAACCGCTTGGCATGCGAAATCGTCCACTTGTCCGTCATAACTCACTTCTGACTGACCAACACCATGTATTAGCACGAGTTTTCTCCTGCTATCCATATAGTGCTTGCGCGTCACCAATTAGGTTCTGAGCGTGTTAATGAGCTGTTCGCAGTTTAAGTTACCCGGAACTTGCACTTGCATGGCTTAATCTGTGACCGAAGTGTGCTTCCTTGGCAGGATCAACCAAGTATCACTAATGGAATGAATAATTCCACTACGAGGTTAGCATTAGCCGGTTCAACCTTAGATACGAGCACCCGCACAGCGGTACCGCCCTTCTCCGTAGCATACTAGAGCCCACTAACCCTCGACTACATTGAGTTCTTTCAAACCCAACCATTTGGCCTCGGGACTAGGGTTGCTCCCCTCATAAGTACGGAAATGTTCGCATTTTGCTTTAAATTCATAATATGTGAATAAGCCTCAATAAAATGTGCGACGATATTGTTTTCCTAGAATTACAAATTATGTAAATTCACACTCAATTTTGGAGCGTGCATGTGGTGACGATACAACATAACGATAGACATGGCTTTCTGCGATTTACAAAAAAATCGTCTGCGTTTTCACAAGTTTGGTAATGCAGACCACGGCACTCGCCACGTTTCAATCATTTATGTTAACGTAAATAAGTTTTAATTGTATATACGCATGTGCTTATGCTTAAATGAGCGTGTTATTATGCGTGTTGTGTGGATAAAAATGAATTTACTTTGCTCTCATTGAAAAAATGACGATTATTTTCAATGTAGAGAAGACTGTATACATAACACATTTTTTTAAAATCACCATAAAAATTATTGTATTGTATATAGCAACTTTTTGTTTTTATGTGATTTCGCAGAAAAATATAGTTCTTTACATCATATTCAAAGTTTCTACGTGAGACGTTGACGTTGTTCTGCTGACTGTCGGAGAGCAGATGAGTCTAGTAAAAAGCCTGGTTTCAAATAATATTCAGCCTAAATACAGTTATAATATACCTTACAAACATTTACTCCTGAAATAAATCTGCACTATAGGAAAAAAATATTGTTTTTGTAATTTTCCAAAATCCAACGATTATTTTCCTCCTGAAATGATTAACGTAAACAAAATTGTAAACAATTTAAAATATCTCAAAAAAACGAATGAGGCAACAAAAAATGTGTCCAGAATATTGCTTCATTAAAATTTAAAATAATTTAATCTAATTTTCTTTTTTTATTTCATAACCTTGGTTTTTTTAATTTAGTTTTTAAAGAAAACGTTGTTATTATGAATATTGAGAAACATTAATTGATTAGTGGTGTTTTCCGATAAAAACTAAATCACGGCAATTTTACTAAATTTAGAATCGAATTGGATATGTTTTACAAAACACTAAAAGTCAGCTGATTTTATTTAAAAATTGATTCACGCCGATAAACATCAAATTATGTAATAAAGTTCTGAAAAAAAAGATTAATTTGATGCATCATGTAATTAAAACTTATTTGATTTTCTCTTATGCTTTTTAGTACGCGTATTGTTAATATAGTATTCATTCTAACATTCTATATGCTGGAATCTTTATTCTGCAATTCCTCCATTCTGTGAGGATGCACAACTGCTTTTTGCTCTGAAAATGGGTACTTTAGCGCTTTATTGCAATATATTGGTGCAAAGATGGACATCTATGTTGTAGCATTAAAATGTAATATTTTAAATGTAGTACTTCTTGCATTTATGTTTAAACTAGCGCCTTGTTATATGCTGTATAGGTATCAAAAAGTGCATTTATACTACACATGTAGCAAAACAACGATTATTATTCAAAGAATTCCCACTTTTTTAAATGATAGCATTAAAATGCATTGTATTGCAGAGTGTTGCTATTGTATCTGTTGAAATAAGAAGTAAATCAAATTCGTACATGCACATATACGCTATATATTTAATATCACTGAAAAGTAGCGATCACATCGGTACCTACAAAAATATTCAAAAAAATGCTATCTTTTGCAAATAATCGTTATTCTTTTCAAAATTGACCGAGAAATCGGAATCCCCAGAAAAAAAAGATCAACTTTTCCGGGAAATTTTACTAATACAAATTCGTATATATTTTGCAGAAACATAAGCACATATGTGCTCTATAGTTTGTACTTCCTGCGTGTAATAATATTGCCCACAGACTATGAAAAAGTGAATTTAAAAAATCGTTACTTTTCGCCTGATCAAGTATAAGGCTAAAAATCATTTTTTCCAAATGTGTCCAAAAATTGCAAAAAATAGGATAAATCGATAAATTGTACATTCATATACCTGACATATAAATATTATCCAGATATATACAGTAAAACACAGATAAAAGTTGATTTAATGTCTAATTTTCCAGCTTTTTGAGAAGATGACAGGTTAAAATCAATTTTATACAAAATATTGCTAAGCAAAACCACTTAATAATTTATAACATTGTTTATAATGCTAAAGTAGCACAAGAAAACAATTTTCATTGTGGTTATACACATTTAAAAATCGCAAGATATAGTAAATGATCATTTTCACTTGCATAGATTATTAAGCAATGATAATTTACATAAAGCATCCCTCTATGCATAAACACAAAGGTAAATACACATATCATATACAGCAAAAACGGAATAAAATACTTTATTTTAATTAAGTTATATATTAAAACACACCACTTTTTCAGAATATCACTGGGTAAATCGCACAACAAGCAAACAAGCAAGATAAACATCCTAAAATATGCACACTTTCACGCAACAGTGTCGAAGAACAGAGCAAAAAAGAGAAAAGAATTAGTTCTGCTTATGAACGATCATTAATTAAGGCTAAAATAATCGTTGTTAGCTTAAGAAGAAAAAAAATGGTTAATACAACCATACAGGCAAGGCTGATCCTCAGCAGGTCGCACCAAGGAGGCGCTCCCATGCTTACAGAACCCTCGCTGACATGACGTCTTTTACATCCGGTCTCGTACCCCGCCCTATCTAAATTATCTCTCCGGGCTCTAATGGGCTCCCATCACTTTCTAGAAGCGTTTCTGGCTTAAGAGGCTCTCAGCCATTATCGCTCACTGCGTAGCCACGCAACACCCACCTTCGTGGGATTGCTGACCAGAGGCAATATTCAAATGTTCCTCTCGTACTGATTCAAACTACTATCATGATGGCGCATCCAGTAGGATAAAACAAACCTGGCTCACGACGGTCTAAACC
>JAFVUY010000143.1 GCA_017502465.1 Bacilli bacterium | reverse complement strand
TTTACCATCAGGAAGTTTATTTCATCACCAAGCTCGAGATATTTTTCGTGAAAGTCCGGCATTTCCATCTGACAAGGACCGCACCAGCTTGCCCAGAAATTGAGGACTATTGGCTTACCTATAAAGTCATGCAGCTTAACTTGATTTCCGTCAGCATCATAAACTGTGAAATCCGGTGCTAATGTTTTTTGATTTTCTTCTGTTTCATTACTCTCTTGTTGCTCTACTGAAAGCTGATCGGGTGCTTGTGACTCACCAAGCTGAGAGTAAAGGATATACGCACCACCAAGCAGAACAACAAATGCAAGAATAAGTATTATTAGTGTTTTATTATTTTTCATAGTGCCTCCTAACTGAGCAGATTCAAAAGCTGCCCAAACGTTCCTGTTGCCATCATAATACCAATTATAACAAGTAGGCTGCCGCTTATAAGGTTAATGATTTTGTAATTTCTCTTAATCCAGTTAAACGCTGATTTGAGGTAGTCAATCAGCACCGCACTTAGTATAAAGGGTATTCCAAGTCCCAATGAATAACTAAGCAGCATCAGCATTCCTTCTGCTATATGACCTTGCTGAGATGCCAGCATCAATGCGGAGCCTAAGAACGCTCCCACACAAGGAGTCCAGCCTACGGAAAAGATAATTCCAAAAAGCATTGCAGAGAAAAATCCCATATTATCTGTTTTAACAGAGCGCTGATTTCCTTTGAAGATATTTAGTTTAAATACTCCAAGAAAATTCAGTCCGAAAATTATCACAATCAGTCCTGAAATGATGTTTACTGTTGTCTGGTATTCACGAAGGAAGCTTCCAACTGTTCCTGCCAATGCTCCAAGCATTACAAAAACAATGGTGAAACCTGTTATAAAGCCGACAGCACCCTTTAATGTTTTTGCAGTAGTTCTTTCTCCGCCGCCTGCAAAATATGAAATGTATATGGGCAGCATTGGAAGCAAGCAAGGCGATATAAAGGTGATAATCCCTTCAAGAAACGATATTAAATATTGCATTAAATTTCACTCCCTTTATGTTCTTCAGCAAGATATTCTTCCGCCGAATGAACTGCCATTGCACCATCCGAAACAGCGGTAACTACCTGACGAAGCTGTTTAGTTCTTATATCGCCGACAGCATACACACCGGGGATGCTTGTCTTTGTTGTTTCGTCTGCAATGATGTATCCGTTCTCATCCAAATCAAGTTGACTTCCGAGAAAATCAGTTGCAGGCTTTCTTCCCACACTTACAAATACACCGTCACAATCAATTATGCTTTCTTCTCCTGTTTTGACATTTTTAATCTTAACACCTGTTATTTTATCTTCATACAAAAGTTCCGTAACCGTGCTATCCCATTTAAACTCCACATTTTCTGCATTCATTAAAGGCTCATGGTAAATCCTTGTTGCTTTTAGGGTGTCTCTGCGATGAACAATGATAACCTTTTTTGCAATACGACTTAGAAGAATTGCATCTGCAGCAGCAGTATTTCCTCCGCCAACCACAACAACTGTTTTGCCTCTGTAAAACATTCCGTCACAGGAGGCACAGTATGCAACGCCTCGTCCTATAAGTTCAGTTTCTTTGTCAACGCCAAGCTCTCTTGGGTTTGCCCCTGCAGCGAGTAGGACTGTTTTTGATAAAAATGTCCCCTTTGCAGTCTCTATTTCTTTTGGATTTACCGTAAGATTAACTTTAATTACTTCGGCATTTTCACTTCTTGCACCAAATCGTTCCGCTTGTTTTTTCATTTTATCAGCAAGCGAAAATCCGTCAATTCCATCCTCAAATCCGGGATAATTGTCAATTTGATGCGTCAACGCCATTTGTCCGCCTGCTGAAAATTTTTCAAGAACCAAGACATTAAATCCGGCTCTTGCAGCATAAAGTGCTGATGTGTATCCCCCCGGGCCTCCGCCAACTATTATCATATCGTAAACTATATCTTTATTCAAAGCTGTCATATTCACATCAGCTCCTTTCCTATGTTAGTTGTATTATATATTATAGTTTTTTTATTTTCTGTGATGTTATCACATAATATTATTGTATTTTTTGCATATCTATGGTAAAATATAGATAAATAATTATACGGAGGTGTTTATCATGTGTGATAACAACAAATTTTATATCTGTGAGCATTGCGGAAATTTAATCGGTATGATTCACGATGCAGGAGTGCCTATGATGTGCTGCGGTCAGAAAATGACAAAGCTTGAGCCGGGTACAGTTGAAGCAAGCCACGAAAAACATATTCCGGTAGTAAGTGTTGACAACAATACTGTAACCGTTACAATCGGTTCCGTTGAGCATCCTATGACAGAAGAACATCACATCGTTTGGGTATATCTCCAGACCGACAGAGGAGGTCAGCGTAAATGCCTTGAAATCGGAAAGGATCCTGTTGTAACCTTTGCTCTTTCTGATGAAAAACCTGTTGCAGCTTATGCTTACTGCAATCTCCACGGCTTATGGAAAGCTGATATCTAATTATACCACAAATTCATCTACGATACAATATTTTGAGCCTCCGAGGAGTATTTTCTTGGAGGCTCATTTTATTCGTATATACTGTCAACTATATACTCCCAATTATCAAAAAATATTTCTACAAACTGTAGCTTATGTAAGATGTATTAATCTGTTTTACTTTATTATACTTGAATTTTGTGCTGAAAACGGAAAAGAACCTCAACAGCAGTATAAGGGTAGCTTTAATGTGAGAATTACTGCAGACTTGCACAGAAAAGCAAGTCTTGGCGCATCTGCAAAAAACATTTCATTAAACAGTTATGTAGAGCAAGCTATCGAAATGCAGGTTGCAAAGGATGCCGTTGCACTTTAAAATTCTTTAGCAAAATATCAAAGCGGAACCGAGATTTCTTCCGATTTCTCGATTCCGATTTTCTTTGATTAGTTTTATTCTATTACTACATTAACCCCATACACCAGATAACAACAAGCGCTGTCAACGTTACCAAGGTGTCAATCGTAATTCCGTAGAACATAGGTTTAAGACCTGCTTTCTTAAAGTCAATAATGCTCGTTCCCAAGCCTATTGCGGCAAGTGCGGTAACCATCAAAAATTTGCTTATCCCCTTTATAATTCCGGATGCAGTTGCTGGAATAAAACCTACACTATTTAAGATAGCCAATAATAAAAATCCGCCAATAAACCATGGAATAATTTTCATAAGATTTACTTTTTGTCCATTGCTTACTGCTTTTAATTCTTTCTGTTTTATGCGTGTGCCTATGTATGCAAAAACCAAAACGGTAGGAATGATTGCAATTGTTCTTGTGAGTTTTACCATTGTTGCAAAATCACCTGCAATTTCAGAAAATGCATAGCCGGATGCTACAACGCTTGCAGTATCGTTTACCGATGTTCCTGCCCATATACCATAAGCAATATCAGACATACCCAGCCACTTTCCCATAAGCGGATAGAGTGCAATCATCACCATATCAAAAAGAAATGTAGATGACATGGCAAATGCAATATCCTTATCATCAGCATCTATGACAGGAGCAATAGCAGCTACGGCAGAACCACCGCAAATACCTGTTCCTGCGGAAATCAAATTACTTAATTTCCAATTCAATCCAAACAACTTACGAATAAAATATCCTCCGCCAAAACACATAGCAAAAGTAAATATCATCACAAAAAATGTCATCTTACCTACAGACATAATTGTATTAACGGATAATGATGCTCCTAAAAGGATAATTGCAATTTTCAATATTCTTTTGGATGTAAATTTAAGTGCCGGCTTTATCCATGACGGGTGAAAAAAAGTGTTAATAATTGTACCCATAAACAAGGCAACAATGGAAGCTCCCAGTAACTCTCCGGGAATAATTTTCTCAACAAAAATTGATAATCCTGCTACTGCAAAGCATATTGTAACTCCCAACATAAACAAACCGTGTTTTTTTAAATTTGATTCCATGATGAAACTCCTTAAATTTCTTTTGTTTTGTATTTTTTCTTGATTTTACCATAGATTTATGATAAAATCAAATTATCATTTGTTATATGCTGATAATTTTTGATTATGAGGTACAGTATGTTAAATTATAGAATAAACACCTTTTTGACTTTATATGAAGAAATGAATTACCGAAGGACTGCAGAGAAGCTTAATATGACACAACCGGGAGTAACACAGCACATCCACTACCTTGAAAATCATTATGGTGTTAAGTTGTTTGAATATGATGGGCGCATCCTTTCGAGGACTAAAAATGCTGAATACCTTAAACGGCATTTTGACAGTATAAAAGCAGAAGAAAAAGCGTTGGCAGAGAGCTTTGTTAATAGTGATATGATTAACATCAGCATCGGTGCTACCAAGACTATCGGAGAATTTGTTATTGTTCCCCAAATCCGTTCTTTTCTCAAAAATCCAAACCACAACCTCGAGCTTGTTATTGACAACACAGAAATATTATTACAAAAGCTTGAACAATCCGAAATCGACTTTGCTATTATCGAAGGTGTATTTGATAAATCGAAATACGGTTATCATTTGTATAAAAAAGAACAATTTATAGGTATATGTGCAAAATCGCATCCGTTTTCAGGAAAAACTGTACTGCTTGAAGATGTTTTCAATCAGGATATTGTTGTCAGAGAACAGTTTTCAGGGACAAGGACGCTTATGCAAAATGCTCTCCGGGATAGAGGCTTTTCTTTTGCTAATTTTAAAAAATGTACTTCGGTTAATAATTTCTCTGTTATATGCGATCTTATTGCCAACAACGGAGCAATAACCTTTGCATACGAACCGATATCACGTTGCCGTGATGATTTGGCTATTTTCTATGTCAGTGACTTGCAAATACCCGGAGAATTCAACTATGTTTACTGTAATGAAAGAGTTGCAAACGAAAAGATTAAACTTCTCTTCTAAAATATAAAATCAAATCTTTCTATAAAACAAGGAGGCAGAACCGCTTTGTGTTCCGTCTCCTTTGTCATCGATTTTTTATTACATCACTTTCTTGAATCCAAACATACCTTTATTGCCATCACCAATAAAAATCAAGATTTAGTCCAAATTCTCGATTCCGCTACTTTATTAAGATGCTATTTATTAAAAGAAGGTGCTGTCGTTTCGTTATTTGCAAAAGCATTAGGTCCCGGATCAGACATTGAAAAATACATTCGGGCAGCTTTTGTTGTTCCGAAATCTCTGTTAGAGCCGCTATTTTGTACTTTGTTAAAAGCATCACGGAACATCTGATTGTGTGCTTCTTCACGGTTTAAGAGAAAATCTATGGTTTCTCTTACTTTTTTATCATCAATCTGGCGATACAGATATTCATATACAACCTTTGCACGCTGTTCGGACGCAATGTTACTTAAAAGGTCAGCACACAAATCTCCCGTTACAGTAACATAATCTCCTGTCCAGGAATAGCCTGATGAATTTATAAGACCGGGATTAAGTCCCAAAAGAACATGAGATTGTATTTCGCCTGCTTGTACCTTAGTTGCATCTACATCATGACCGTTGAGTAAATTGATGGTTTGTGCAACCATTTCCATATGTCCAAGCTCTTCTGCAGCTATATCCAAAAATAAATCCTTAATTTCGGGATCCTTGATACGAAAACTCTGCGACATATATTGCATAGCTGCTTTCAGTTCACCGTTTCCACCGCCGAGCTGTTCCTGAAGCAGTACGGCATACTGTGGATTTGGTCTTTCAACTTCTACCGGATGAAAAAGCATTTTTTCATGTTTAAACATATTATTACCTCCAATTGCAGTTTTCTGTTTTTATTTTGAGCAATTTAAGGTATATTATTCACAACGACGTTTTTCTTTGCTTAAGGCATATCATTTTTTGTTATAGCGTTTATGGAATAGGTTTCCGTAATTGGCTCAAAAACGCTTTGTATTGCGTTTGATTTTGTTTGTCGAGTAATTCTGCTAATTTTATTCTGGCGTGATTAAAACAGGCAATTCCGGTTGATTCTATTTGCAATTTCACGGAACGTATGTTATACTTAAATAAAATTATTAGCGTCGATTTTTTGGCAGTTGAGCATCAGCTTTACAGAAGAGATTTTCGGATAGCATCAATAAAGCATCAAAAGGCATAAGGTTCAAAAGAGCAAGTAGCACAAACGGCTCAACAGTGGGAACAATTTGGACGGTCTTTGACAACTGATATGACCTCCAAAACCACGTGCCGAGGGTTCAAGTCCTTCTGCCCCTGCCAAATAAAAGCCGTTGTTTCAAGCGAAACAACGGCTTTTTTCGTATGTTTGATTCAAGAGACTTTATCGTATCTATTTTTATGAATTAACATTTGTTTATATCTGTTTCGCCGTCAACGACGACGGTATGAGGTAACGGGGACATCGAATATATAAAATAGCCAAACCGAAATACTTAATTTTGATGCATTTTACTATATTATTAAAATTTTGTCATTTCTTGTTGTTTTATTAACTAATATATGGTAAAATATAAATAATATAAGTGCGCTTTTAAGCCCAATTAATTAAAAATTTAACCGTTTAATCCCACTAAACAATAATTTGTGCTTGCAGTAGCGCTTTGGACTATTATTATAAGGAGAAACCCAAGATGAATATTTTAGACAGAATTGATGATTTTGGCGCTATTGATGCAGAAAATGATAGTAAATTAATTGAATACTTTTATCACACAAAAATCATAGATGATCTTTTTAGCTATCAAAAATCAATCATTATAGGGCGTAAAGGTTCCGGTAAAACAGCTATATATAAATATATTCAACACGAGAAAGAAGAAGCTTTTTCGTCTTTGCTATTCAAGGACTATCCTTGGAAACTGCATGATAAATATTGTAACAACATTGTTTCAGCAAGAGAAAGCTATGTTAATTCATGGACATTTTATTTTTATATAGAAATATTTAAAAGAATTATACATTTAAAAGAGCATATTACAAATAAAAAAGTTTCCAAAGTAGTTAAAAAAATAGAGAAATGGATAAAGAAAAATTGGGGAAGCATTAATTTTGATCATAAAGAAGTAATGAATCCAAGTAAAAACAAATATATTTTTACCTTCAATCCTCAAATATTAGGCAATTCATTAGGATCTTTATCAAGAGATTTTGAAAGCACAGATAATATTTCAGGAACATTGACAGAATACAACAAAAAATTTGAGGCTATATTGCAAACGATTCTCCCGGAACTTAATTCAGATATTATTCTTGCGTTTGATGAATTAGATTTAGCATACGATGCATCAGATGAGAATTACAAAAACAGGCTAATTGGCTTGTTGTTAACAACATATGATTTTTATCGCAAATATAAAAAAGTTAAAGTTTTTGTTTTTTTAAGAAACGATATTTTTAATTTGCTGGATTTTCAGGATAAAAACAAAATTAAAGATAATATGGTGGTATTTTTAGATTGGGATGGGTTGTCTGTAACTTCAAAACTTAGCTTAAAAAATCTCGTTGCAAATCGTATAAAATATAATATTCATTCTACGTCTGATAATTTTGAAAGAGTTTGGTGCGAGATATTTGATGACAATAATATAGGGAAAAATCAATTAAAATGGAACTTTATAATAGAAAGAACATTCCTAAGGCCAAGAGACATTATTAAATTTCTCAATCTAGTTCTAGAAGAAACAAAAAATAGGTTGCAAAAAGACCCAGAAACAATAGATAAAATTACAAATAATGATATTCATAATATTCGAGGGAAATATTCTACTTACTTATACGAAGAATTAAAAGATGAAATTAGTGGAAAATACTCTGATTTTAATGGCTATTTTGAAATACTAAGAAACATTCATACGTTAACTTTCACAAGGCAAGATTTCGAAAATAGCTATAATTCAATAAAATCCCGTTTTAATTTAAAGGCTAATGTGGATATTATATTAGAAAGGTTATATGAGTTTAGTATAATCGGATTTTATAAAACCGGAGGAGGCGGATATGGTGGATCTGAATACCGTTTCCAGTATAAATCTGATTATCAAGCGTTTAATCCTCAAGCAACAAAATTCAAAGTACATAACGGTTTTAAAGAGTACTTAGAGCTAATAGAAAAATAACATATGCTATGATAAATTGTAACTACCGCAGGACAAGCTTGACTTTAAAGCATAGTTAATTATATATAATATTGATGAAAGACCGAAATGGCTATTAATGCTGTTCAGGTCTATTTTTATTTTATGGAGGTTATTATGAACACTATTAAAAACACAGTAAAAACGGAAATAGTATGTGATACCACAAATCAAAAACGATATTGTCTGCATATTGAATGGGACAAAACAAAGGAACGTGCGTGCGTGATTATGTTATCGGCAGGAAAGACAAACGGCATATCGTTTGACCATACAACTAACTATGTGCTTGAAAATCTTGTCAGACTGAATTACGGATGTGTAGATATAGTAAATCTGTTCGCATCCAATGATTACACATCAGAAGTATCATCTGACGATGAGAACAGAAAAGTCATTTCAAAAGTTTGCAAAGATGCACATATTATAGTTTTTGCAACAGGAGCAACATATCGCACTAATAAGAGAGTTAAAAATCGGCAAAACGAGATTTTAGAAATACTGAAAGAACACGAAAGCATTCTGCATTGTATAACGGATGAAGATGGACAGAAATTCTATCATCCGTTATGCCCTAAAGTGCGGAAATGGAACTTGCAAAAATTTGATATTAAAGAATTGACGGAGGAAAACACCAATGATTAAATTAGGTACGAAAAAAGAACTTTATAAAATAAATCATTTGCCAACAAAGGTTAAAGAGTATATAACCGAGGATGTTTCTGCTTTAGATTGTTTTTATGGGAATGACCGAAATATTGATGTTGATATGGGTGGTTTTGTTGTAATATGTGAGGCTGATGAAGAAATAAGTATTGAAAATTTTACTGAAAATTTAGAAAAGGCAGAGTACATACAAGAGATTTTTCCGTATTGCAAAGCACTCTATATATCAGGAACTGAACGAAACATAATTATTTACAGAAAGAAGAAATAAATGGACAAACATAAGGATAATGAGATTTTACTTGAGAAATCAGATTTGTTACAATATCCCATAGAGGTGATTTGTGTGGGAGATGTAACGAATAAAGAACTATACAACTCCATTTATAAGGATATCGCAGAAGCTTTTGGAGTAGATATTGCTATTCAGTTTTATCAAATGTACAAGGGTATGCAGATTTCGTTTCCCACAAGATTGTTTAATCCCGATTATGTAAAAAAGCAGATACCCATTGAATATGACGGAACAAACATTAAACAACTTGCCAAAAAATATGGGTATAGCGAAAAAACAGTAAGGCGAATGATTAAAGAAAGTTTATGAGGTGATTAATATGAAAATGTATATAAAAGGAACATTTTCAGGAAACTTTAATGTGTATTTTGAGGGAATGGATGAAATAATTACAGTTCGTCATATTCCCATGAGTTCGACATATCAGGTAACGGTTGACGGGGAAGTAATTACCATGATTAAAGATTTAAAGGACAATTATTGTGTCTATATGGATAACACGGAAGACCCCGAAATAATTATTTCAAGAAAGTCAAAAATAAAAATGGGGTTAGGTTATAGAACATTTGTAGCAATACCATTAGTTGAAATTCCTGTTGGCAGATTTATGTGTGTTTGTTCAGACGGAACAATTATCACAGAAGAAAAAGACCGGAAGGATTATGATTTATATGCAAATGGTCAACATGTAGCCACTATCAATGATAAATTAGGTATTATAGGTGGTTTGAGTGGTGGCACAAAAACCATTATGACATTTTATGATGGAGGACAGGATTATTTCCCTCAATTACTATTTTTATTTATTGCAAGAGCTATTGAATTACAGGTTTAATTATCATAAACGAATACTATTTATCGGGTCTTGAGTTTATCAAGACCCTTTTTTATTATACAAAGGAGTTGAGATAATGGAATATACAGTATTAGGGTTTGGTATTACTCTAATAATACTACTTTCTATAGATGCTGCAGTTAGTTTGAAAAAGGAGATGTGTTAAATGAGTTTTCTAATTGGGATAACGACAAAAGCAATTATTACATCATTTACTGATGGTGCTATGCTTGCTGTTAGTGTATATTTAGCAACAAAAGGAATAAAGAAAAGACAAATAAAATAATGTTATAATATCTAATTATCCAACACATATAAAAAGGGTTGACAAAATAGTAGTTTGTGTGCTATAATGCCAATTACCGACAAAAAAGAATATTTTTTACAAACGAAAAATAATATATAATAGAATTTAAACCTTTTCAATAAGGAATACATATCAACAAACCCCTACGGGAGTATTATATGCTTTGGTATGTGTTCTTACTGAAAAGGTTTTTTTGTGTCCTTTTTATTTAAGAATATTAGATTTCGGGAGGGTAGTTTATTTATAAAACACAAAGAAAAATAAAAAGGAGGAAGATATATGTTATCTTTAAGAAACAAGAAAGTTGTTTGTTTTCTGCAGTCGTATCCGTTTTATGCTAAACAATTTGATTTGAATAAACGATACAATTTTGAAATTTTATTTGCTTTCTTTTCAAGAATAGAACATGAGATGACACTGATTTTTAAAGTATTTGATGATAAATCTGATGCTGTTTATCATTTTTTAGAAAGGGTAGATACAAGGTCTGCAAAATTTGCTAATTTGTGCATTCACATGTATGAAACGCATTTGGTTGCAAATCAGATTTTGGCGGTGTGTGAAGATGCTTTTATGGAAGTAAAAGGAAATACATTAATTGAGTATATTAAAGGAACACCCCATATCAATTTGAATAGTGCAGTAGTTACCACTTATGCACACAACCCATTAAATAGAATGCTTAAAAACAGTATTAGAAATGTTAGTCAAGATGATTGGGAATAAGATGAGGCGAAATACAAATGGATAACGAAATAAGCAAAAAAGAAAAATTAATGATACAGATTGTTGAAGAAGTTAATTTTTATGCTGATGAAGTGAATGAAAATGAGGTGTATGCTGAATTTAGTTTTGATGACCATACCGAATTTTGTTCGATTTCATCTCCAAGACTATATGCGTTTTTAAATGTGTATTTCCGCTCGTTTACTTCTGATTTTGAAATGGTTAATTTTAAACCGCTGATTAACGTTAAAAGAGATGAAACTATTCTGTTCGGTAGCAAAGTTAAAGTTCACACCAGAATTGCAGGAAATGAAAATAGAATTTGTTTCTTTTTGGCAGACGACAGTTGGCATTCGGTTGTAATTTCACCAAAGGGATGGAAGATTTTGCAACAAACCAAGTATAAGTTTATAAAGAAGCCAAACACCAAGGAACAAGTATTTCCTAAAAATTGCAAGAAAAAGACATTGGATGAGTTACTGCGAAAATTTATTAATATGGAAGAAGAAAGCTATGTTCTGTTTAAAATTGCATTAATACAATACTTTTTCCCAAATAGTTCGCATTATATTGCAATTATTTCATCAGAACATGGGACAGGCAAATCAACCATTACCAAACTCATTCGTGAGCTGATAGACCCTTCGGTTGCCAATGTTTCATTTATTCCCGACAATCCTGAGGAAATCAAAAATCATCTTGCAAATAATATGGTTGTCGCATTCGACAACACGAAACACCAAAAGGATATCATATCGGATATTTTGTGCAGTGCGGTAACAGGCAGTTCATTTACCAAACGAACATTATATACCACGGCGGAGGAGACAATTCTAAATGTTCATAACATTGTAATTCTAAATGGAATTAACATCGTACCCAATAAGAGCGATTTATTGGAAAGAAGTATTTTATTTGAACTAAAGAAGATACCATCTGCTAAACGAAAAACGGATAAGAAGTTTTGGGACACCTTTAATAAGTACAAGCCATATATTCTGGGTGAAATATTTTCAATAATTTCAATAGCTTTAGGTATACGAAAGGATTTATCATTAAAAAAGACTCATAGAATGAGTGATGCCTATACAGATATGGTTGCTATAGCTATGGCAATGGGATATACCGAAGAAGACTTTTCTCAAATATTCTATTCAAACAGAAATAAATTAGAAAAAGCCTATTCAGATGGTAACTATTTTGTTTCTTCTATTGTTGAATATATGGAAGAATGCCGAAATAATAAGCCTATAGAAAACACAATGACTCACATATATCAGTTAATTAAAACCTTTAAAAAGGGGGACATTAAGTTTTTCCCTAAATCTGCATCTGCATTCTCACGCAAACTCAAGGAAGAGGAAAGTTCGTTAAAGCTTGCCGGATATAAGATTTATATTGACCCTAAAAAGGATGCTACTTATTTGAAAATAGAGAAAATCAAAGAAAGAGAAAAATCAAAAAATGCCTCCACCCACTAAATTGGGTTTTATCAGGTGAGACCTGACCTTTGTAGGTTTGGAGGGTGGAGACATTTTTGGAAAAAGGATGTGAATAGATGCAGGAACAAGTAAAATTTTATAATGCAAAACAAATTTCTGTTATGATGGGAATTTGCTATGCTAAGGCATTGGCGTTTATAAAATATTCGGGTATTAACTACATCAGGATAAACAGGACATATCTAGTGGAAAAGGCGGTTTTTAATGAGTTTATATCAACAACCAAATCTGTTAATGTCGAATTGTAAATCAATCTCCCATCACGCAGTATTGGCGTGATGGGAGCATTAAAGGAGGATTATTATGCAAGTTGCAGGGCATATAAGAAAAAGGTTAAACAAAGACAATGTTACTAAATATCAGGTAGTAATTGAAAAGCCACCTGACCCTGATACAGGAAAAAGAAACCGTATTTATAAAACTATAAACGGAACAAAGAAACAAGCTGAAAAAGTAATGAGAACGATGATTGAAGAGTTGGAAAATCAAACCTATGTAGCGGATAATAAACTTACTGTTGCATCATGGGTTATTAAATGGTCGGATTTGTTTTTGAAAGATTTGTCCCCTACCACATTACAGGGTTATCAATATCAGATTGAAAGCTATATAGTAAATCAGGATATTGGAAAAATCAGATTGCAGGATTTAACAACTGCAGATGTGCAAAAATGGGTAAATGATATGCACAAGGAATCTCCCATCAGCCATAAACCAATGAGTGCAAAAACAGTTAAAAACATCTATCACAACTTATCAGCAGCATTAGATAAAGCAGTTAATCTTGATTTGGTGAAAAAGAACGTATGTAAAGCGGTTGTTCTTCCTAAAACCCAAAAATATTCTGCAGAAATATATGATGAAAACGAGGTGCAGACATTGTTGCAAGCCATCAGAGGAACAGATATGGAAGTTCCGTTAATGATAGACATAAGTCTTGGTTTGCGACGTGGTGAGCTTTTGGGATTAAAATGGAAACATATAGATTTCGAAAAGGGACTTGTTTCTATAGAAGATAATGTAGTTGAAGTTAAAAAGGAAATTGCTTCTGACAGAGTAATGACAAAATCTCCAAAATCATTAAGCGGTCAACGAGTAATCCCAATATCATCTTCTTTAATTTCTTTTTTGAAATCTGCACGAAGAAACTATTTAATACAAAAATTGAAAATGGGAAACCAGTTTTATGACGGCGATTATGTTGTTTGTCAACCAAACGGAAAACCCTTTAAACCTGCATCCTTTTCAAGTAAATTTAACGGCTTTTTGAGCAAGAACGGATTAAAGCATATCCGTCTACACGATTTGCGTCATACAAATGCAACGCTTATGCTTATGCAGGGCATTTCCCCTAAAGTTGCACAGATGAGGCTAGGTCATAGTGATTACTCTACTACTATGAATATCTATAGTCATGTTCTTAAATCTGTTGAAACAGAAGCCGCCGAAACTATCGAAAATGCAATATTTAAAAGTATTGCAAATTAAAGGAGGTAATATAAATGATAGATATTAAAACTTTAGAAAATATGCTGTCGGGCAATGATTTGTGTATCGGTTTGCCTGATACCGAGGAAGGCAAACTGATTGCCGCTTTTATAGATGACTATATAAAAAAGCATCAGCACGAGTTTGAACAATGTTTGGTTATAAGCGGAAATAAAAATCAATGTTTGAAATAACTTAAACACTTGGTATTTAAGACCAATGAGTTTGTAATGTAAAACGCAGTTTTTATGGGCGGTAAGAGGGATTATGTTCATCCCTCTGCCGCCTTTTTGACGGCGTGTAGGCATTGATTTTCCTGTAAACTTATGGTATAATATATTTATCATAATTGAAAGGAAAGTTACTGTGGATAAAATAGCATTTATTGATGAATATATAGAGAAATGCAACTTAGTCCTTGATAATAAAAGTACAAGTCAAGCAAAACTTTTAGAAGATGAAATTTTAGGAGTTTTTAGCGGAGAAATCGAAAATATTAGAAATCGTCTTGATTTATTTACCAATTACGCTAATGATGATTGGATAGATTATTTGGGAGATATATCTATTCTTAGGCAGAAATTAATAAATTATAAAATAAATATCAAAGAAGAAAAAGAAAAACGGGCATATGATTTGGAGATAGCTAAACTGCAACAACCTAATATTACGGCTCATGCAGAATCTCATCAGAGCCAAAAACAAAGTTCAAATGTTAACGTAAATATAACAATAGAACAACTCTTAAAACAAGTTGATGAAATATCTGAAAGCAATCTCAATGCTGAAAATAAAGAAACACTCAAAGAATATATTTATTCTTTAGAAGGAGTAAAGGTTTCGAAAGACAAGAATAAATTTTGGGATAAAACAAAAGAAATCCTGAGATTTTTGGCAGATAAAAGTGCAGATGCAGCTATTGTAATGTTGCCTTACATAATTCAAGGTTTTTCTGCACTCAATACATAAAAGCCAATATTCGTTTCGTAGTAGAATATTATAAATAGCTTTATATAATACTTATTGCTTAAAATTGAGAGGAACCGTATGTATGAAAGAAGAGAGAGTAAAATTTTTTTCGTCTACGGATATGGCTTCTGGACGAAATTTAACCAATGCAGAAACAATACTCGAAAAATTGACGATTGATACAGAAGTGGTTTCTGTAAATGACGCAATCGAATTATACAATATCAAGCAATATATAGATTCTGAGTGCTATCTAGTTTCATGGAGTACAGAGCAAACAGAAAAATACAAGAAAATTGTTAATACCATTATTCCAAATAAAATTGGAAGATTTTGCTCAAAAATAGATGATAATAATATATTAGATTTAATAAGAAGTCTAGACTTCCAATATTATGATGATTTTTGGGACTTAATAGACATTTACAAAGTATATAAACGGATATCTTTTTGCAAAATTAAAGAAGCACTAGGTTTAAAGAACGTATGCTTAAGAAACATTTTAGAACGTGCCCATTTGGTAGAACACTTTGATTGTGAGTTAGCGGACGAAATTAAAGGTTCACCTGATAATGCTACTTTGCTAATTGAAAACTATTTAGAAAAGCATGATGACAGGTGGAAACCATTACATTTCCCAAAATCATTAACTAAAGAAGACAAAACAAAGTTAGTTAATGAATACATATCTAGTGATTTGCCAAACATAAATGAACTCGAACTTTTGTCGCATTCTCAAAGTTCCAATGACCTCCAGCTTACAGATTTAATGGTATATAACGCCAAGAAAAAATACGAAAAGAAAATAGAGTCGTTTTTTAATGAAAACAATGGGTTGAAAATGTCTGTGGCTGTTTCTCTGTCTCCAGACATTCAAGAAACTAAAATCGAGTTTAATGACTTGGGGTTATCTATTACATATAGCTTACCGTGGATAACAGAGAATTTAGATTTTCCAACAGTGTTGAATAATTTTATCTACTTGTTTGAATATACTGACACTTTCTTTCGTTGCAACTTAGTCAGCAAAACCAATCAGCTTGGGATTTTTGAAAGTCTTATAGGAAGAAAAGGAATAAAAGAATACATAGTAGGTGTTGCGTTTAAACAATTAGATTCATTGTCATTATTGCAGATTGTTCAATACGAAAACGTATTAAAGGATAATGGCGTTGAATTATTGGAAGTCTTTAAATGGTTTTTTGAAGAATATTTGGCGATAGAATTTAATGCAGTTGGTTTTGAATTTTATATTCCTTCGCAAAATACTACATATATGGAAAAATGTAAGCTTTTAGCAACTAGTATTGACCGTATATTAAAGCAGTTTAACATGTATGTTGAAACAGGTAATATAGACCACGAATTGTTATCGATTTCATCAAATCCTACGCTTTTTAAAGATGTTAAATCGTTTATTAAGGATAAATATATCTACCCTTGTGATTCGGAACTCAAGTATGTATTTAACAGTGTACTATCCTCACAAAGTATTCTGAGATTTGGTAGAAAGGGTGGCGCTGATTATGACTCTTTTTGCGTGTTTATAGAAAATGTTGATGTAACTCTTGAAGAATACGATATGAATCGCCCGTTATTAGAAAAACTAATATTCCAGAATTATTTAGTAATTAATGAGCAAGGATATATTAAGCCAAATAAAATTAAATTGTCCATTGTTAAAGATTTATATAATAACGAAGTTTCGTGCCTTTCTTACCTAGAAAAATATGTTAAAATTATTGAAGAAATGAAAAGTGATAAACAAATTGAATTTGGAAGTACTTTGTTCTCTATTCCTGAACAGCACTATCTAAATTATCTTTTTAACAGAGCCGAATTTAGTAATGGATTAGATTTGAGAAATAAATATGTGCATGGTAGTCATGCACCTGCAAGCGAAGAAGCTCAACATAGGACAAACTACTATGTGTTTCTACGGACATTGGCTTTTATAATTATAAAAATCAATGAGGAGTTTTGTTTAAAAGATGATATGGACAAAAACATGATTTGAAACACTAATGCAAATCTTGTCTTGTAACAGCAGTCGGCGAATCGTCGGCAAAGAGAAAAACAAACATACTAAAGTCATTGATTTTCTGGCGTTGGGTGGAATGTGCTTGACATTCTCCAAAACCACGTGCCGAGGGTTCAAGTCCTTCTGCCCCTGCCAAAGAAATACGGATGCCGTTTACGGTGTCCGTGTTTTTTTATAAGCACAAGGACTTGAAGCCTAAGAGGGCACGAGCCGGAAAAATAAAACAGCACAGTGTGCTGTTTTTCAGGCGAGTGGTGCGCAGACGGGTACCGAAGCCGTAAGGCTTGGGTCGGCAAGCAATCAAGATGCGGAGCAGCTGTGTCCTTGTGCCCCTGCCAAAAAATAAAGGCCATCCATTGGATGACCTTTTGCTTTTTAGTTAAACATTGTAGGTTTTACATCGGTTTTGCCAAATGCATTTCCTGACGGTGAGGGTTCCGACATACTGAAATACATTTTTGCCGCTTTTGTTGTGCCGAAATCTCGATTTGAACCTGTATCCTGTACTTTATTGAACGCCTCTCTGAACATTGCATTATGCGCTTCTTCTCTGTTAAGAAGAAAATCTATTGTTTCTTTAACCTTTTTATCATCAATTTGTCTATACAGGTATTCATACACCACTTTTGCTCTTTGTTCTGATGCTATATTGGAAAGCAAATCAGCACACAAATCGCCTGTTACAGTAACATAATCGCTTGTCCACGAATATCCTGAAGCATTAATAAGTCCCGGGTTGAGGCCAAGAATTACATGGCTCTGGATTTCACCTGCTGGTACTTTTGATGCATCAACGTCGTGTCCGTTAAGAAGGTTAATTGTTTGCGCAACCATTTCCATATGACCGAGTTCCTCCGCCGCAATATCAAGAAATAAATCCTTTATTTCAGGGTCTTTTATTCTGAAACTTTGCGACATATACTGCATTGCGGCTTTAAGTTCACCGTTACCGCCACCGAGCTGTTCCTGCAAAAGTGCGGCATACTGCGGATTTGGTTTTTCAATTTCTACCGGATGAAATAACTGTTTTTCATGTTTAAACATAAGGTTTTACCTCTCTTTCTTAAAAACAGTTTTTACCGGACCGATTATTTATATACACAAAAAAGCACCCATTGGGTGCTTTTCTTATATGGGCAGAATTGCCATTGCAAATACAAAATACAGAATAAGTGACAGAACGTCAATAATTGTTGTGATAAGCGGGCTTGCCATTACCGCCGGGTCAAGTCCGATTCGTTTTACCAAAATCGGCAAAATACATCCGACAATTTTTGCGCAAAGCACTGATACAACAAGTGCCAGCGATACAACGAGCGACACCGCCATTATACTAAGTTCTCCCATATCACCTCTGTCAAAAATCATCATTTTGGCAAAGTTGCCGGCCGCAAGAGTTATACCGCAAAGAAGCGCCACACGGGTTTCTTTCCATATAACTCTGAAAATATCTTTCATTCCCACTTCATCAAGAGAGAGCGCACGGATAATTGTAACCGATGACTGTCCACCCGAGTTACCTCCCGTTCCCATAAGCATCGGAATATATGCCGTAAGCACGAGTGCGCCTGCAAGGGCACCTTCAAATGCGGTAATTATTTTTCCCGTAAACGCTGAAGAAAACATGAGTATCAGAAGCCACGGAATACGACTTTTCCATGTATCCCACACACTTGTTTTGAGATACGGTTTTTCACCCGGGATAATAGCCGCCATCATTTCGATGTCCTCGGTTGCTTCCTGTTGCATGATATCCACAACGTCATCGACCGTGATAATACCCACAAGTCTGTTTTCGCTGTCTACAACCGGCATGGAATCAAGGTCATATTTCTGGAACATATGAACAACTGCTTCCTGGTCCGCCAAAGTATTAACCGCAATAAAATTATCATCCATTATGTCTTCGAGCAGTTTTTCCGTATCTGCAAGAAGAATTCTCCTAAGCGACACCGTACCGATAAGCTTTCTCTTTTCATCAAGCACATAACAGGTGTTGATTGTTTCCTTATCAACGCCGACATGTCTTATCTTGGACAGCGCCTGAAGTGCTGTAAGATTTGCTTTCAGGTCCACAAACTCGACTGTCATGATGCTGCCCGCCGAATCATCAGGATACTGAAGCAGCTGATTTATATCACGTCTGGTTTCAGGATTTGCATTACGAAGTAACCTTTTTACCACATTTGCCGGCATCTCTTCAAGAAGGTCAGCCGCGTCATCGGCATAAAGGTTATCAATAATATTTTTTGCTTCGCTGTCGGACAGGGATGAAATAATCATCTGTCCCGTTTCTATATCAAAATATGCAAAAACGTCTGCCGCAATATCTTTAGGCAGCAGCCTGAATATTTTAAAACGTTCTTCGTGTTCAAGTTCTTCAAGAAATGTCGCAATATCGACCTCGTTCATATCAAGCAGCTCCTGACGAAGCATTGTATACTGTTTTGCATCTATTAAATCCTTAATTCTCTCTGTCACAGGATTTCCTCTTCTCTATATCAGTTTTTCGAAATTTTATGCACCACATATACACCCTTTTCAAGTGTATATTCAATAGTAACATCAGATTCCTCTTCAATATTAAGACTGTCAAAGCTTGCCTTAAGCTGTGGTGAAAGCTTTGCAGTTACATACTTGCCGTTCATCATTATCTCAATAAAATTAGAATCCGCAAGACCTACATAAACCGCTTTTGCCGAAAGAGTTTTCACTTCTTCGGGTGTCGGCTGTGGAGTAACAACTTCTTCAGGTGTTGGCTGCGGCGTTACAACGGGTGATGCCGTAGGCTGCGGCTCCGGATTTGCGGTGTTGCCCGAATTCATATACGCCCATCCCGCAAATATAATTACAGCAATCAGAATAACTATACCAAAAAACTTTTTCATGTTGTTTCCTCCTTTTTTATTCCGAACTTACTCCAGAACTTAAACGTCATCGGCCAGAGAATTCCGCCGACCGCAACAATTGCAAAATATCTTATCGCATAGTGTGAAAAGTGTCCGCCGGTAATAAATTTTGCCGGTTGTCTTACTAAAAAGGCTGTAAGCGCAATAAGGATTATTCCGCATATGCATTTAAGTATCTGACCCCATATGCTCGCCTTTGTTTCCCATTTTATATTATATTTATCGGCATATCTTGCCGCAACAAGTCCAAGCGCAAGCCCAAGAATTGTATATCCGTTTTTCAGCCCGTCCATTGAATTTTCATCGGCAGATGATTTCATTATTTCCATATACGCTACAATAATAACTGCATATAAAACAAGTGCAATATTCAGTATTATATCCGTTTTTTTGCTTTTTTCAGCCGACTTGCATACGGCACTTATTCCCACCACAAATGCACCGCCGAGCACCCAGGATATTATTACATCCACAGGCGAATGTACACCAAGATACATTCTTGAAAATCCGATAAGGATAATAAGAAGAATAAGCAGGATTTTTTTCCATTTTGCCTTTGCATTTGCCGCTATACATCCGAAAAGAACGGTTGCATTCGCCGTGTGCCCGCTCGGAAACGAATATCCGCTTGCAGCCTCCCTTGCACTTTCCACAATGGTAAGCTCGGGCTTTTTCACCCATGGTCGCGGTACTTTAAAAATATTTTTAAGAAGCTGATTTGTTCCCAGATTGAAAAACGTACAGTACAGCATATTATATGCCGCCGACTTGTTTCCGCACCACAAAAAAACAGTTAGGACAACAACCGCCACCGCTTCATCGCCAAAATGAGTTATTACGTTAAAAACAAAGTCCAGAAACGGCGTTCGTACCGATTCAAGAAACAGCAAAAATTCCATTTATATCCCTACTTTTATTAACAAAAAAAGGACTGCAAAGCAGCCCTGTGATTATCTTTTTGCGGCAAACAAAAATTTGCCCCCTAGTCTTTAAAATCACACGGAGCTTTGGCTATGCATATTTTGTTATTGAATCTACTTCGATAACTGTCCATTTTTATTATTCCCTCTTTAAAAATTGCTTTATTTAATTATACACCCACCGCCGAAAAATGTCAAGCACAAGCGTGCTATGTATGAATTGAACAATAATTTGTCATATTGGTTGTTATTTATTTATCAAATCGGATATTTTGCCGATTTTCACTTGACGTTTTACTACTAAGTGTATTATAATATAGGTATTAAATTTATAATGAGGAGTTGTTTTTTTATGAACAGAGTATATAACTTTTCAGCTGGTCCGTCCATGCTGCCACTTCCCGTACTTGAACAGTGCGCAAAAGAAATGACAGACTATAACGGAAGCGGTATGTCCGTAATGGAAATGAGTCACCGTTCACCTGTTTATGATGCAATTATCAAAGAAGCGGAAAAAGATCTCCGTGAACTTATGAACATTCCGGATAACTATAAGGTTCTTTTTGTACAGGGTGGTGCATCAACACAGTTTGCAGCAATCCCGCTTAACCTTATGAAAACAGGCAAAGCTGACTATGTAGTTTCAGGTCAGTTCTCCAAAAAAGCTTATGAAGAGGCTCAGAAATACGGCGATGCTAAATGTATTGCAAGTTCAAAAGACAGAACTTTCGCATATATCCCGACAATCACACCGGATATGGTTCGTCCTGATGCTGATTATGTTCATGTTTGCTATAACAACACAATTTTCGGTACAAAATATCCTGAAGTTCCGAACGTTGGAGATAAAGTTCTTGTTGCAGATATGTCTTCCTGCATTATTTCAGAACCTGTTGATGTAACAAAATTCGGCGTTATCTACGCAGGTGCACAGAAAAATATGGCTCCTGCAGGTGTTACAATCGTAATCATCCGTGAAGACCTTCTTGGAAATGCACGTCCTGAAACACCGACAATGCTTGACTATAAAGTTATGGCAGACAATGATTCTATGTACAACACACCTCCCTGCTATGCAATCTACGTTGCAGGTCTTGTGTATAAATGGATTCTCGGTCTCGGTGGTCTTGAAGCAATGAAGAAAATCAACGAAGAAAAAGCAGCTATTCTTTATGACTATCTTGATTCTTCTGAACTCTTCAAACCGGGTGCAGATAAAGAATTCCGTTCAATGATGAATGTAACTTTCGTAACAGGCGACGAAGAGCTTGACAAAAAATTCTGTAAAGAAGCAGACGCAGCAGGATTTAAAAACCTTAAAGGTCACCGCAGCGTTGGCGGTATGAGAGCAAGCATTTACAATGCTATGCCGACAGAAGGCGTTAAAGCTCTTGTTGAGTTTATGAAAGATTTTGAAAACAAAAATAAATAAGGAATGATTGAATATGTTTAAAATAAGAACATTAAACGAAATTTCTCCGTTTGGTCTTGAAAAATTTGATAAAGCAAACTATGAAATTTCTTCTGATTTTGAAAATCCGGATGCTATAATCCTCCGCAGCTTTAAAATGCACGATATGGAGCTTCCTACATCACTTAAAGCTGTTGCAAGAGCAGGTGCGGGCGTTAATAATATCCCGATTGACAAATGCTCTGAAAAAGGTATTGTAGTATTCAATACACCGGGCGCAAACGCAAACGCTGTTAAAGAACTTGCACTTGCCGCACTTCTTTTCTCTTCCAGAAATATTTTTGGTGGGGTTGAGTGGGCAAAATCTCTTGACGGTAAAGGCGATGAAATCCCCGGACTTACAGAAAAAGGCAAAAGCTCTTTTGCCGGTCCTGAAATAAAAGGCAAAACACTTGGTGTTATAGGTCTTGGTGCAATCGGTGTTATGGTTGCAAACTCTGCTTACCACCTTGGTATGGACGTTGTTGGTTACGACCCGTACATTTCAATTGATGCCGCTTGGAGCATTTCAAGACACGTTGAAAAAGTAACCGACCTTAATGAACTCGTTGCAAAATGTGATTATATTTCTCTTCACGTGCCGCTTAACGATGCTACAAGAGGAATGATTGGCGCTGACCTTATCGCTAATATGAAACCCGGCATGAGAGTTCTTAACTTCTCCAGAGGCGAGCTTGTTGACGATAGTGCAATGCGTGCAGCGCTTGATGAAGGAAAGGTTGCTTGCTATGTAACAGACTTCCCGAACAAAGAAGTTCTTACAATGAAAAATACTGTTGTTGTTCCCCACCTCGGAGCTTCAACACCCGAATCTGAAGATAACTGTGCAGTTATGGCTGCAAAGCAGCTTAAAGATTACCTTGAAAATGGTAATGTTAAAAATTCCGTTAACTTCCCTGAATGTGTAATGCCGCGTTCAGCTAAAAACAGAATTGTAATTGCACATAAAAACGTTCAGAATATGATAAGCACATTCACAACAGAACTTGCCGCTGCAAATATCAATATTGAAAACTTACTTAACAAATCCAAAAAGGATCTTGCAATCACTCTTATCGATACAGATAATGACATACCTGCAGCTGCAGTAGCTACACTTGAAGCAACAGAAAATGTACTTCACGTTACAGTTTTAAAATAATATGCTTTTTTAAAGACCGCCGATTGGCGGTCTTTTTTTTGCGGCTTTGCCACAAAAAACTCCATGCAAAGTGAGCTGCCGGGCATATATGCTGGACTGAGAAATTGTTTACTTTCTTTTTGTCTATCTTCTTCTGAAGTAATAATTGCAATCCCGCCGATTTTTCTACGCAAACCCACCTTTCTTTACACAAAGGGGGCTTATACACAAAAAATAAAGCTTCTTTGGATAAACCAAAGAAGCTTTTAATTTTATAGTATTAGCCTTTTACGCCGGCTGAAGCAAGACCCTGTACAAAATATTTCTGCAAGAATGCATAAATTACAATTGACGGAACCATCATGATAACGGATGAAGCCATAAGAACTTCCTGTCTATGAGTATAGTTACCCTTAGCATACAACAAACCAATAGCAAGGTTATACTTTGATTTTGATGTAAGATAGATAAGGGGGTTCATCATATCATTCCATTCACTACTGAAGGTGTTAAGAACAACAACAGCAAGTATAGCTTTTCCGAGCGGCAGATATATTCGAAGGAAAATATATATCGGATTACATCCGTCAATAAGAGCCGCTTCGTAGAAGTCACCCGGAAGTGTTTTAAAGTTCTGTCTTATAAGGTATACACCGAATACTGATCCGAAGAAATAATGTGCAAGAATCGGTACATATGTATCAAGTAATCCAAGGTTTCTCCACATTACGTAAGTAGGAACTCTTGAACCTGCAACCGGAATAACCAACAGAGCAAGAATGATGCCCGTTACAATTCTAACCATTTTATTATCGTATCTTGAAAGACCGAAAGCTGCATATGCGCAGGAAAGCGGATGTGCCACACAGGCAATACCCGTAAGGATAAAGCTGTTTTTTATGTACACTGCGAAGTTAAGTTCGTTCATTGCTGTAGCGTAGTTACTCCAATAGTAGGGTCCTACGAAGAACTGCGGTGGGTAGGTAAGTGCCTGACCACGACCTACAAGTGAAGATGAAATCGCCCACAGGAATGGTATTAACATCATTATGCAACCTACTGCAAGAAGCAAAATTGAAATGGTTTTCTTTACAATGTCTTTTATTAAATTCTTTGATATTCTATTC
>JAFVUY010000142.1 GCA_017502465.1 Bacilli bacterium | reverse complement strand
GATTTTTTGAAGTTTTATAAGCCATATTTCTTACCACCCATTAGAACTTTTTATTATAACAGGTGCCGTATATTTTGTTTTCCTTTCTATATCTGCAGCACGTTCTCTATATAAATTCATATAGTATTGTGATTTTTCAGGTTCATCATCTATCCAAACATAAGCAGCTATAAGTATAGGAAGTAATGTACACAATTCTTCATCAAGGTCAATTTCGGTTTCACTTTCTTCAACACTATCTTCTTGCACTTCAAGACGTGCAGGGTTGCGTTCATACAAAACCTTATATTCGCCTTTATTTCCATAAGGAATAAGAATTACACTATTCCCCTCAATTTCGTATTCTTGATTAAGAACACGATTTTTAGCGTCTTCTTGAATAGGAGGACAACATAAAGCTAAAAAATCATCTACTAAATCTTTCATATCATAACGTGTATAAGATTGAAAGGCAGGAATATCATTAGCATTATCGCTAAACAAGTGTCTATATAACGCAACATTTCTAACGTTATATATATAATCGCCTGTAAATCTAATTCTAATATTTCCACTAACAAAATTGCCACCCTCTTTGATAAAGCCTTTGTAAGCTACAAAAGCTCCTGTAGATGACAGGTTGATTGTAGAGAATATACTCCACTCATCTGCCTCGCCATTATATTTTTCAATATAAGCAAAGCCGTTGCCGTCAGCCTCAAAATAATATGACTTAGAGTCAGTTGCCTCAAATGTTAGGTCTTCTAATTTTTCTATTGAAGAAAAAGTTGATTCAGTTACCAAATTTTCAAGTGGTTTATGGTTTATTAAATAGTTTCCTATTGCAGGTCTTAATTTATTAACCTGCAATAGTGCCCTATTTGCTGCATAAAAGAACCTATCGTTATCTTCCAAAGAGTCCTCAAACCCTAACTGAGCAACTTGTTTATAAAGCTCAGAAATAGTCATAATACCCTCCTGTTAAACTAACTTTCTTGACTATGCAAGACTTGTAGCTCCTGTTACAGCTGTTGAACTATTTACTGCAAGAGCTATATGTTTCCAAGAGTTAAAGCCAACGCCGAAACGACAATAACCGTTCCAATAGAAATCACGAGTATGGTCGTCGATATTATTTCTAATATCAAGTGGCACTCTGTTATAGAACATATTACCAAGCAAATTTTCATTAGCTTCAGAAGACATTACCATAAGTCTATCGTCAGTTGTTTCCCAACCTGGAAGAACAACAACAGTCCAATTACCGTATTGAGTGTTAATATCGTTGTCGTTGCTACCAACTGTTCTTTCAGAGCCAACAACTTTTTTAACCATAGCCTCAAGTTTTGGTCTATTGCAAGGAATAATAACAATATCAGCTACATATTCCATTGTTTCGCCATTTTCATCTTTAAAGTTTCTAACCTTGTTAGCAAGAACGCCCAAAACCTCTTCAAGTTTAGCTGCAGAGCTTGAAATATCTCCGTAGAAATAGTTTGTTTGAGTTTTGCCTTTCATTTTTTCAGTGCCATATTTGTGAGCGTTGCTGAATAATGCAAGACCGTCTTGACAAGTTAAATCTACAACAGCCTTATTAAATGTAAAGCTTGTTTTTGTACCATTGATAAGAGCCTGAGCTGCAATTTGGTTACGAGTTTTATAGTATGCTCTAACAAACTTACGTGGTTTGTTTTTCATATTAGCACCCATACCAAATTTAGCGTCGTCAGCCATTTCTTTAGTAATTGTAAATTCTTTCATAAAAGCAATATGTTCGATTGTTTTTTTGAAAGTTGTTTCAACGTTATCATTTTCAGCACCTTGCCCCTCTTTAGCGTGTTGGAAAGTTCCGAAATCTGATTCGCCGATAATTGTTTCTGCATATCTATTAGACTTCTCAATATTAAACAAGAAATCTAAGATACCTTTTTGCTTTTCGCAAATATTGCTCTCGTTTTCAATAAGAGCTTTAATAGGGTGTTCAAACTTACCCATCATTGGGTCGTTTTTACCTGACATTTTACTATATACAAAATTAGACATAAGTTTTTACCTCCACATTAAATTCTAACTACTACTTTGTCGCCTGCTACAGCAGCACCGTTAATATCAACGATTGTTACAACGCCGCTTGTAGTAGTTGCAGTTACTTGTAGTCCGTCAGTATGAATTGTTACTTTATCTCCAACATTTAGGCTGGTTGGAGCAGCTGTTACAGGCACTTCATATACCTGATTTTTTTCTACTCTGCATACAGCAAGAGTTCTTTTGGCTGCGGCAGCAGCAACACTGCCCATAGCAATGAATTGAGGAGCAACTGTAGCTCCGCATTTTGTAAGCTTTCCGCTTGATAATACAAGAGCTTCGCCCATTTCAACAGCTTCATTAGCTGTTACTTCCAAATATTCAGGCTCTGGAACGTTGATTCTTGCATTTTCGATTTTTAATAATCTGAACATAAAATGTCCCTCCTGTTTTTAATTTTTTGATTGTTTATAAAGAGCCATTATCTCTTTATCGGTTTTGTTAGGGAAAATATCCCTCCACTCAGCCAATTCACTTTTAGTCATTGTAACTGAGTCATCTTTAGAATTTTTAGGCACAACCGAGTTAAGGTGTCCCTTATTATTAAGATTTTTTTGCTTAACTGCATTAGCTACATTTTCTCTAATACTATTAGAGTTGACTGCAGCATACGCTTCTTTTGGAGATAAGCCTAAATCTCTTAATTGCCCAAACCTGGCAAAATTTTCTATTTCCGTGATTGAGCCATATTTTTTAGTTTCAGGATAATTTGCTTGAATTTCAGCAAGGTCAGCTTTCATTTTCTTTTCAAACTCACTTCTCTGATACATTTCTCTAGCAAGATTATCTCTTTCTTTTTCAGCTTTAGCTTTCTTATATTCTTCTAAAGTTGTATCATCTGCTTCTGCAGCCAACTTTTCAAAGCCCTCAAGAACGTTATCGCCCTCAACACCCAACTTAGATAAAGTTTCTTTGCCTTGAGATTTTAAAGCTTTAAGCTCTTTCTCAAGCTCTGCAATTCTCTTTTTATCTTCGCTTTCAGTGTCTTTCTTTTTGTCAGGCTCCACTACTTCTTCAGATTTATCCGAGCCCTCGTTTTCGTCTTCATCTTCAGTTTCGTCCTGACTCTCGTCAATATCTTCATCTTCTACGTCGTCATCAACAACGTCAGGGATAATGATATTTCCGTCTTCATCATATTCGAACTCATCATCAGAGTTATCTTCATTAGTTGTGTCTGATTCTAGCTCTTCGCTTTCTTCAGTATCAACTTCTTCATCTAACTCATCATCAAGCTCTAATTTTTCTTTATCAATCATCGTTATTTCCTCCTATTTTGATTAGATATTAAATGGTTTATTTTTTACCGTTTCTAAGGTCGCTACCTTTTACGATAGTTGACTTAGGAGAGTCGGTACCCACAGACTTTGGAGCTTTAATAATGCCACCCTTATTGGTAGCAAACCTGTTGTCTTTTCCTGGTTTCATAACTACAGTTCCTCCTTTTTAATAAATTTTGTAAAGAAAAGAGCCCCAAACTACTATTTTGTAGTTAAGGGCTCTATCTCTTTGGACTTAGGCACGTTGGTTTTATGTTATTCAGTTGTAACTTCAAACAATTTTCCACAGCACCTACACTTAAATGTAAGTCCGCAGACCTTACTATCTTTTGTTAAGCCTATCCTTTGCACTTTAGTATTACAGTGAGGACAAACGATTTTCGTAATTTCAGATTCCACAGTTGGAGTAATTTTTAACATACTCTTTCCTCCTGAATAAATAATAACATACATTTAACTCGATTTAGTCCCTATTTATTCACGTTAAAAGGCGTCTGAGAGATGATTTTACCGTTTTTTACCTCAAAGCCACATATTTGTGCAAGCTTAGCCTTTTCAGCTTGAGTAGCCGTTTTTAAGCCTAAAATAAACTTTAATAATTTATTTTTTGCTATTTTTTCAGAATAACCTCTAAACTCTTTATCCTGAATTGAATATCCTTTATAAGCCAGGATAAACAATCTTTGCTCGTCGCTTAAATTCTGAGTCAATAAGTATTTAATAACTTTCTTCTTTTTTGAGCCTGTTATTGTTTTACCTGAAGAGTCTTTATCTGACTCTATTAAAGATAAACCAACAAACACAGGGGAAAGTGTGTCAATAGAAATATATTTAGACAAGGTTAATAAATTGTTATTATTTTCAACACCTAAAGTTTCAGCTACCGCTTTAGCATAATATGCGTCAAAAACTTGTTTGATAGCTTTAGCTTTATTCTCTTCAGACAACATTTTATAATTACTTGTCAAAATCATTTTATCTACATAGGCATTGGCTTGACTATAAGTCTTTTTGAATTGTGTTTTTTGCGATTCTGAAAGAGGAATTTCCTCTCCATTATAAGAAATACTATCCCCAACACTCTTAGGAAGAACTGAATATCCTGAGCTATACAGTTTTCTTAATGTAGATAATGTATTCTCACTATAATCGCCCCCTGTTCGCTCATCAAGTACAAGATTTAACAACATTGAAACCATTTCAATATCATCATCTTCAATAGCTTTCTTTAAGTCGTTAAGATAATTTTTCTTATAAAAAACATTGTCTATTTTGTATGCACTTGTTGGACTAACTCGTTTAGTTAAACCATAAGCAATATTGTAAATATTTCTTGTTGGTATTCCCAAAATCTGACCTGCAGCATAAGATAGTTGCTTAATACTCTTTGCAATATCTTGCTGAGAGGCGTTTCCTGACATAAGTTTTTCTGCAACACTTATTAAACTTGCTGCACTATCCAACAAATCGTTTAATGCAGAATAAGCATAGTTGTCAAGGCTATATCCCTCAACAAGCCTAGAATAAACGTCTCTAATCAAAGGCAACCCCCCAAACAAATTACCTACAAAGTCTACAATAACGGTTTCTGCAGAGTTTTCTTTGTCATCTTCTTTGTCATACAACCAACGGAATAACTTAGCTACGCCTGCCATAAACGCCGCAGAAGTAACGAGAGCAATTACTGATTTAAAACATTTCTTTTCAGCAATTTTAATCTGAGCTTTTATCTTAGCTTGAGCTTGAGTATCCTTTGTTTGTTTTAACTTAGTTTTTAACGCTCCCAATTCGCCAAACGAATCTATAACACGCCCTATAACTTTCATACTATCTGCAGAGAACATTGTAACGGTTCTAAGAATCTCATTTCCTGAACGCATAGCCGCAGACCTTTCCGTAGAAATTGAGTTTTGTTGAGTTTCAAGGATAACCTTTCTTAAAAGTTTTCCTGCCTCAATTTTATTAGCAGTGGTACCGATTTTGGCACCTGTATTTTTTTGCACTTGAACTTGACAAGCTCCAAATAATCTCTTAACAACAAATCTATCCACTTTGCCGATAGGAGCCATTAAAACATTTCCGACCTTGCCGACTCTATCTAATACACCCTGAGCCATAGCTGCAGCATTATCTGAATTTCTAAGCTTAGCTAAAGGACAATAAATATCTACGTCTTTAGCAGAAACTGTCATACCTTTAATAATGCTGTTTGTTTCAAGTATGCTAGATGAGGCAAAAATTGAAGACAGCTGAGTTACCCACACTTTAGGGTTTGCTCCAAGTTGAAATTTTGCATAGCTACCACGCAAGAAACTAAGCAGCTTCATACCCTCGCTTGATGATGACGGTATTCCTTGAATATCTGATATTAGCTTACTAAAATACTGCTTTCCTTTAGACCACGTGTTTTGACTTTCAGTTGCTACGCTAATAGGTTTATTTCTATCTCCTGAAATGTCTAAATTATATAGTCTATTAAACGTATCTATAGCAGGAGATAAATAAGCGTATTTTGTAACAGCTTTAATGTGTCTATTATATACAGTGTCAGCAGATTCAATAAACAGCTCTTGTTTTGCACCTTTAACAGTATCTTTGTTAAATGACGCATTGCTTACCCTGTCTAATTCTGCAGCAAATTCTGAAGTATCTACATTTTTGGCTATATTTCCACGTCTAATAGGATAATAATAATCTTCTTGAGCATTTGTATAGCCCAACCTTTGCATATCTCTATCAGCTTTTAGTTTTTTAGCGTCTTGATTGTATCCAACCTCTAAAATAGAAATATATTCTTTATCGGTGGCGGATAATAACTTATCAATCACAACTCTTTCATCTTCTACAGCTGTAAGAATATCAGCCTCTGAACTTGCTCCTGTAGCAAAACCAGGAACCCTAATTTTCTTTCCTTTTTTATCTATAAAAGAGAAACCACTTAAAACCAAACCTGCGTGTGCCTGCTCACGTTTCATAGTCATATACAAGCCTATAAGATGAGCTTTTGGTATTTCTACGCCTTTATAAGTTACATTTTCTTGTAAATTTTTAACATATTTTTTATTTTTTGTTAAAAACTCGTTATATTTTTGCTTTATTTCCATTTCTGAAACTTCAGCGTCAATACTAGCGTCTCTCAATTCAATCATCATATCAGAGAAGAAACCATTTTCATATCTATCCATACGTCTTGCAACTGTCATAGGGTCGCCAAACGTTTGCATATAACTACTTTCAGTTATCTTACCAAGAAGACCAACCTTTAAATTTTCATTATTGTGAATAGTTTTTATATACCTTTCAGCCTCAGGAATAGCCTCTATCCACTTACCTTGTTTATAAACTCTATTGTAATTTTCTACAAAAGTAACAAAGTAAGACATAACATTTCTAAGCATTTCAAGGTCTGTATTGCTATATACTTTGCCGCCACCTGCAAGCTGCTCAAGCATAAACTCTACGTCTTCATTAAAACAGTCTTCAAGGAAAGGGTTTTCCCTTGTGTACCACTTTAACAAGTCAGCCATTACGGCTCTAGTTCCTGTAGCATTAAGGTTGCCCCTATACTTAACCCTGGTTAGCTTTTCTATTGACTGCTTAAAAATATCACTCTTATACGCTGTAGCATTTAGGAATATTCCTAACTTCAACTCTTTCATTCTTTGAGCCCTATCAAGAACGTTGTTTATTAAAATATTTCTTCTTGAAATATCTTTTACTTGTTCTTTTAAGTTCTTAATCTTTTCAGTGTATTTATCAACTAATTTACCATACTTAGATTGAGTTCCTTTTTCGTCATAAGCTAAAAGTATATCTTTTGCTATTTCTTGTCTTAACTGTTGAATTTTTGATTCAGAGCCATAATTTTTCAATCTTATAGTTTTTGCTCTTTCGTTTACTGTTCGCTTAGCAGATTCATATCTATCTATCATTTGGAAGAAAATGTCTGCCTCATTGATAGCGTCGATAAAAATTCCCTCTTCAGCAAGCTCTTGAGCTATTGTATCAGGAGTTTGTTTGCTAGTTTTGCTACCCCATACCAAATTGATTGAATTTTTTGTATCATATTTATGACGTATTTCGCCCTGTATTCCACTCAGGTCAATATTGTGCATATAACTACGCAATACAGTTAAAACTCTCATCTCGTCAGAATAATCAGCAGTGTCATACATATCCTGCAAAACAGTTCTTTCAATTATATAGTCAGCAATACTTAAGGCTACGCCACTTCTATAACCCTCAGAAGTATTGTTTAATTTTGTAAATAATCTATCAATAACTGCATTTTTATCTTTTTTACTCAACACACCATATTTATCGTCAAGAACCAATCTTTCATCAATAATACTATTGATAACTTCAGTTGCGTCAAGCTTAGAATATACTTTTAACCTGGTATTATTTGCAACAAACTTAGCTCTTTGTGCCTTTGTTAAACCCCCAACTGCTTGATTTTCATCTTCTTGTAGAGCAAAACGAATATCGTCATTAAGTGTAGGTTTTTTATTATCAACTCTTTTGATTTGATTAGGGTTAAACGCAACATATTCTTTAGTTCCGTCTCCGTAATCATATATTACACCGTCATACCCACTATCTTTTAGCGATTTTGTAAACGACAATATATCTTTTGCGTTAACTATAGGTAATAAAACATTGTTTTTAATTCTATTCTTTGGAAAGTTTAAGTCTTTAGCTATACTTGCAGCGTTTTTGTCGGTATATATAAACGGTTTTTCAATGTTTATATATAATTCCATAATTTGCCCTGAGCCGTCTTTTGCAAGTGAGCCATTTTTTCTATTATAAGTTTTTGCAAGTGTTTTATTATTTGTAAAATAAAAACCGTTTCCAAAAATTCCTAGATTGTTTGTATTTGTACCAATTAGAGCTTTGTTAAATGTAAAGAAGTTGTTATTTGTGCCGTGATATACTATTTGCAATCGACCTAAATCATCAACAACTTTAGATTTTTTAAAATATTCAATTTGTTCGCTTGAGAGAGTGTTATTTTCTGAATCAACCTCAATTAACGCATATCGAATATCATCATCATTTGTTGGTTTAAAGTTAGAGGTATTTTTTACTTGATTTGGTTTGAGTGCTATCCACGTTTCAACGCTTCTTCCAAATGAACCTCTATCCTCGAAGATATGTATTCCGTCATATCCTGAATCTTCCAAATAATTGTCTATAAGCTCCTTAGCTCTTTTATCAGCTTTACTATTTTCGGAACGCCACTCTTTCAAAACCTCATCACACATTTTTGTACTTTCTTCGATAATGCTATCAAGTTGCTCGTCAGTTAATTCTGAAAACTGTAAACCCTTGCGTCGTGCAAGACGCTTTTCTGAAAAATATTCCTCAAACAGCTCATTGTATTTTTTGTCATTGTCGGCAATTTCGTTAATTATTGAATCATATCCCTCTATATTTTGTCGCCAATAGCTTTGTGCTTGCTCACGGTTCATAAAAACAAGAGGTCTTGTGATATTTGCATATAATCGCATTTGTTTATCGCCTTTAAGACCTATGTTGGCGGCGGTAGGCTTTAAAAATATACCGTGCGGCATTTCATAATCACTATGACCTGCCCCCTGTTTATTTGTATCAAAAACGGTAAACTCTGAACCTGTTTGATGATATAAAACCAACAACCTACCACTCTCATCAAGAACGCTACTATTTTTAAAATATTTTACTTGTTCATCACTAAGAGCGTCGCCGTAAGAGTCTCTATTTGGAATTGCATATCTTATGTCGTTATCAGACGTTGGACTGGTGTTTGTTGTTTCTTTAATTTGATTAGAGTCGAGAGCAACATAATAACCTTTTTGTTTATTTATTATTCCGTCATAACCCTGTTTCCTTATAAGTTCCAACAAACGCTTTGTATCAACCCTATCTCTATATCTAGCACTATAAACATAATAATCAACGTCAAAAGTTCCTCCAAACTCATCTCTTAACTTGCTTATAATAGAAGATTTATGCACTAAATCAACCTCAAGAGGTTTTTTAATGTTTAAATAAGCAGATACAACACGCCCATTTTTCTTAGCGTATTTCTCCGTTGCCTCTGATAAATTACTTGTAAAGTAGAAACCTTGACCTAATAAACCTGTTGACTTTGATTTTTTAATATCAAAAATAGTAAAATTATTATTTCCCGTTCCGTGATAAACAGGTAATAATTTCCCATTTTCATCAACAACTTTGCTGTCCGCAAAGAATTTACGTTGATTTTCAGACAATTTATTGCCGTTAGAATCTTCTTCAGGAAGAGCATACATTATTTCGTGCTCTATACCAAACTCTGATTTAAGCCTTGCGTCAAACTCTTCATTAACTTTGTAAATACCTTGCTTATTTTTAATATGAGATATATCTTTCAATGAATAAATATTTGCATAAACTTCGCCCCAAATATAGTCTTCAAACCTTGAAACAGGAATTGAGTCATATTCTTTTTTATAACCAGAATAGTATTTTTCATAAAGAAAATCTTTTTCTTTTTGTGTCAACACCTTACCTATTTCGTTTTTGTAGGTTTTATATAATTCAGGATACTCAGATTCAAAATAATGTGTTTTCTCGTGCCTATTAGTAGTATTAAATAAAGGAGCAACCTCATCAAGCAATAAAAACATTTTATCGGTTGTTGGCACATAAAAACCACCGACGTCAACACTTTGATAACTAGGGTCAACAAAAAACCACGTTCTTATTCCAAACTCTGAATTTTCTTCTTTTATGTCTATTAAATTTCTAGGCAAACAACTAGGGTCAACAATTCTAATAGATTCGCCTAAATTTCCAACAGTATATCCGTCAGTAATTTTTCTTAAATCATAGGTTTTATATAGTTTTGCGTAATTTATAACACTAACTAAAAAGCCTATTGATTCTGAGTTTTCCTGGAGGCTGAAGCCTTGTGATATTTCTCGAAGTCGCTCTGAGTAAGGCTCAGGTAGTCTCCATTTTTGCTGATTGTTGTTATTATAGGCTCTTGTTTGGTCTTCGATTGCTTTTTGTTGTAATAAGGACTGTCTTTCTTCATTTTTTAACTCCTTTAAATCTTTTTCAAACATTGGAATTAGGTTTTTAGGAACCTTAGCCTCTCTTAATAAGTCTTCATTGTGTTTAATTGAAGATTGAATCGCTTTTAATCTATTATTTATATCTTTTGCAGTATAATCAATAATAACGTTTTGCAATTTAATCGGAATATCCTTTTCCTCTATTCCGTCTAATTGCTTATTATTATATCCACTTTTTTCATCTTTTGCAAGAGCATAAGCTTCCTTTGATTGATTCGTCTTTGTTGTTTCTACAGCATTAGTTCCTTGATTATGTGCAGAAAACTCATCAAACAATTTTTTATACTGCTTAAATAATTTATTTGCAGCACCTGTTAATTTGACGTCTTCTTTATAATCTTTTGAAGAACTTTTAAAGAAATTAAGTATTTTTTCTTTTACTGTAGGTTTTTTAGCAACCAACCTTTCAAGAATATTTTTATTTGAAAGTGTTTGCTCTGCAAAGTGTGCATTTATCTCGTCAGAGATTTCAACAATTCCACTTTTGCCGATTTTAGAATACCTTTTACGTATAGCTTGTTTTTCTTCTGCAGACATTGTTTCCAAGCCCTCTGCTACCTGCAATACTCCATTTTGTAAATTGTAGATAGCGTGAGTTAGTTCGTGAATAAGTATCATTTCTCCTGTTCTATTCTTAGATTCAGGGTTAATAATAATTCTATTATTCTTTAAATCAATAGCACCGTCTGCAAAAGTTCCATTTGCTGCAACAAAAGACGCCTCTTTGTTAAATACAATATTTAACCCTGAACGTGCGGCAACTCTTGCGGCTGTAAGAACAAAGTCTTCAGATACACCTGCAGCCCTACCTTGTCTGATGACGGCTCTAACCATACTTTGATTAGCTGCACTAAGATTGTTATAGTTAGAAATATTTTCTCTAGCATAAGAATCAAGCTCTGCAGCTTGTTTTTTAAGTTCAGATTCTTGCTCAAGCTGTTTAGTAACCTCAGCCGCCACCTGACCTCTTTGTTTGTTTATTTGTCTGATTAGTTTGTTTAATTCCTGCTTTGTTAATGGCTTTGATAATCTTTTGCTAGTATAATCGTAAGTTCTATATGTATTGCCCTCTTTTATAATAGCCATTTGACTATCGTCAAGAATAAATCTAGCCGCACCGTCTGCAGTCATATTTACCACTTTAGGCAAATTTCTTGCTGTATCAGGAGCTATATTTTCAGCCTCTCTGATAATAAGACGTTCTTTTTTATAAGTTTCTACCCCGTCATTTTCAACAAACTGAGTAATTTTGTCTAACAGTTGGTCGTTGGTTATAGTTTCCCAATTATCAATACCAAGTTTTTCTCCAACAGCTTGAAGTTCTGATTCAGTAGCTGTTTCAATAAACCTGTTTAAATCAACCTGAGAGCTTAATTGTTGCCCCATAAGAACCGACTCTTTAAACTTTGCAGCATTGATTGATATTTGTCCTGTAGCGTCAGCAACAGCTAAGCTTCTCAAAATATCATTAGTTTTTAAAGCTTTAGAGAAAGACTTAGGGTTGTTCATATCAACGCCTTGACGTATTTGTTCTGCAGTAAATTGTAATGGGTTGCCCTTTGCGTCAGTATATCCAAATGCAGTAAGTCTTTCAGCTATAACTTCTGCATTATTTACGATATTCATAGCACTTTTATTAACTATAGGAGAGAACACAGCCGTCGTATTTGCCTTTTCAAGCACTCCAAGCAACATTTTTTGTTTAACAGTGGAGATAGTTCCGTTTGTTTTTTTCATACTTGCCTGTAATTCATTATACACGTTATTTACAAGTTCAAACGATTCAAGTTGAGTGTTATTTTGTTTTTCATAAACACTTAACTCTCTTGCCATTTCTAATACGCCGTCTTGCTTGTTTTCTGCAGCAATTTTGCTACCTCTAGCAGTACTTGTAATATTTCTAAGAGAAACGTCAGCACCACCCATAATAGCACCACTTAAGCCACCTATTAACGCAGCATATCCTATCTCCTGGAACGTTGCGTCTTTTGCATTAGGGTCATAAGTCAATCTAGCCCATACAGGAGAAACTAATTCTGCAACACCCTCTTCAAAAGCTTCTCCAATAAAACCTTTAACTATAGCCTTACCTAAAGTTTGCCTTGTAGCAGAAGTTGCAATTTCTTTACCAAAAGACTTAGAAATATTTTTTACTACTTGACCTGTACCAACGCCAATGCCTGCAGAAATTCCCTCTATAGCACCCTCAGTTACACCAACCAAAGCACCATATCCGAACTCTTTACCACTAAGCTCGCCTGTTTGTTGATAAGCCTCTTTTGTAGCATTACCTGCAGCTCCTAAGCCTGCAATACCTGCAGAAATCAAGCCTGCTGCCACAGGAGATAAAGTTCCTCCTGACGCAACAGCTATAGCACCTGCAGCAGCTACAGTAACTATAGCAGGTAAGCTTGTACCTATACCACCTGCTATATCTCCTGCAACTTTCCAACCCTCAGTAGGGTTATACCAATCATCAGCGTGATTATAATCTACCCAATCATTAGCGAATTGTTGTTCAGCCCAATCATCAGCACCAAACAATTTAGCTAAACCACCTGCAGAGTAGTCCCATATACCCTCAATACTGCTTAGAAAGCCAAGTCCTAGCTTTTCAAAAGTATATCCAAGACCACCAAAGAAACCACCTTTATTTTTTGAAGATTCTTCTTCTAGTTTTTGTTTTTCTTCAATTCTAGAAAGGGCTGTGTTTTTTTGATTATTAGACAATAAAGAAGACGCACCTGATTTATACATATTTTCTTGTTTAATCATTGATAGTGTTTTCATTTATTTACTCCTATTACTTGATTTTTATAAAAACTTTTCAATATAACCCTTAACTTCATCAAGCGTTACAAGACCTTTTCCTATAGCAACGCCTAGATAAGAACCATTGAAAGCATTAAATATTTCTTCTGAAACGCAATCTTTTAGGCTTTCGTATGGAAGTAAGCCATATTTATTTATGTCTTCCTGCATTGACTCCTTTATGTATTGATGATTATCATCTAAATCAAACACATTATAGAAGCCTTTTAATAAACCTGCAGGACGATTACCGTCATCAGTAATAGTTAATATTCCGTTAGAAACGCTATTAAAATGATTTGCTGTAATAACACTGTAACATTCAGTATTCTCTTTATATGTTTCATATCCCACCAAACAAACTTCTTGTTTATTAAACTCGTTGTTTTCTTGACTAATATAATAGAATTTGTGTCCTATATAGTCCTTAACATTATCTGAGTTTATTAAAACGTATTTATTAAGAACAATATCAAAGAAGCCGTGTCCGTAAACAACATTTACTTCTGATTCATTGTCAAACCTTAACTTAAGTACGTCATACTCTTTCTCGGAATCATAATAAATATATGAAACAGGAGAAGAGTCAAGGCTGCCTGTTTCGTGGTTAAAGACAAGAACATTATCTCCAACAAGCAACTTATCTACAGTTTTTTGAGTGCCGTCAGCCATAGTTATTAAGGTGTCCCCTGTGTAACAACCACCGCCGCCGTCATCTCCGTCATCTTTTTTAGTAAAAGCAGAATCATAAAGACTATTGATTTTGTTTTTATTATCATCAGTAAGCCAGCCTGTAGAGAAAAGCTTTTCTTTTACAGCCTTTGCCGTGCTTTCATCAACAAGACTTCCGTTTAGATAGAATAATGATGCTGCAGATATTGCACTTGACACGCCTGCATTATATTTAGTCTTAAGACTGTTATAGTGTTCTTGAGTAATATATCCACTCTTTAAAGCTCTATCAATTTCACCTGTATTTGCAGAACCGAAATCGCTTTCAATAATTGAAGAGTAAGACTCATAGTAATTAGATTGATATTTTGCAACAATAGTATCGTATTGCTCTTGAGAAATATCTCCATTTTTTAAAGCAGATTTAATACTATCAAAGCCTTCCATATCTACCTTGCTCATCAATTCCTTAAAGTTTTTATCTTGTTTATTAACAATATAGGTATTAGCAGCAGTTTTAAGGTCTTCAATTTGACTATCGCTAAGACCATATTCAGCACCAAGAGAGGCAAGCTGTTCAGCAGAGTATTCTCCTGAGTTTGCAGAGTCTAATAAAGCAGTATAATAACTTCTAATATCTTCAGCTTTCTTCTCTAGTTTTTCTTTGTCTTGTTTTTCTTGGTACTTGATAGCTGCGTCCCCAAGACTTGTAATATCTTCTTCAGACAAGCCATATTTATAACCAAGACTTTCTAACTGTTCTTTAGTATAAGCACCATTATTAGCATAAGATAACAATTCAGAATAAGCAGCTTTCTTCTCTTTTTCTTGTTGTTCTTTATACTGTACGATAGCTGCGTCATTATTTAACATATTTTCTGCGTAAGTCATTTCTGCGTCAAGCTTATTTTGACTAGCGTTTTGCTCTATCTCTAATTTGTTTGAGTCGGCAATATACTTAGCGTCTTGTTTTATAGCCTCAGCATTAGCGTTGGCAGATTGTGTTTCTGCTCTTTGAGTCGCATAAGCTTTACTTTCTAAGTAATCACTATATCCACTTTGATTTAGTCCCATACTTTCTAAAGCTTCAGCATTAGCTCCTGCAGTGGCTTTGTTTTGTTCATAACTAGAACGTGCGTCGATTATATTCCTTTGTCTTTCGTTCTCTGCATTTTGTTCAGTTTGTTGGCGTTGCAACTCCACCATTTCTTGAGCTTGTTGTTTTTGCTCTTCAATAGCTTGAATTTGCTTATCATAGTTTTCCTGATAACCCTCAGCCCTCTTTCTCAAAAACTCCTCGTAGCTGTCAACAGGTTCACTGTTAGTCGCAACAGGAGTAGCATTATTGCTTTCTTGCGTTTGAGATTGATTGCTAGTATAAGTAACAACTTTTGAATTATTATTATTTTCGCCTAAAGTAGTAGCGGCAGCACTTTTACTGCTTGCTGCTTTGTCTGAAATATAATTCGCATAAGTTACACCTGCAGAGATTGCATTTTTAAATCTATCTCCAAAAGATAAATTTTGATTGTTTACTAAGCTTTCATCTATTTTGTAGCCGTAATAATCAGCAGCCTTTTTAATCATATTCCTTGTAACGTCATTACTTTGAGAAGAATATTGTTCTTGCCACCAAGAACCATTATGTCCCCCATATAAAGCCTCTGCGTTACCCTGATATGTTGTATCAAGTGTTACAGGCTTAATTTCCTGTGTTGGCTGTACATTTGGAGTATTAGCATTAGCTTTAAGGTTTGTTTGATACGTTGTATCTAATTCGTTTTTCTTATTTTGTGCCATTGTTTACTCCTCCTTGTAATTTAGATAACAAATATTGTTCATATTCTTGCCTGTTTTGATTATCTTTAGCAAGAGTATCTATTTGTTGTTGCATAGCTAATATTTGTTGTTGTTTTTCAATCATTTTTTTGATTCTTTCAACATTGTCGTGAGCAAAAGGATAATGTGTGCGTTCCATATTTTGCCAAAAGATAAGTAATGTATCTAATGACTTAGGGTCGCCGTAAGCTCCTTGTTGAAAGTTAGCCCTATTCTCTTGCCACAAGACTTCTCTTTGCTTATCTACGTCAACTGAAGCGTCAGTAGAGAATAAATATTCATCATTGTAATACCACTCTCCTGCGTCATCACGTTCAATAAAATCATACCTATTGAATATATAGTTTTGCATTTTACCTTGTTCGTCAATATAAACTGCAGGACGTGGCTCGTCAGCATAAGCTAAATAATATTGAAAAATAATCTGGTCAATCTCTGCATAAGCTGCGTTTTTCATTCTACGCTTGCTATCAAGACGACCTGCAGACTGATTAACTTGTATTTGTTTAGCTTTTCCACTTTGTGCAGAGCTATCATATTGTCCTTGATAACTATCAGAAATACCAAGAATACGTTTAGCCTGGTCGTAGATTCTATCAGCCTCTGCAATATCTCTTGAAATATCAACCTGTAAATCAACTCTACCGAACAGTTTTGCGTTTGACTGGTTAGTTCTAAAGGCTTTTTTCCACAAAGAATTATCTAACTCTCCATTAAAGCTTTCAGGAACCATAGGGAATACACCACTACCTATACATTTTTCAACTATTCTAGTTTCAATCTTATTGCTGCCTTGTTGTTGGTGGCGGATAGCCTCACAATCTGATTGCCCAAGTAGATTATCTTCTTCAGATATATTCTTACGAATTACTACAGGAAGAATATTTGGAGTATAGAACGGAAGCTTTGTTTTTTCCATTTTAGGAACTTCAACGTCTATCATTTTAGGTAATAATACACCCTTTACGTCTTCTAACATAACGCTGCCGTCTTCAGGGTTTATAGCTTGTTGTTTTTGTGTTTCAGTAACAACTTGTCCGTCTTTAACTACCACACACATAGCAGGAAGAATCGTGCCGTCAGAAAGAGCAATATCTCTATCTAACTCTTCATATTCTTCGTTCATCAATTCATATTCAGGTTTTTCACAAGTGCAAATTTCTTTTCTTTTTCCACAATGTTTACAAATTTGATATTTACGTGCGTAATAATCTTCAATATCAGACAACTGTGTATCTGCAGACCAAATATATTGACAAACCTTGTCTTTGTCGTTTTTGTAATAGCAAACATACAAAGTTGCTGTATCTTCATCTGCATTTTCATCTGATTCGGTTTCATCTGCTACAGCAGGCGTTACACCATATCTACGAACTATATCATCTTTGGTTGTTTCAAACTCAATGAAACAATATTCCATTTCTTTTATATCGTAAATGTGAGGTTGTCCTGTAAACTTTTTGGGACTTAAGCAGCTAAGCTTAATATCTCCCACAGTGTTATGAGTGGTAATAGAATTATCCCACTCTACAAGCCATATAGAGCCACCATAAACAGGGTTAAACCTTTCATCAATATCATTTAATTTCTCAAAAGGTAATTTGTTTCGCTTGTTTTTTAACAGCGTTTCAATACTTTTAGCATTTCTTTCATTTTTCTCACTATACATTTCAGGAGATACAGCAGGGTTAGGTAAATAGCTTGTAACCTGGCTTTCAATTAGCTCGTATGTAATATTTCTTACATAACTCGCTTTAACGTTTGAGCCGTCAATTTCATCATCTCCTTTGTATTGCTTAACATATTTTTCAATCTTCTCGTATAACTCTTCAGATTGATTTCTTGCTGTGCGATATAAGTCTTGAAAGAACGCTAACTTTGTTGTATTACTTAAATCTATTTTCATAGTTCAGGTTCTCCATATCTTTTTATTATTTGTTGCCTTTCTTCTTCAGTACGTGCGTTATAATAATCTTCTAGTTGGTCTGGTCTATATCTGACCTTTTTACGCACTTTAGATTCAGGCGGCTGAGTCCAATATATAGCAAAGTATCTCAGAGCGTCAGGAGCGTGAGTTAGTTCGTGAGGCTCTTTAGCACAATCATTATAATTCTTTTCGTCAATTAGCAGCTGTGGTAAAGTTCTGATTAAATTAGGGCAATTTCTAAATATCTTTAATTTAGCTGTTCTAGTTCCGTCAGGAAGAGTGATAATCTTCATCAATTCTTTAACCTGTAGCCACCCTGCCTCTCTATCGTTATTTGATTGTACCAAGTCAAGACCATTTTCAGAAAAAGCTAACGCCCTACTCTTCCCTGTTTCCTGGTTTCGATTCCACATATCAGGAGGAGCAAGTCTAATACGAGGACTATACCAACTCTCTACAGTTCCGTCATCAAGCTCAACAAGTTCAGCTTTTTTAACTTCTGCTGCAGCGTCTGATATAATTAAGCCACTTTTATATATCTCGTGAAATACATATACATTTTTCTCGTTATCTATGGCAATCTTGTAATGTGCAAACATATCAAGACCATAGTCCATAGTGTTATAAATAGACCAATCTTCAGGAATTTTAAAAGGTGTGCAAGTGTGAACGTTATAATCAAATTCATTGAAATAACTACCACCCAAATTACTCAAAGCTTCTTCAGCTGTACGAGGATATTCTTGTTTAACCTTAACTCCTAAATCTTTTGCAGTACTTTCATACCACTCAAGTGTTCTACGAGGGTCAGAGAACACTGAGAGGAATATCTTATGAAATGCGTTATCTTCTAGCCACAACTTCTCAAAAAGTGTACCTTTTTTAATTGTAGATAAACCGATAACTTTACCACCTGTTGGACGGTTGATTGTTGGATATGCAGAAGTCCAAATTTCTTCAGCATATTCCTGAAACGCCCACTCGTCCAAAAGCAGAATATTACCTGTAAAGGAACGTCCTGCTGCAGGGCTTGCAGGGAAAGCTTTAAACGTTGATATAAGCTTGCCTTTGCTATTTGTGATAGTAATAGCCGTTGCAGTCTTATAATACGTCAAGCCGCCACCTAGCAATATTTCAGGCATATTGTCGAGAACGACACTCATACGCCTTACTAACTCTTTTGCGTCGTCCTCAGTTTTTGATAGAGCAACGACTGTATGTCCTAGATTGAATATTAAATCGTGTGTACAATAATATATTGCAAGCCACGTAATACCCATTTGTCGAGCTTTCAGTATTAAGTTTAACCTATTCTCTTCAAATTCTCTTAAGACCTGGTTTTGTGCGTCCCAAGCACGGAATTGTTCTATAATATTAGGAGAGTCTTTATCTTCTATTACGCAATAATTGTTAGCCCAATAAACTACGTCATTTCTGCAATACTCAAATTCAGCTTTGCGAATCTTGTCTATATACTCAGTATAATTCTTAGCAGTTATCTTTGTTTGGTTCGGCATTTAACCTTTTCTCCACTCTCTCAATAAGCTTTAAGGTCTTTTCATCTACAGGAGCACCTGTAACCTTTGTATCAACTTCTTGCTTATCTTTCTGATTGTGATTATTAACTGCTTCAAACTTTGCGTATATAGGGTTATATACACCTATTACAGCCATTGACGTAAGTTTGCCTAGCTGAATCTCTTTCGCACGTGCGTAACAGTCTGCAAAACGTCGGTTCTTCTCACACCAATTTTTTAGAGTCCCTGTAGATACACCTATTTGAGCTGCAAATCTTTCAAATGTTGGATACTCTTCAGGTAAAATTATAGGTGTTCTTGAGGTAAGTTCGCCTTTATAATAAGTTTCTTTATATTCTACTCTTGTAGGAGGCTTGCTAAAATACTCAATAATCAAGTCGCAATACTCTTCTTTAAACTTAAGAGCAGCCTCATTATCTTTCTCAAACTTTTTCCCCTCAGTGTTACCTTTTTGAAACTGACCTTTACTATTTCTCTTTCCTTTTACTGTAGATTCTTTTTTTTGACTCATTTCATTTCTCTCCTTATAAAAACAAAATGAGCCCAAATACTCCGTGTTGGAATATAAGGGCTCTAATCTCAATGGATATATGGCACATTTACTATTATCTATATTAGCACACAAGTTACTTTATTTAGTCCCTATTTATTGTTGTGCTAAGTAGAGTGCACTTGCTTTATTATTGTATAATATATATTTATATTTACATTACATAACATAATATACTATAGTAATAATATATATTATAGTAGGGCGAGGCTTTTGGCAATATCGAATATAAACTTTCTTTTGCGACTATAATAAGTGCATTTTGCCATTAAATATTGTGCGTCAGAAAAGTAATAGCCACGCTTTTTTTGAATATCGGTTATCAGACACTTTCTGACACCAACTTCAATATCCTCAAGGGCTTTATCAATTATAGCATTAAGCTCAACATATCTAGCTAACACTTCGCCTGTAATGGTTCCATATTTGATAGCTCTTTCTCTGCGATTATAATCTACGCATATAGTTTTAACAATATCTACTACACTTGTAGGTATATCATACTTAAAATATGCTTTTTGTCTTGCCATAACTTTTAACTCCTTTTAACGTGGTATATTGCCGCCGCAACGTTCATTATCTCGCTTTTTTAATCTAGCTCTAATTTCGTTATATTCCTCTACCCACTCTATAGGGATAGGGAATTTAGCTCTTGTATATCTATTTATTGCCTCGCCAAGCTCAAGAGCTCTTTCTTCTTCGTGAATATAGCGTGGCTTTATTCCCAAAGGTGGCTCTTTTATATTTAGGCGTATTCTCAAGAAAGCTGTGTTTGGCTCTTCTTTGTAATTTGTTGGTCTTGTTGTTCTATTACTAGGAGAAACAACTGTAGTGCAGAAAGCACAAAATCTGCTGCCTTTGTTTGCACAATTCTTGCAGTTATACTCTTTTCGATTTTCCATTTTTATTCCTGGTACTCTTAATGGGTTCTAGCTCTTCTTTTGTTCGCTTTAAACTTCGTTCCTGGCTTACTAGATAAATTGTAAAGGTGGCGGCTAATATAGCTGCACCACCAAGCAATAAACCTGCACAAAGTGCGATTAGTTTACCTGCAGCAAGTGAAATAACCCCACAAGTAAAACTTACACAAATAATTAAAATTAAAATACAAAAACTTTTAATTGTCATAACGATTCTCCTTTTCTGAGGCAAGATTCATAAACTTCCTCATCTTTTCAAAATCAACAATCTTTTCAGCGTCCTTGATTGTTTCAAATGTTTTATTTGTTATTTCCTCTTCAGTTTTTTTAAGTTGATAACCTATAGGGGCAACTGTTGAATTTCTTACAACAGCAAATAATAATAATCTTAAACGCTTTACAATCTCTTCGTGGCATTTGATACACATTATGTCGTTCTCCGCCACCTCTTGACAGTTAATACAGGTCTTAGCATTGTTAGCTGCAAGCTGCTTGTTGGCAGCTATTGCTATATTGTATTCAGACTTATATATATCTCGCTCGATTTGCGTTTTTTTCAGCTCTTCTTTAAGCTCTTTAATATATTCATTACAACTCTTAGCCATAACGCCTCCTAACTAGCCTTAAGTTCTAAAGCTGCTCTTGAAATAAATTCGCCATTAGTCATATTAAGAACTTTTGATTTAGATATTGCGTGTCTGATTGCACGTTCTACCTTACTAGCTGTTTCGTCAAGAGTTTTAGCTACGTCAGGATATAATCTTTTCGTAATGTTATATTTATAGCTTTTATCCTTTTGCACTAGCTTAATAGCCTCTACAAGGCAGTCAAAGCCTTTGTATTGAGTTCTTATTCCTTTGTTTATTAAATAATTTTCAATCTTATTCATTCTATTTCTCCTATTTGTTATTTTTTATTTTAGATATAAGCTTTAACGGACAGTTCTTTTTTCTTTCTTTATAATCTGTTATAACATTGTCTTCTTTTAGCATTGCGTCAAGCTGCTTACAATAAAGCTCTCCCTTATAATCTGCATTACAAAGAGGACAAAAAGCACAGTTTCTAGGAAATTCATCTACATATATTTTCATAAATACCCAACTCCTTTGCCTTATTTATACTCAGCCAACAATCTATGACTTCTATAAACCCAAATGCACTCATTTGTAGCTTCGTATAAAACCAAATAATGCTGCTGAATCGGTATTGTATTGTGAACATACTTAATAGATACCGTGTAGAATATTTGGTCGTTTTCTTTTTTACTATCCAAAATATCAATATTTCTGCTTAATAATTTATCCTCTAAATCTTCTTCTATATAATTTTCAGACGGCATTGTATTAAGGAATTTATCGTAATCTGTTTTATTTGTTTTATATAATAAAAAACCCATTGTTAAAAGCATTGAAACAATAATTACAACACCAATACACATAAACCAGGTAAAACTCTTTGATTTAACTTTTATCCCATATTGATTATTCATAGTTAATCTTCCTCCCCTAATAAATCTTCTGAAAACTCTTTATCCAATTTTGCCTCTCGCTCTGCTTGTTGTTTAAAATAATTTATTGCCTGCCTTTGCTCAAAACCTTGCTCAGTTTCACAATAACAAGGACAATCTCCACTTCCGCTGTATTCCCTATATTCACAAAAATCACAGGTTTGTTGAAAATTACTATTGCTACAAGCTAGCTCAAGAGCTTTGTCTAGTATTTTTATATCTTTATGAAGTGATTTTATGTAACAAACAAGCATAGCTTTTGTTGGCTCAATTTCTTGACCTTTTTCGTTTCTAAACTCAAATTCATCAATTCTCATTATTGCACCTCATTTAAAGGACACCATTTAGGCGTCTTTTTTATTGTAAATTCGGTTGAGCGTCTTTCAGTTCTACATATTTCAGTTTGACCTGCAGTCCTTGCTAAAACACTAGGGCTTTTAGAGTGTCTGCAGAAATATATGCTTCTACCATTTTTAGATTCATTAAATATGCAATGTTCACAATCTTTACATTTAATCATTATCTAAAATTCCTCCCCTGTTATTTCTTTAATTTTTTGCTTTAGTTTTACAACTTTATTGTGCTCAGAAACAAATTTTTGCGTTGTCTGAGTATTATTTCTAACAAGTTGTTTATTTGATTCCTCTAGCTCTGCTATGTGCTTATCTCTCTCGGCGATTTCAGTAGCACACATTTGTAGTATTGAATCACTGTCTTTAGCCTTTTCATAAAGGGCTAGCTTAATATTTCTTAAGGTAAACTCTTTTTCAAGTTCCTGATAAGCTTTTTCAAGACTTGCCACTGAATCAAATTTAGATATTTTTAACTTGCTTTTCTCGTCTAAATACTTCTTATTTAATACGTTATAATTAGCATTAGTACAGTCAAGTTGTTTTTGTAATTGTTCTATTTTTAGCCTTTGTTTGTGGTTAATTTTCATTAAACCATTACTAAGTTTAATTTCTAAATTTAACTTGCTTGTAACTTGCTGAACTTCAGATTCTAATTTCTTTATTTTTGCAAGATTGTCTTGCTGATACGATAGTTTTCCTTGTTCTATATCGTCTTCAAGGTTTGCTAGTCGGTGTACAGCTTGAGAGTTGGTTGACACAACTCCGTCCGTTTCGTCAACAACACCCACCCAATCTTTTTCTCTAAAAGTTAGCCTTTTGTATTTTTTCATTACACACGCCTCCTGATAGATTACATTTTTTAACCTGTAAACACCTTGTCTGAAATTTCTCGCAGTAATGATACCTGTGCGAAATTCCTATTGTATGATAGCCTGCAGGCTTATATGTTGAGTGCCACCTTTTCTCTTTAGAAAAAGGACAATTTATACAATTATTTACTTTCATCTGATTTCCTCCTAAATTCGTTTGCTTTAGGACAAGTTATCCAATGAGGTATGTATCCCTCAACAACTCTACCGTCAATAGTAATAACTGTTGTTTCTTTTATATCGCAAGGCATACGCTTGTTATTTTTAGTTTCTATCCAAATAATATCGGCTCCACAGCCTTTACATTGTGCCATTTTCACTCCTTTCCTTAAGCAATTCTTTCAACTTAAGATTTTCTTCTTTTAATGTATCAAACGCTAGAATTTTTTGAACAGCAGCCTTGCCCATATTTCTGCCGCCACTTTTATAAACAGCAAGTCCTTGCTTAAGTGTTAAATTTTCTTTTTTAAGAGATTCTATTTGAAGATGAAGTTTGTTATGTTCTTGCAAACAATCAATCAACTCTTCTTTGTTTAAGATAAAACAAGTTGAAACATTATTTTCTATCATAAAATTTTGTATTGTATTTATGATATATTCAAGCTTATTTTTATCTGATAAAGCCACAACCTGGCTCATTATTTTTTCAGTAAAAGTTGCAGTTAAAGAAAAGTCGTCTTTCATTATCTGAGGTTGACAAAATTGATTGCTAAGCATTTCTATAGGTCTTCTAAATTTTGTTATTTTTGGCTTTTCGTTCATACTTCCCCCTTGTTTCTAATTTGCTTTTTGCTTTCATTGTCAAATATCTACAAATACTATCAATTTCTGCCGATATGTTTTTAGGGTTTGAATTTTCAGCACATTGATAAATTATATCTGCAATTTCTTCTAACGTCATACGCTTTCTCCTGTGGTTTCTATAAAATCAAATAGAGAGAGTTGGTTGTTAATACAATCTACTTGTCTTTCAACACAATCAAAGGTTTCTCCATATTTAAAACCTTGACTAACAATTTGAGTGTCTTGAGATAAAATTTTAAGCTCTTCCCATAGTTGCGGATAGTTTTTCTTTAAGTTTGCAAACTCTTCAATAGATTGATTAGGGCAAAACCAGCAACCACCCCTTTTTTTATCGTCATAAGTAGGAGATAGTAAATTATATTTGCGACAAATATCATACGTCATTTCTTCAGTAATTCCATATTCAACCAACACACTTCTTTTTCCGTTCATTGTTTTTGTTTCTTGCCTCTTATGTTCATCTGCAGCAATTCCTACTATAGTTTCGCACTCTCCAAACTCTTTAAAAAACTTTCTTAATGGACGCATTTTTAATCGGTCATTACCCACACACATTCCACCAATAAACCAACCCGCTTTCTTACCATTTCTCTCAACCTTTTTTGATTTTTTGATTATGTGGTTAAATTCTTTAATATAATCACTTTTGTCTTTTACAATGATGACTTTATATCCAAACTTTTTTTCAATAATAGGTATAGCAACCTCATACACCCATTTTATATGTTTAGGGTTTTCACCACTAATATTTCTAAGGTGGTCAAACATTACTTCAGACATTACGACAGCGTCTATATGAATATTATTTTCATAACATACAACTATACTAGCAGAACTATCCTTACCTCCACTCCAAGACAAAACTCTCCTAATTTTTGCCATATCTTCTCCTTGTAAATTAAGATAATTTCAGGTCTTCAGGTCTTGTTGCTTTACTGTTAATTTCTCTTCCATATCTAACAAATACATATTTATCGTTTACGCTAGTTATTTCTCCATACTCACATTGAGATTCATCACAGCCCTTAAAAGGAATATATTTAACTATGCTGCCTATGTGTTTCCTTGCTTCATCTAATGTCATAAAGCCTCCTTAAAACCTGATACACCTGTTTTCAAATTTTTTATAAGCGTCAAGATAAATCTCTTGCTTATCTCCATTAAGAGTAATTTCATAATACATACCGTCGTGCAGATTGGTACTAACCAAAGCTTTATTATTTTGAAGAGTTTTGCACTGCCAAACAATATAGACGTCTTCTTCAGTTATTTGTTTATTATCGCTAATATCCAAATGCTCATTAGCGTAATTTTTTACAATTTCAATACACTTTGCCTCAAATTCTTTATTAGTCATTTTTATTCTTCCTCCTTAAAAATTCTAATAGGTAAAATAAGTTGTTCGTTTAAAAAGTCCGATTCTTTAGAACGAATTATAATAGGCTTAATAGGGTCTTCTTTGCACTCAATAATTGCCATATTATTTTTATTTAAAGAGGTCTTTTCAATTACTTTCATAGCCTCAACAACATATCTGGCATTTACTGCAAACTCTCTATCGTGTTCTCTATCGCCGTCATATATCTTATCGGCGTCAACATAATCTCCTGCAGGTTTGTCGAACACATAAGAAAGGAGTCCGTATTCAGTTTTAACCTGAACAGTAGTCTGAATTTCATCAGCACATAAAACAACGTCGTTAATGCCATTTTTACTTACTTTAATTTGAATAGGTTTAATATATCCCTCAAAAAAGTCGCAATCAACATTTTCTCCTAGAGAAACCGTAACTCTGCTAGCCCTATATCCGTCAAGGGAGTAAGCAACAAGCTTATTCCCTGTAACTTTTATTTTGATAAATTTTAAAATAGGTCTTGACTCATCACGTGCCACACTACATTTAACAGCGTCCATAATTCTTTTAAAAACGATTTCATTTATTCTAATTTGATTCATAATTTTTATCCTCACAATATTTATTTTTTATATTTTTAGGTATAACACTTTTATTTACTTTGCCTGATAAATAATCTAATAATGTCTGATAACTTACAAACAATTCTTTTGCTGCAGCCCTAACAGACTCATACACTTTACCGTTTATGGAAACCTTTTTATTTTTTCCTGCTAAAATACCTGTTTTCTTTCCTAATTCTTGCTTTGTAAATATTTCTATGTTATACCAATCACAATTTTTAGGGTTGCCGTCTTTTAAAACTACACTGTATTGCTGAGAATTGTATTTGGGACACATTTCTCTAGCAACTAAAGACTTAACCTTTACAGCCTTATTTTCAATTTTTACATATAAATCATCATCTTTTATAAAGCCCTCAAGTTTTCTTTCTTTTCCGTTTTTGTACCTAACACAAACAACGCCTGAGGTGTGAATATAATACAATTTTCCAAGTTTTGACTCGTGTATTAAATGAAAATAGTGGTTTGCTCTATGAGGTAATTTAATATCCTTAAAATATAAACTTCCACTCATACAACTACTTCTTTAATTTCATCAGCGTCATAAATTCTATTTACTGAAACCTCGTAGGCTACACCCTTTAAAATAACGTCATCAGTTAATTTCTTATCATATTCACGGCTTTGAAGTCTGCCCTGGATAGATACTTTTTTTCCTACATTAAGTTGACCTATATGAGCAGCTGTTCTACCCCAAACAATACAAGGAATATAATCTGACTTTCCACGTTCTCTATTTACAGCTAGATGAATATCACAAATATCACGTCCTAGTGGTGTAGTTCTATATTTAGGAGCCTTACAAAAAGACCCTGTAATCTCAACACTGTTAATATCTTCAGTGTAACTCAAAACTTCTTGAGCAAATACTGTAATAATAAGCCTGTTTTTATTGTCTATAACCCTGTTATATGTTCTGACCTGACCCTTAATAGCAATCTTTTCTCCTGGTGTAATTTTTTCTTGTAATAATTGTGAAATGTTTACAGGAATTATATCTTCCTTTCCACTGTTACGTTTTACCGATAGCAAGAAAGAATAAAAGTTCTCGCCGCAGCAATTATAAGTTGTAGGTTCTAATACTACAGTTCCTGCTAAATTTATTTTGTTATTGTTGTTTTTCATATTTCCTCCGTCTAACCATTAAAGGTCATCTTTCCTTGATTCCAAATGGTTGATATTAAATAATTTTGTTTATTTTTCACTTCGCCCTTTTTAGCTTTTTCTTGAACTTCCATAATTACATTGTACAAATCGTTCATAGTTTCTTTATCTTTAAAGAAATAAACGAGTTGTTGTAGAAAATCAATAGTATCAATATTTCTATGATTGATAGTTAAAGTTCGTTTATTAGCTATTTCATCAATAACATTGTTTAGATATTCTTCAAGACTAAAACAAGGGTCGCCAAGTAACTCAAAAGCATTGTTATAACTATCTGCTATTTCCTGGCATTTTTGTTTTAATATATCTCTAAACCACTGCACCTTTTCTGCGAATTTATCATCAGTATCAGATTCTTCAGAACCTTTATCGTCCCTGTTTATGGGTAAACACGGGTGTGGAGTTTCACTTTCAGGAGTATCAGAACTTCTTGTTTTCCAACGTTCTTCTGCTGCTTTTTTACGAGCTATAGTAATTTCCTCCCTCTTCTTTATGTTCTTAAGGACACGTTCCGAATAGATTTTTCCTTTCTTATTGACAAATAGGTCATAGTTGTTAATAATTGCCTGACACATTTCAGGTTTTGCTTGTAAATCAAAAGCTATATTGTCTATATCGTTTTCTTTGATATATCCACCCTCTTCGTGCAATATCTCAACAATACACCAATAAACACCAACACCCTCTAACCCAAAGTCTTTTCGGACTCCTCTTAAACTCAACCTCGCACCGTAATCGTGTGGGAAATACTCATTTGACATTAGTTACCTCCTACAAATACTCTTCAAGAGTAATTTCTACTTTTGGTTCCATTGCATATTTCTTAACTATTGTTAGCTCAACTATTTGAGTATCATCTTTGTATGCAACGTCATTTAAAGCGTCGCAAATAATTTTTGCTATATTATCTACGTCAGGCTTTGTTACAGGGAATATTTTGCCCTGTAACGCCTGTTCGATTTTCTTTTTAGAGAAAGACTTTAATACTGCAAAGAAAGCAGTAATTTTCATTTTTATCGGTTTGTTAAATAAATCATAATCTACCGTTTTAGCCTGCTGAAAAGAAACTTTTACCAAATTTTCATATATAACATCTTCTTTAGCTTTAACAGCTTGTGCGTAGCCGTGAATTGTTGAAAATTTAGGTCTTTTTTTTCCAACAGGAGAACCTACAACCTCAAATTTCATTATTACTCCTTATTTTCGTCAGCAAAGAAATCAAATTCTTCACTTTCTTCAGGTGTAACGTTTGTAACTACAGGCTCTATAGTTTCGTTAGGAGAAACAGTATTATCTTCTTCAAACTCAACGTTGATTGCTTCTCCGTTTTCATTGATAACCGAATTATCCATTTCAAAAGCTTTTTGCATATCAATACTCATAACTCCCCATTGAGAGATTAAGTGTCTGATTAAAGTTTTAAAAGCCATTTCGTCAAAGTTTTTATACCAAAATGAGCTGTATTTATATAATTCTTTTTGTGGTATTTTACCATTGATATAATCGTCGTATTTTTCAGCACTAAAAGCTTGAGAATAGGTATCTGCGTGTTTTATCATTTTCGTTTTAGTCCAATACACAGTTTTCTTAAAGCCGTTAAGTAATTCAAAGTAAGCCATATATCCAATAGTAGGAAGATTCTCTCTTTGGTCGTCATCTTCAATAAACTCAAATAATTGTTTTCCTGTAGCTTTATCTCTGCCCTTATATTCGCCTTGTTTAATTTCAATAACGTCAATATCTGCATATTGTCCTGAACGCATAGCTAGCTGTTTATAACCTTTTGCACCTAAAATAAATTGAGCGTTGACTGCAATAATGTTTCCTTGTTTATCTTTCTTGTTAAAAGGTAGAAAATAATATTGACCTAATTGTGGGCTAGGACTTAATTTAAGAGCCTCGCCTTGTAATGCTGCAGACAAGATTGTTGTAGGGTTACATTCCTGAAGAGCAGGGTTGTTGCTTACTGCAGAAATTATAGCTGTTGTAAAACTTTGAGCGTTTTGACCTACAGCTTGTTGCACTAATTTTTTTATAGCCTCTTGGCTCATAAATGCTGAGAATTTAGGTTTCTCATTTGATAAACTTCTTTGATTTGTTGTTGCGATTGCATTTGCCATATCTACTTATCCTCCTTAATGGCTGTAAATTTTATTTTATTATCTCTTAAGAATTGTTGTAATAATTTTAATTGAGCAATACTTCCCTCAACCTGAAATTTGACAATTTTAACCTCTTCTTGTAATGTTTCAGGTATTTCCTTAGGTTTTACTTCTTCAGTCTCAGGAACGGCTTGTTTTGCTGCGATTTCTGCTATTTTTTGTCTTTCTTGTTTTAATCTCTCGTTTTCCATAAGTGCCTCAGGAAGATTTAACGTTCTAAAATAGAAAGCTTTTAAGATTGATTCATCTTCTGACTTAAGTCCCTCTATTGCCACAATAGCAGTTCTTGCATTTGCGATAATGTTATCAATTTCGGTTTTAATTGATTTCATTGAGGTTGAAACATTTAACCACTTAGCCTGGTGTATTCTTTCATAAGGGATAAGTCCTGAGAACTCGCCCACAACTTCTTTGTAATACTCAATAATACTGTTTTGTTTTTGTTCTTGCTTTCTTAATTCATAATCGTTTACCTGAATATTGATTCGGTCAGAAACTTCTTTAACTTTATGTATAACCTCATCAACCTCTGATTTGAATTTATCGTATGGAGAGTTGTAAATCTTTCCAATTCTAATACGCTCATCATTTAAAGCTTTACTAAAAGCATTTAATTGAGCTCTATCTTTTTTAGCAAGGTCAATACTTTCATCATCATAAGTAACGCCCTCATATTGTTTAAGAGTTTCTTCGACTCTAGCAAGTAGCTCACTATTATTCCAAGCAAGCATTTTAGGGACAAGTTCCTCTACAGGTGTTTTCAAAATAAGTGTTAATTCATTTGACATAATTTTTTATCCTCCAAATTTAATTTTGTTAAAATGTGTTTCTTTCAAATTTTGGCAATATGAGAGGTGGTCTTTCTTTTCTTTCAACATATCCCCAAAATTCTTTTTCTTTCAAGTATAAGTATTTCAAGTCTTGTAACAGGTCTTTTCGGTAGAACGGATAGTGTCTTGTAATTATTTCTAGTTCTCCGTTGGAACCTTTAGTTTTAAGTTGTCCTTTACAATAAGCAAATTTTCTATCAGTTACAAGCATATAGTGTAGAATCTGAGCGTAATAGTAATCAGGTATTTGTTTATTCCACTTATCCATAAGTAGATGATTTTTAATTTCTGAGGTTTTTCCCTCATAAATTCCCTCTTCCCCTGTTTCTTTATTTTTCAACTCTCCGTCTAAAGACGCAAACATAAAACCTCTTCTATAAACAGTTGTTTTATCGGTCTTAACTTCAAATTGTGGATAATCTAAAGCAAACAGTTGAACGAGTAAGTCTTCAGATTCTTTTCCATATTTTACTTGCGGCTCCTCTGATATATCTTCAGGAATTTTCAAGCCGACTTTTTCTTCCCAAACTTCTACATTTGTTCTAAAAGGACTAATTCCTAGTATTGCAGCTGCGTCAGAACCACCAATTCCTGATTTTCTAAAAGCCAACCACTCAGGAGAATTGTGTTCTAGTTTAATTTTTTCAAGTGCCATAATCAAACCTCCCTTACTAAACTAAACTTGTAGTGATAGAGAGTCCAAATTTTACACAAAATACTTTCTCTCTGCTCTTCGCTTAGGTTATTAAGAAATGTTTTAGCCTCTTCTAGCGAATAATGTGTTAGTAAATCTTCTGCAATAATTTCTTGTGTTTGTTCAGTCATAAACTTCCTCCTTTTGTTTTTTTATTTAATCAAAAAGAACCCACCTAGATGACACAACGCTTAGTAAGTAAATTCTTGCTAAGTTCACATTTCTTTTTAGATGAGTTCTTTTTTAATTGATTATTCATATTTTTTTCTCCTATTATCGCTTTTTGTTTTTTATTCTTCACTAAACCATTTATCCCAATCGCTAGCCGAGCAACCACCTGCAATAGACTCAAATAAGTCTTTAGCTAATGCAAGACGTTCTTCAACTTCGTTTTTGCTGAGTCCTTTTTCATCAACTGCAATAACTAAAATTTCAGTATCAAAATGGTCTATCGGTAATTGTAAAGCTTTTGCAAAATGTTCTTTGCCTACTTCGGTTAGTTTTTCACCACAATACGCTATACTTAATTCTTCAACATAATTATCATAAACGTCGATTGTGCCTGTAAATTTTTCAATAAAGTCAATAACTTTCATTTGTATTCTCCTTACATTCCTGACATTCTTGAGAAATCAATAAAGTCTTGTTGTTTTTCATTTCTAAGACTTGTAACTTCCTTATCTCTCATTTCAGGGTTTTCTTCTAAGATTTTTCTACGACAGCGTGTTATACTACCGTTTTCCACTTGTCTTAAGAGCCCACGTTTTGCAAGGCTCTCATAAGATTCAGCTGTGTTAATTCCAAGTCGTTTGAAAACTCCAATAATTAAAGCTGTATCATTTTTACAAGCTTGAGGGTTTTCAATAAGTTCTGCATAAACTATACTTTTAAGTTGTTTAAGCTCTTTATCCATATTTTCCCTCCTATTCTGATTCGGTTTCTTGCTTAAGAATACCGATAATTGCAAGTCTAATCACGTCGCTAAGTGAGTGTTTAATTCCGCTTTTTGATTTTGCTTTTGCAAGTTCTTTCAATTTACTATGAGTTTCGGTTTCTATACGAACCCCAATAGTAATGAAGTTTTTATCGTCTTTAACCATAAATAACCTCCAAATAAAAAAATATAGGCTCGTCAGTTAAGACGAACCTATATCGGTTGTTTTTCGCTAAACAAAAAATAGCGTTGTCCTATACTGACAACACTATTATGACATTACATTTGTGATTTGTCAAACATTTTTCATAACTTTTTTGAAATTTTTTTATATTTTTTGAAAAATGCTGATTTTACTGAGGATAAAAGCCCTTTTTGTATCATTACAATAATATTACTTTGCAAGAAAAAAGTCAAACAAATACAGTTTGACTAAAAAATTACACAAAAAAGGTATTCCCTGTACAGGGAATCGCAGCTACTTAACGCAATTTAACGCAAAGTATAAATATTTAAGTATTTATGCAGCATAAATCTGCTTTATGGTTTTTACTGTCTTAGTAAATCTTACCACATATTCTTCTTTATGTTCTTTTAAAACCTCAAGCAAGTCTGCTCTTTTTTGAAGAGGGCTCCACCAAACCTTTTTACCCTCTCTATTTCTTAGTGATGAGTGTGGGCGATTATTGTAAGTTATATTCCACTTCATCATCTTCTTTTTTAATTCTGCGAGTGTTTTATATTTAAGGTAATTATAAAAGCTTTCCTGGTCGCTCCTATGAGAACGTTCGACTTTTCCGTTTTGGCGTGGAGTATAAGCTCTGATAAGTTGGTGTTTTATTTGTAATTTATCACATAAAATATCTAGGGCGTGTTTTACAGGCTCTTTTTGATTTGGTTTTTTAACGTTTGTAAATTCGCCACCGTTATCAGTTTGAATAATTGACGGTGCATATCCAAAATAAGCAATAGCTCTTTTTACAAAGTCTAGCGTAGAAGAGACATTATGCTCTTTATATGGATAAATAAATCTTTCTCTAGTAGCCTCATCAATTATTGTATATTGATAATATTTATTATCGTCATAATGGATAACTTCCCCTATATAACACTCAACAGGAACGTATTTAACGTCCATTTGCCATTTTATACCCAACATTTCAGGTGTATCATAAGGCTGAGGTATATATTTTTCCAACTCTTTATGAGGTCTTATATTGTTTCTAAGAACAAAATTGTAAAAACCACCATAGCTTCTGCTATAAGCGTGCTTAGTTCTTAATATCCCATAAGCTTCATTATAACTAATGTTTGGCTTTTTCTTAAAGATTTTTAAAATAGTATCTACCTCTTCTTTTGTATGAGCTGTTGGGTGTGGTGTATGTGGACGTGTTGATTTGTTTTCTAGACTTTGTAAAGTTCCGTCAAAAAGTGCTTTCCAACGCCACAACGTTCTTTCGGTGCATTTAAACTTCTGACACACTTTCCAAACAAAAACTTTATCCTCAAGCCACATTTTAAGAGCAGCCCTCTTTTGTCTTGCTGTATATCTAAGGTTTTTCATTTGTATTCCTCCATTGTTTAATGATTATAAAATATAATTTTTAATTTTTCAATAGGCACCACTTTATGAAGTTTTGAAAATTTTTGATAATATTTGACAATTTTATAATATTTGTGTTATCATACTTATGCGACACAATTCAATAATTCTAACTGTATGGGTACGGACTTTTTGCCGTTCATCAAACTTTCGCCTATTCAGTTAGGAATTGTGTCGCAACAATGGAAGGTTTGTTTGGATAGGACTGTGCCTTCCGTTTGGGAGGCACTTTTATTATGTATTATGATTTAACAACCTCAATACCTACCAAAATTACTTCTATTAAAACTTACAAAATGAGAATAGAAGAAATTGTAAAAGGTCAGCTTAAAAACCTCTTTGACTTAACAATACTAAAGTCTTTGTTTTTTTGGATATTTGCAATATTACTTATCCCACTTAGAGCATACTATTTTATATTTTGCATTTTAGAAATTGTCATAAATACTATCCTACTTCCGCTTTATTTGATTCCTGGCATAAGGAAGATTGCTTTCTTTATTTCAATTATTATTTGGGCTTTAGGAGTTGCTGTAGGTCGTTTTTCAGGTGTTGATTTAACTTATAACATTGAATACAGGACAATTAAAAATAATAACTGCCAAACAGTCGAATATAAAGACTGACAGTCAGACAGTTATATATATTTTATTTAATTTTATTTTTATTTAATTTGATTTAGTTTAGTTTTATTTAATTTGCATAATTTTGCATAACATTTGCATAGCAAACATTATGCATTTGCATAGCATTTGCATATAGTTTGCATACAATAAAAAGTTGTCAGTTTTTCATTAAAACTTATCACTTTTTTGATAGTTTTTTGATAATAGAAAATAAAAAAACACGTCTAATATTATGACGTGTTTTTATTATTACATTATATAGTTGTATTAGCAGGTACTTCGTTAGTTTCTTCTAAATCTTCTACAACAATCTCAGGTTCAGACTCGTTTTCTTTAATAGTAGAATCTTGTGTTTGTTCAGGTTCAGGGTGTTTTTCTATATATTGGATAAGTTGCTGCATTAAGTCAATTTGGTCGTTCATATAATCTACAGTGTCTATCACAATATTATTATATCCTGCCTTATATCCCATAAAGCCATTTATTATAACAAGAAGAACTTTTAGACAACAAGACGCAAATGTTGCCCAACTAGGCTCTGCTATAACGTCAAGCATTATCACACCTGTAATTAAAGAAGTGAAAGCTGTAGATATAAATTTTGAACCATAAGCAATATTTCTTTTTGTTTCAGGCTTAATACCCAAAGGGCTGCGACTCCTATTACCTCTTCCACGTTTAAAAATCATTTCGGAAGTAAGTTTTATTTGAGCAGTTTTATTAGCTGCCATAATAGCCGCCACCTGAGATTTTGATAAATCTTTAGAATCAATAAGCTCTTTTTTGTCTTTTCCTAAATATTTTTCTTTGTAAATATCGTAGTCTATGCCAACTTCAGACAAAATGCTAGTTTTTGTATTTTTTAATTCTTCATCTACATAATACCTGCAAAATTCAGGAGTTCTTGATTGATATTTGTTTTTTATAACTTCACTTTTTAACAAATTATATTCCTTTAACGTGTCGTTATAACACGTGCTTTCTTTTCCTGCTTTGGTTCCGCTTGTAGCATAATTTATATACATTGAATAAGAACAAAACAATAATATAAAAAAAGCTAGTCCTAACTCTGCCCACTGCATAGCATTTGCAAGACGAATATCGGTTGTACATACAACAATTACTACAAATACTATAAAGGCACCAACAATCATTCCTGAATAATTTACTATAGAACGTCTTACCTTATTAGAGGCGGCGTTCATTTTTTCAATAGTCTGACCTGGAGTTATTTTTTTCTCATTTTTTATAGGTTCCATATAATATTACACCTCCCCTGAATTACCGTCATTTTTGTTTGTTGTATCTAAGTCAGGCTTAGCCTGGACTATTTCTCCAAGCTTATAAAGTCCCTCACCACAAGCATTAGAAATCAAACCCACAAAACACACTACTAGCATTTGGTCTATTATGTTTCTTAACGCAACAAATAACACTAAGAAAATACACCACATAGACCACGCTGACGGCGATTTAAGATAAGCTTTTATTTGTTTCATAAAAGGTATTGCAGAAAGGAACGCAAAAACCAAGAATAAACCTGATACGGTGGCGGCAGAACTCTTATCAACCCAAATAGGAAACTGAGTTATAGTTGCTATTAAGGGTGCTGCAACGTCAAGAGTAACAGCAGAAGCTTTTAACACCTTGCCCTTTGTTATATTTTTCATAACTATACCTCCGTTTTTTCTTGTGAATTATCCTCAGCCTTTTCTTCCACTAAAGTATCTTCTATAGGTTTATTTTCTTCAATAGCCTTTAGAACGTTTGCATATTTAAGATTAACTAAGTCTTTTACGCCTTGAGGTAAGTTTTTAGAATTAGCATATACTGTAGCTAAGATTTCAAGTATTGCTCTACACTCTTTAACCGTGTCAGATACTGCTTTATTCCTATCTTCCTCTCCCTTGTTGTATTTGTCAATTTTTGCCTCAAGCTTGTTGTAGCTTTCAATTAAGAGATTTACAACATCAATCACTTCTGCTTGCGTGCTATTATTTGTTAGCATTTTATCATCAAGATTTTTAATTCTTTTCTTAAGATATTTTGGTAGAACTGTAGTAAGCAAGAAAACTCCTGCGGCAGTTATAGTTGTAATTATTTCAGGGTAATTAGATTTAACATACTCCCAAATTCTTCCAAAAAATGTAGGGTTTTCCTCAGTAGTTTCAATAGAATCTTCATTGTTAGACTCTGCTAAAACTACAGCCTGCTCCGAAGAGGCTGCTAAGGCAACATTTGTATTTATATTACCTCTAAACAAAACAACGCCAAAAGCAAATATTAGACCGATACAAGCGATAAAGCTAAATAATTTCTTTTTCATAGTTACATATCCTCCTTACACTATATCGTAACCCTCAAGCAGCTTTTCAAGTTTTTTATTAAGCTCTGAATATTTGTCATCAAGTTTTCTCATATAACTTCTCATCTCGTGTAATTCAACTAGAACTTCAACCACAGTACCTGGTAAGTTCATATCATTAGGACAAACAAATACCCCGTTGTTGTGTTTAGTGATTTTTATTTCCTCACAAACCCATTTAAGAGAATTTGGTCTTCCGTCTAACACCACAAGAGTAATTTTTAATATATCTTCTAAAAAACTATTACGAACAGCACAAGTGTTGTCTTCTAGTTTTAAATAAAGAGAATCGCCATTTTGCTTTTCTAAGATTGCTGTGGCGTTTTCAGGAGCACCTGAAAATGTAATATACAAAGTATCGTCAACAAATTCAGGCTGACGTGTCAATATAACGCCTTTATTATTGTTTAATAATTTATATTCCACTTTTAGACTCCTCCTGTAGAACTAATATTTTTATTTAATAATTTTTTATCGTTATTTTTCCATTTAGCCGTCATCTTTTTTATGTCTTCAGCTAAATTTTTTAAGGTTCCTAGATTTTCTATATAAGCTTCATTTTTAAGGTCTTCACTTTTTAAAATTTCATCTATAAGAGCTTCTAGCACCTTACAAGAAACAATTACTTCACGTTGATATTGTCGTCTTATCTCACTTTCATTTAAGTAAGTTAAGCTGCACTCGTCTGCATTTAATAAAAACTTGAGAATATTGAAAGACAATTCCTTTATTTCGTTTTGTATTATACCGATAGTTTTTTTACCAATATCAATATCAATAATTTGAACATAACAGCTAAGAGATATTAGTTGTTTTGCTTTCTGAATAACGGATAATTCGTTTTCACAATTTTTATCCATAACTCACTCCCCTTAAGCTTCAACGAACCAATCTTCACGGATAGAAGTTCTATCCCCTGTCATTTCAGCAATTTCTTCAGCAGTTTTGCCGTTAATCTTATCAACCCAAATTTCACAAGCGTCATCAATCTCTCTTTGAGTTAATTCCCCTCTTGAGAGTTGAGCCATAGCTGCAGCTAACCACTTTTCTTTACTAAACACTTTTTTTGTTTCTGACATAAAGCTTTCCTCCATTTCTTTTTTTACTATAATTACTTACAATCTTTTTCATTTTCTTCTTAGGTGCATACGGATAAATTTTTAATTTATAAAAGTTATATCCGTTGCTTATTTGGGCAAGCCAACCAACTAAAGATAAAATTCCCATAGCTTGCTTAAGAGATATGTTGTTGTTCTTTTTACGAACATTCCTAACCCTCCTACACAATCTAAAATAAATTCTACGCCTTAGCTTGATTTTGTTTCTAAAAAACTGAAAACCAACAAAGTCTATCGGTCGTGAATCAATTTTCCAAACTTGCCAATTACGCTTAAGTTTTAAGCCTATTTCATTAAGATATTGATTTATAGCTATAACAGCTTTATGTAATTTTCTTTTATTAGAATCTATTAACACCATATCATCAACATAGCGAACAAAATATTTGATTCTAAGCTGCTCTTTAACAAAATGGTCTAAGCCCTCTAAATAAAAATTACTAAGCCATTGAGAAGTATAATAACCTATAGGAAGACAATCTCCTCCATTCTTCAAGACCATATCTACTAAATTAGTAAATCTTTTATCTTTTACTTTTCGTTTTATCATCTGAGATAATATCTCAGGCTTTACAGTATTGAAAAATTTAGAAATGTCTAGCTTTGCAACATATCGCATTTTGTGATTATTAAGAGCTTTAACAACAAGTTTTTTAGCTTCTTTTCCACCACGATTAGGAACGCTGCCGCAGGTGTATTTGTACATACTTTTCATCATAACTTTTTCGAGTTTCATAATTATGAGCCAGTGGATAACCTGGTCTGGAAAGAATTTAGGTACTGTTATAATTCGTTTCTTCAGGCAAGAATTATCATAAATTTCTTTAGTGTGATTTTCAGATAATTCTACAGTGTCTGATTCAAGCATATATTTTAGCTTTTTAGCGAAATAATCAATTCTTTTTAAAACTTTTGCTATGTAATGTCGCTTAGTTTTACCTTTTGCAGCATTACGTATAGCTATTTTTATTAAATTTGTGTCGCAGATACTATCATACAAATAACCAATTCTTTTCATAATTTACCTTTTAATCTTCTAGTGGTCTTTCGAGAATTAACCTACTAAACCACCCTCTTTGCGAAGTGTTTTTTAGCAAGAGCTATGGATTGTGTGTGCTTTTTCAAATAAATATTTTAGATTAAATTACGACCGCCGTTGTTCGACCTAGAGTTAGACACAGCATTGTTACCATTCCAATACCACAACCCAGCCTTAGAACCGTTATCCCAATTCCCACCAACGTGCAAGTGGCAGAGGCGTTGCACACACTACCCAAACTTTATTTAATAAAGTCAAATTATAATATCAAGGGGGAAGTTTCCCCCTTAATTATCCCTCTCTAAAGAGGCTTATAACAAAGACGACCGCCGCTGTCCGACCTAGAGCGAGACACAGCATTGCCACCATTCCAATACCACAACCCAGCCCTAGAACCGTCACCCCAACCCCCACCAACGAGCAAGATAACTCCGCCGTCAGCATACCAGGAATAATCACAGTAATGTGTAGAGGCTGAACCTCCAAGTTCTGATATGTAGCCGATAAGAGGGTTCTTATCAAAATACTCAATACTTTTAATATATCCCTCTGAAGTTGTTGGTCTATTGCCCATATAAGAATATGGCATTGTTGTTTTAGCTCCGTCGTAGCTATTAGGGTCGGTACAAACATAAACTTTTTCAAGATTAAATGAGATTCCGTCAACAAAAGTCCAAGTATTGCCCCAAAGGTTTTCAATTCCTCTATATTTACAAGCATAAGTGCCTGTTGAGTTGCTTGTTGGAGAGCCGCTAGGTGTTTTTACGTCATCAGTATGACCTGTAGTTAAAGCTGCAGTATTTCCTGAATCAGTAAAACCTTTCATAATTGATTGAGAATTTGTGGTGGCAAATTCAATCAAAAATAACTCTTTTAAAATCATATCTATCAAAAAGTCGTATTGTTGATACCCTGCACCATTAGCCTTGCAGGCAGTTCTTAAATTGTTAATAGTTATGTTTACAAGAACAGTTTGTCCTGTTTTTGAGTAAGCTCTTGATGAAGAGCCACTAGCCTCATATTTACCAACGTCAATATAATCAATCTCATTACCCTTACCGTCAATAAATAAGGTTGAGAAACCACTATATCTAGTTCCTGAGATTTGGTGTTTATATGTGCCGTCAGAATTTTTGGTGATTTTAGCATAAAACTTTGGTATTCTAATAAACACGTTTCCTGCTGAGTCAACAACTTCTTGCATTTCACACCAGGGGAATAGTTTATCAAAATCACTCTTAATTTCTGATTGTCCCACACTGTAAGATAAGCCAACGGCGTCATCAGTTCTTGTAAGAGAAACGCTTGAGCCGCCTACGTTATCTACACCGTAAACTTTACCTTTTTCAAATAACATAAGTTATCCTCCTAAAATTTTATTTAACCCCCAAGGGCTTTTAATCTTCTATCTATTTCGCCGCCCTTTGTGCAACTGCTTGCTTGAGTAGCTTTTTCTGCCTGATAGCAAAAAGCTGCATAAACCACGTCCTCAATATTAAACGTTGGCAAAGGTGCACCGTTTTCATAGATAATAGTACCTCCACTCTGAACCATACCTCTCAACTCGTCAATTTCACTACTATGTTGATTTAACAATGACTCTTTTGCTGTTGTAAAACTAGCTGTAGTATTGTCAAGAATAGTCTTATTGCTATGACTATGTTTTTTGCTTACAGCGTCAGCAAGGTTTTCTTCTGACTGAGCGTATGTATCAAGTAATGATTTATTGCTATGAGAGTGTCTAGCAGAAGTGTTTTGGTCTATCTTTTGTTTATAAGTGTCAGAAATTTTAAATTTCATTTTATTGTCAGAAGAATCAACATATAAACTAATTGTTGTATTATCTCCTGTATATTCATCAATTAAATCTCCGACAGGTATTTCAATGGTGTTATTATTTTCTAATACGAGCATAATTTTTTGTGTAGAAGAATTATAATAACCATTTTTAACTAAAAATTCCAAAGGCAAATCTATTGTCATTGTTGAATTATCTGTCTTTGTAATAGTTAAAACTCCTGTAGTGGAATTTAGTTCTATCTTTTTTATAGACGCCTCAACCTTTGTTGACATAGTATCAAGAGAGTCTTTTAGAATTTTGGCTTGTTTTGCAGAAACAGGCTTATTTGTAGCTGTGCTTGTTAAATTGTCAACTATGTCTGAAACATTGACTTTTCCATTAAGATATGTGCAAACGTCATCAATAAAAGCCTTAAGAGTTTTATTAGTGCGTGTGTTTGCAGTATCAGAAGTCAAACCAACACAATTAACCATTATTTTGGCAGCTAAATTGCAATTAAAAATATCATCAATTAAGTCAGATAGTTTTTTGCTTTGATTTGTATCATAACTTGCAGGAAGACCTATTTTACTTGCACCTGTATTCCCTAATAAAGTATTTTTATATGTAGTCAGTGCAGTGTTTGCACCTGAAATACTTGCTGCAATTCCATTAAGAATTGTTTGTAAAGATTTAAGTTCTTGACCTGACGCAGATTCATAAGCTGTCATATAATTAGCAAGTTTGCCATTAGTAAAAGCTACAATTATATCCTGAAGACTATATTCAAAATCTTCTTGCTGTTCTGCTGTTGAATCAAGACCTGTAGTAACAACTTTAATAAAACTAGCAGCGTCATCACTTTTTAATGTTGATTGAATAATATTTATTTTCTCAGCAATAAAAGTTCCAAGCTTGTCAAACCATAATTTTAGATTAGTTGGGTTTAACCCACCCACACCATAAGGAGCTGTTTTATTTGGCTCGTTTGCCAAAGCAACTACACCCTTGCTCTTAATTTCGGTTGGCGTAATGTTTGTAAATTTATTCAAGCTCATAATTATCCTCCTCTAGTTTTTATATCTGCCACACACTTGATACCTGAAAGAAATATAATATAAAGCTATAGGTTTCATAAATTCATCAGAATAAATATAATACTGTTTTTCAACCCACTGTTTTTCTTTTTCTTTAATTGCAAAAAGGTTTTGGTCGGTTGTGTTAAACGTAAAATTAGAGAAGTCCATATCTTCAAAAGAAAACGAACTACTATTTATCCTTGCAATTTGTTCATAAGCTTTTCTATTAGTTCTAACTTTTATCTTTGCAGCAGAGCTTTTAAAAGTTTTTGTTTTAATTACTGTAGATTTTTTTACAGTATTTTTTGTTAAGTGAGGAATACCACAACAATCCATTTTTGTAGCACAGCCACAATAAATTGTTCTATCGTCAAACGTGTAATATTGTAATGGTATTTCTCCGTAAGATTCTCTTTTATCAAAATTAAAGCTACAAACAACTCCGTTTTCAGTTCCAAAAAATATATTTTCTTCCATATTTTTAATGGTTACAGCCTTTTTAAAAGTTCCTCCGATATTGTTTCCTTTGGTTTCACAAATGTAAGCTTTATAGCCCACAACAAGACCTGTATCAATATCTTTTATTTCGTGAACTTTAAAATTGACAGCCATAGTGTAATTCATTTCATCAATTTGTATTGAAACGTATTCATTTAGAACAGCGTCTGTTGCCAACCCATTATCATCAGCAGCATTTATAACTACACCCCTTAAATCTTTAACTTCATTAGAGTCGTATAAATAAACTGAATCAGCTATTTCTAGAGACAATTCAATATGATGATTTTCGTTGCCACAAGTACATTTATCAATAGTTGTCTTGCACGCTGTACAATAATGAATTTTAGCCTCTACTAATTCATCGGGAATTGTATTAGAGTAGTAATATTCAAGGTATTGTCCTTTATAAACACCTACTCCCTCAATGTAATACCACTCATATTGAGGAACGCCTATAGGGTGTACATATTTTTGCCTACTATCAGCCATAAATATATTTCCGTCAACGAGCAATATTAAATATCCATTCCACTCTTCTACGATTGCAGACTCTAAATTCATATTTGTAATTTTTGCGTCAATCAAACTAGACCTGTGTTCGTTAGCTCTTTCATTTCTAACTGACAACTGACCTACAGCTTCAACACCTAACCTAGATATAAAAATAGGGTCGTCTAAGAAGTTTACACAAGCACCTAAACAACCTATGCCACTTAAGCCCTGTGAAGACGGATAAATCTTCGGCTGAATATTAGTTCCTGTGGAAGTTGCTGTATGAAAGTAAGTTGAACCGTCTTGTTGCGTATCATTTTTAAGAACCATAAGAGTATCAGCAACGGTAATCATACCTGTTATAGGTGCAATACCTACACCGTCTTGCATATAATTCAAAATACCAAAATACGTAGGGTCAACAAAGCCTGTATTGTTTCTTTCACAATAGAATATATAATTAGGATAAGCTGGGTTTCCTGAAAAAAATACTCTATTATCATACACGGCAGCTATTGTGCAATCAGTAATCAAATCAGAAATATTTGATATTTCATTAGTAACACCTGATACACTTGTAAAGTGTTTTTTTGCAGTAATTTCAACACCTGCATAAAATTCAGGATAATATACATTTTCTGCACCATTTACACCTGCAACCTGTACAGTTTCTTCAGGCTTTCCTGGAGCAGTTTCAAAAGTAATAGAACCATTAGCCAAATCTACAGTATAATCAGCCCCTAAAGACATTACAACACCATACACTTTTACTTCAGATATTTCGTCAAGTTGATTTTCGTTTAGTATAAACTTTTTAACAGTTCCGTCTGCTATAAAAGTGTGTTTAAATTTTGGCTGTAGCATATTACGTTGTTCTAATTCTGAACCTATATCAGCATTTACACCCTCAGGCACAATATTGATATAAGTTGTTGGAATATAAGCATTATCTAATACATTGGTTAGTGTGTTTCCG
>JAFVUY010000141.1 GCA_017502465.1 Bacilli bacterium | reverse complement strand
TGCAAGTTTCGGGACCACCATAGGAGATCTCTAGCACATCTGTGGGCTTTCTGTGGCTTTTGTGATGTGCCTCTATAATAATGCTGCAAAAATCTTCGGCGCAGAAGGGGTTTTGTGCCGAAGATTTGAGAATTTAGAGAATAAAATGGTATATACAACACGCGGGAAGTGCAGTATTTACAAGGCTTCCCGCGTGGATGTGTTTTTTTGAAAAAAGTTTTCGCATGCCGAAGGTTGCGCCGAAGGTTTTGTTTGGGATTGCGTATCGGAATTTATTGTTTTATGGGTTTGCTTTTAATAAATTTGTATTGCTGTTGAAATTTATCTAACAATACCATACAAGAGTGGAAATTTTCATTCTTGGTTTTTGCAGGGTCGGTTTCTGTATATGCAATATACATCACATCATGTGATAACATGGCATCTACCATATCTTGCCCAAAATACACTTTTTCGCTGATAGATTCTTCAGATTGAATCTCCAAAGCATCTTCCCTTCCAAACGATGCACCATTTATATCGTCTATGCCGTTTGAAAAAGCAATGGCTACAAATACAACAGGATCGTCAGGCAGTGTAAGTGTCAAAAAATCATTTTCGGGCGATAAGACTACATCAAGAATGCTAACATGGTTCGCGTCGTCATACTCTTCATACTTTATTACGGCTTGATTCAAACATGAATAACCTAATGTTTCTAATGCTATTGTATCGTAATACCAAGTAGTTATTATATTGGTAAATGGCATTAGTAGTGTGTCGATAGTAAAGGTCACTTCTTCTGGAGTATTGATAGTTTCATCCATCATCAATTGTAACAAGGTGCCTGCCAAACTTTTTGCGCCAATGCGAATGTTTATATCTGGATGATGTTCCACATGGCATTGCATCGTGTCAATCAACTGGAGGATATCATCTTTCACTTCCATGATTGTGCGCGTACTATCTAATGTGGCATGGAAGATGTGAGTTAGCGTGGAGTCGGTTATGTTATCTTGCTCAGAAGATGTTACTTGTTTGGTGCAAGAGGTAAATGTTAAAAGAAGAGCGATGGGGAGGATTAGTAGTGGTTTCATTGTTGTAGGGAATTAGTATGGTGATTTTTGAGTAATTTTACACCCATAATAATGAGGCGCAAGATTTGTATAGAAACAATAATTGCGAACAATGCCAATAACGATAGGAAGAAATATACACCTTCCATTTCATCAATAGAATACTCCACTTTGGCGTGGTCGTCATATATCAAACAAACAATACTATGGAATGTTCCCTCCTTTATATAACAGTAGTAAGTTTCATGAGTATTTATATGTTCCTCTTGGGAGGTAATTATTTGCTTTTTCTCCCAATTATCGTTGTTCTGACATAAATAATCCAATTCAGCAATAGTGTTATCAGACAAGGTGTCTTTGAAAGTGATAATACAATCAAAACAATCAAAGCTACTTGCAGCGCGATCAAGATTATTGTATTGTTCAGTACGGAGTGTATCTGGCAGTTCAATATCAACTATTCGATAAAGAATGTCGGGGCGTTGTGCTAAATTATGGTGCGGAGTAAATAATCCCAATCGAAGGGATAGAACTATTGCTATAGCCACTAAAAAGGTTATCAGTAGTTTATATAATTGCTTCTTTAGTTTAGTTTTCATTATTTGAGAAGGAGTTAGAGATTTTTACCACCATTTCGCAACCTCGTGATAGAATATGGTGGCTCGAAATAGTTTTTTACTAACCGAGAAAAAAATGAATGTAACTATTCTAAGTATCTTCCCAACAATAAAAGAATAATAAAACTCAAAATAGCTATTATTCCCCACCTATAGTCACTTTTAAAAGCTGAGGAAATAATTCCATATAAAACCAAAATTCCACCTATTATAGTAGGGATACCAAATACTATAAGAAGTATTATTTCAAAAATATTCATAGGACTTGAATTTCTATAATTACAAATATGTTAATCATTTTATTCATGGAAAAAACCAAATATCCATAATATTAAGCCAACAATAAGAGCTATTGGCATTAAAATGCCGACTACAAAAAATTGCAGATATGAGATTAACGGTATTAATAGTACAACTCCTCCAAGTAGCAATAAGGAGTGGAATAATACAATAAAGCAACTTGGTTTATTTTCTGCATTTTTATATATAGATTTATGCAAAATGAAATATACTAAAAAACAAGCAATAGCCCCGAGAGTGCACTTTAAGACTTCTTCTCCTTCACTAAGGAATATAGTATCATATTTAGAATAATCGATTCCAGCAAACAGATCAGTTGGGAAGAAAGAGAGTAATAATATGAATACAACTAATTTCTTAAACAGATTCATCTTCTGTAGCATATTCAATATTTGTTTCATTTTCTTTAGTTTTATTAGATAATATATTTGCTTTTTTTCTTATATCAATATATTCGCTATAAGTTAAATCATCCTTAAGCAATCTATTATATAAATCATTTGCTAATTCTAACTTCTCTGGATTATATGGATGTACAAATTGCTTGGGATTAACTTTCTTTTTCAAAACATCCAATAATTCATTATCTATGATTTTTATTCCTAATTTTTCCTTAGCTTCAACTTCAATAATACGAAGTAATTCTAAATTATCTGGAGAAATATTTTGTATTCTTTTGAAAATATCATTCGCTAGATCAACCTTATCTTTATTATAGTTTTTAGTAAAAGCAAACCTAGAGGGATGACATACTCTACATAAAACCTCATATAAATTCTCGTTGCTTATTTTTTGGAATTGTCTTTCTTTCAACCAAAGAGGGATTATGCTCAATAGAAACAATATTGTTATCAAAATCGAATATACTATTTGCAATGATATTTTATTTCTATGCATAGGATCTCCATCTTTTTCTCTAATAGAAATAATATATGGTTGAGTTTGTGCAAAATAACATCTCCACCCATTTCCTGACAACCATCCTCCCTCTCTAAAATAGTGTTCATTACCGAAGTAATATCCACCTCCAGAATTAAATAATTGCTGACTTTTAACAAAAGAAGATTGTTCTATTCCTATATAGTAATATTTATTTTTGTAAGATTTGATTTTGCTAATGATTGTTGTTAGATACTCTTGTTTGAGTGTCCCCCATATTCCCTTTTGAGAACCAGTTGTCATGCTTTCAAGAACATCTGATGTAATAGTATTGATGTTGGGGACATCCCAATTTCTTGTATAACCAATAGCATATGGACATAATTCTGTTAATATAATTTCAGATTTATTTTCGGGATTAAATCGAATTTGTGCCAATCTCCATCCTTCATTACTTTTAGTATATTCTTGATCTATATCTAATGAATACAACTTAATAATATCACCATATTTTTCATCCCATTCTTCACTTCCGTCTATATTGCACACTTGTCCATTATGGATGATTGAAGGCATTTTAGAAGGAATATCTACTTTTTTATAATCTATATTTTTGTTTGTGTAAATTATATCAATGTATGTTCCTCCATATTCTTCACCTTCAAAAACTTCATAAAAGAAATCAGTAATCTCCTGATATAATTTATTGTTTTTATATTCTATATATTTTTCAACAAAGTGAAACATACTAGTCATAGCAGCAACATAGACTACGCATGACAAAATAATAATTGTTCTACGATTCATAGGAGTTATTATTGTTCCAAAGTAAATAGTTCTCTATATAAGACATTCAATCAGATAAGATTTACGCCCCGTAATATAGTCTTCTTTTCTAAATCCTCAGTAAAATGAGATAGTGTGAATATGACATCTATTTCCATAATTGCGTTATAAATTATTCAGTCTCATCCAAAGGAGTCTCAACAGAAGGAGATAGATATTTGATGAATAATATAAATGCTCCTACATAAGGTATTAAACCTATTAAAAGAAACCAACCGCTTTTACCAACATCGTGTAATCTTCTTACAATAACAGAAAAGTTTGGTATCAGTAAAAGAATACAGATAAGAATAGGTATGATAATTATACCTTCCGAATCCAAACTCTCCGCTATAAGTGCACAGATACCTACACTAATAAACTCCGCTAGAAATGTAAACAATTGGAACCACCAGAACTCTGAACGGGTGGCACGACCTGAAAAAGTACAATACTTTTCTACTAAACATGTTTTTACAGCTTCAACAAATGACATGATATTTTTGATTTGCTTCACCTACTCTTTATCGGATTTTCGGCACACTCCGTTGGTTAATTATTTAATTTATTGTTTGTTAATGTGATTTCGTGTATATACATACAAAAAGCGTGAACTTTCGTTCGCTTCAATTTGATTGTTTGAGGTTCTCGACTACCTTAATAGTTCAAATCTACGCACGGAAAACTCACGCTGTTAACGCGAGCGTGCATAAACCGTACTTGAACTATTAATGATTTTTTGAAAGTGTCGAGTTTTCAAACAATCAAGTCTGGGCTTATAACGCTATATTAAATATGTCGGGCAACGTCAGTTAATAGTTAATAATTAATAGTTAATATTTCCATTAATCTGAAATTGCAGTTGTAAAGGATTCTTTTTTATTTACAAGTGATAAGTGATAAGTAATTTTAGGGGTTAGTTATTTGGTTAGTTTTCAGTTGACTACAATTTGTAGCCAACTAATTTCTTACAATTCCATTTTCAAGTATTCGTAAACATACGCTGAGCTACGAAGATAAAGTCCTGTACTCTTATCCTGTAGTTTCTCAAAAATGTGGGAGTTGTATATCTTATCAAACGCTTCGAGCATAGGCATCTTGTAGTCTTCCATTAGAAAACTAACCAACTCCTCCACGATAGAGCGTAC
>JAFVUY010000140.1 GCA_017502465.1 Bacilli bacterium | reverse complement strand
GGTACGGATTTATACTTAAAGCTTGCAGATGATAAGGTTGCCGTTTACCAGAACGTTGGCAAAGACCGTTCCCTGCGCAGACAAATTGCACTTACCGCTCCCAATAGTGATATGCTGCGTTTATATACCAACGATAAAAACACCTTCCGCCAAATGTCTAAGCTTTTGCGCGATTACGAAGAAGGCAATAAAAACATCAACGGATACTACGTCATTACGGACGTTGACCCTGAAAAAGAAATAAGCAAAAAAATTACCATCTACCGCTTTTGGTTTATGAAGCTGGAAAAAGAAAAACACAGCCGCCGCATTCCCATAGGCATCGGCATTGGCATAGGTGGGGGACACCATCGTGGACCGTGGATAGGGATAGGGATTTGAGAAAGTAAAAAGCGTATGGAAGACTAAGAAGTCAACCATACGCTTTTTTATATGAATTTTATGCAATCTCATAATGTTCTTTAAGATCATTAAAATCACTAAATCTTATCTTCTTTTCAAATTGTAACCTTCCAACAACAATACCAGGAGCAACACCAATATCATTTGCAAAAGTACATATCGATTGTCTTGAAGGTGTGTGCAGTAGCAAGAAAGTATCTAAATCTGTTTTGGGAATCAAAATATCACAAGCCCAAAAATCAGCAGCCTTTTCATCTTGTTCAGTAATTTCTCCAGCTTTTTCAATATGACCTAAAGTAATATGTGCCAATTCATGAAATAAACTAAACCAAAATTTATCAGCATTATCTCCACGAGCAGTTAATCCCAAAACTATTTTATTTCCATTCAGAAAAGTTGCCCCTTGTAAAAAAGACCCTTTAAGATGGGGCAAAAACACTAACGCTATACCACAACTTGCCAACAAATCTTTCAGCGGTTCACAAAATTGTTCCGGAGTTTGATTTGTCATCTTTCTAATTTCTTGTAAACTTCTAGATAATTTTTTTATGTCAATTGGCGCTGTTGAAATACCGTCAGCAATCAACTTAACTTTATTTGCCCACGCCATTAAAGCAAAATCACCCTTTTCGGAAATTGCTAGACGACGACAAGCTATTTTATTGATTTGAGAATTTTCAAGCACAGGTAAACTTACTACTCTAAAAAATTTTCGTAAATTGGTTACTCGTGCAACAGAATTTCTAGTTTCAGGAACCCAACCAAATTTTGCCATTTCTGCATAAGGTAAATTTTTAGCTATATTTATGTCGGTTTCCATTTCATTTTCAGCTTTTACCTTGGCAATTTTTTCGCGATAGATTGCTTCTAAATTATTCCAAAATCTTGCCGGCACATCTAGTACCAATTCTAATCTTTCTGCAACATCTGGAGTTAATTGAACCTCTCCATTTATTAACTTGCTGATATGTTTTTCAGACATACTCATTCTGACGGAAAATTCCTTTTGTGTCATGCCTTTATAACTTAATTGCTCCTTGATGGTAGCACCAGGGGGAATCGCTATGTAAGTTTTGCTTGTAATCATTTTAGTATCCTCCTATGACATCCAACTTTCAGTGATAGTCTACCACCTCTAAAATTTTTGCAATCTCTATTTCTTCACCTTTTACTTCAAAAACCAACCTATAAGGATGAGCTAAATCTACAGCATACTCGCCCTTCCGATTATTTCTTAATTTATGACATCTTCCAATATTATGAGCCATCATAAATTCTACACTCTCAGCAGCTTCTATTTGCATTACACGTAAATGAATTTTTTCTGCAATATTTTCGCCATAAGCCTTTACTGCCTTTGTGTAATTTTGACACACATCTTTAATTTTCTTGTTTTTGTAAGTAATTTCCAAAAGACACCTCTAAAATTTACCTATAAGGTAAATTTATTTTAACACCACTACAATTTAACGTCAATCTTTTTATTTACCTCTGAGGTAAATTGTCTTGCTTTTTTCTTTATGCCAACAAAATGAGGCTGGAAATACTTCCAGCCTCGTTGTTATATGCTATTGCTCATCAATTTCATCATTTCTGAAACTTTATCGAAACCAGATGGATAGTCATTGCTTCCAATCTATTGGTCCTTTTCTTTGCTGTTGCTTTTGTTCAGCTTTTCGACTTCACGCATTACATCATCGTCAAAATGGTCTGAATAAATATCTACATCTTCGTAAACATCATCATAAGCGTCTATCGGAAGCTCGTACATCGGTAACGGTTTTCCCTCAGCCTTTAACCTGATGGTTTCTTCACGAATTTCTTCATACAATTTGCGTTCGTCATCACTTAAAGTAGAAAGGTCTATTTCGTAGTTTTCTTGTGCGGCAATAATAATATCGTAAATTCTAACAGCTAACGCCATCTCATCACCTCGTTATTCATTTTCTTACAATGAATAAAATTCAGTTATAATATTTTGTTCTTCGCAAAAGTTAGCAAATTTTACAGTACCGTCATCACACCCAAAAACTTCTTTGAGTAACTCGCCTATTGGTTTTTCACAACCATAAACGATTCTCAATCTTGTAAGGAAACGGTGCGTATTTTCTTCATCAAGGCTGTAATAAAATTCGTACTCATCTTTACCGCTGATACTTCTGCATTCTTCACCATAATCTTCACACGCTAACAACAGTTTTTTATTGTAAATTTTAAAATCAATACAACGACTTGCGGAACTATAAACATTGTATATTCCATTAGCTACATCCTTTTTGTGCAGTTCCCCCAAAGTTTCATCTCCAGTATTTTTTAATATCTCTTTTGCTTCTAACATTTATAACCTCCACAAACCAACATTGCTTTTTATATAGGCGTTTACTCGTACATCCATTCCAAGCATTCAGCAACTGATGATGCGTAACGCACATGCTCCCACACTTTCTGTTTATCAGTAAACATTCTCTTATTTCTTTCGTAAGCTTCCTTGACTACCTTCTCATTTTTCTTCATATAGTTGATTACTGCTTCTTCGGTTTTACACCATGGTTTCAAATTGGGTGCTAATTCTTCCTTCACTTCGTTGAAGAACTTTTCATAGGTCAATTCGCTAACATATTTTCTTTCTAGTTCTTCAATCTCTGCTCTTTTACGATTGCGTTCTTCCTGTTCCTCTTTAGTCATAACAAGTGGGTCTAAACCAATATATTTGTTGAAAATTTCATAAATGGTTTTAAATTCTTCAAAAGTAACTGCATGGTCACAGGCAACAGCAGTAACAGGATAACCGGGAATGCCAGGAGCAAAAATTTTATCACAAATATTTGCAAACACCCAATCTACACCTCTAGATATTCCCTTTTTCTGCCAACGGACAAATCCTTTCGACCAAAGGTAATGGTAAACAGGGGAATCCCACCCTTGCAAAAGGCTTTTATCCTTAATCAAAAAACAACCTTGTTTTGCAGCAATAGCTCTATCTTTTGGTTTCACAACATCTGCCACTCTAACACGTCCCTTCATCAATCAGTTATAATTCTCTTCCAAATCTTCAGACTCGCCAACGGTACACCAATCTTGGTTATCGTCTTCTGCTAAAAGCTTGTCTGCCAGTTTTTCTAACCTTTCTGCTTCCGCAAGGTTTACTTCCGTACCAAAGCCAGTTTCGTAACAGGAAGCAAGGTTGTACAAGGCACCAGCGTAACTTTCGTTTACACTTGCCCTTTTAAACCAGCGGAAGGCTTCTTCCTCATCTTTATCTACTACAATACCCTCAGCAAAGCAAATGCCAATATCGTTCATTGCTTCCACATTGCCCTGCTCCGCTGCCTTCAAGTACCAGTCAAATGCTTGCTTACAATCAACCTCAACACCTTTGCCTTTTTCAAAACACTTACCAAAATTGTATTGGGCAACGGGGTGTCCTGTTTTGGCAGCCTTCTCCCACCACGCAAAACTTTCTGCCAAATCCTCTTTCACTGCAGGCGTTCCTTGGTAAGCTTCTGCCAAAGCAATCATGGCACCAATATGTCCATGTTCTGCCAAACATTTCAAATTCAATAAGGCACTATCTGCCTTGCTCACATTTAGTAAACCTTCTAACTGGCGGTAAAAGTAGGTTGCACTGCATAATGAGTTGAAAATGTAATCAAAGCTACTTCTAAAGCGATGATAAAAGTTCATCAACTCACGATTATTTTCTAAAGCGGAAAGGGCTTCCATCGCCTCACCGTAATACCATTCTTGCTGTTCCTTCCCTTGGTTAAAGCGTTCCCAAAGCTTGTCGCCAATCTTTTCGTAATCACGCGCCATTGCTTCAATGTTGGAAATCTTATCTGCCAACACCAGCATTTGCTCACGCTCACTTGCTTTAGCCAAATGGGCAAGGGCAATTTCTTTACGCTCCCTCCAAGGCAGGCTTTTATCCTTTTCTGTGTGGGAAGCTACTAAATCTGCAACTTCTTCTCCAAACAACTCTTTAATTTCATCTAAAGTTGCTTCTGTATCTTCCACAGTGTCGTGTAGCACACCGGCAGCCATTAACTTCTTATCCGCACCCATTTCATAAAGGATATGCATTACTTCAAGGGGATGGACGATGTAGGGGATATTAGTACCCTTTCGCAAACCTCCTTTGTGCATTTCCACGGCGTAGGCAATGGCGTTAGTCAACATTTCATTTTCTAAAAGTTCTGCTTCGCTTAAAATAAGTTCTTTGCTCATAAAAGCACTCTCCTTTTCAACATAACTTACTAATACAAAATCAAATCTTACGGGAAACTAAAAAGCTCTTCATCAATTCGTACCGATGAAGAGCTTTGTTATCCCATCGGTCAAGCTTTAGCACCTTGCCTTGCGGTAGGTTGCTGTGCGGTCTACGAGCTTGTCTCTCGCGCACTCTTCATGGTTCGTCATTCATATTCAATTTTCAGGGTCGGAACTTCACCCAGCACCTTAATATTAACAAATCACACTGCCAGATATTGGCAGTTTGCTCAAAGTTTTTAGAGGATAAGAATATTTTTTGTCGAAATAAGAAACATCTAATTTATGATGGGATGTGTTTTTATGGAACCTAAAATTTCCAAAGATAGATTGCTTGATATGTATAGCAAGCTTGCAGAAGGCAAAACCATTTACAAAGAAGAGGAGCTTGCTCGTTACGGTTGCTCCGTGCGCTCCTTCCAAAGAGATATTGATGATTTAAAGAATTTTATCTCTAACCAAACTGTAAAAACCGGCGTTGAACAAGCTCTCATTTACGATCGTAAAATAAAAGGCTATCGCCTTGTTCCTCCTATGAGAAACGTGCTTAGCAACGAGGAAGTCTTTGCCGTTTTAAAAATTCTGTTGGAAAGCCGCGCCTTTACCAAGGAAGAGCTTATCCCCATTTTGGACAAGCTTATCGATTGCTGCGTACCTAAAGAAAACAAGTACCAGGTTACGGAGCTTATTGCCAACGAACGCTACCACTACGTTGAACCACAACATAAATCTTTATTCCTCAAAAAAATGTGGGAGCTTTCCGGTGCTGTTAAAGAACATCGCCAAATAGAAATTACCTATGCCCGTAATTCTGATTGCAAGATTGTGAACCGTACCCTGCAACCTGTGGGCATAATGTTCTCAGAATTTTATTTTTATATTGTAGGCTTCATTGTTCCTAAAGAGGGAGAAGAACTGCATTTTGAAATAGAAAACGATTTACTTCCCACCATTTACCGCATAGATAGAATACAGGACTACAAAATTACTGACGAGCATTTTAAAGTACCCTACGAAGAACGCTTCGAGGAAGGCGAGTTCCGCAAACGTGTGCAGTTTATGTACAGCGGTAAGCTGCAAAAAGTAAAGTTCTATTACAAAGGAAACTCCCTTGAAGCCGTACTAGATAGATTGCCAACTGCTAAAGTGTGTGGTCAGGATGAAAAAGGTTATCTAATCACCGCAGAAGTTTTTGGCAAAGGACTGGATATTTGGCTAAGAAGCCAAGGCGATAATGTTGAAGTAGTTTCGAGGGTGTAGGTTCATTAGTAATAAACGGAGGTAAAGGAAGTGAACAAATGATTTCGATGCAAAACATTGAAATTCCGATTGTAAGGTTATTCTCTTAAACAGAGGTATGAGTTATGAATAATATGAAGGCACGGAGCTAATAGGAGGTATAATTTTATGTCAGATGCTAGATTAACTAATAAGCAAAATCAATTAATTTATGAGTATGCCAAAAAGTTTTACGAAAATAAAATGACAATAACTGAAGCATGTGAGAAAGTAGCGCCCTTAATTAACAGAAGCAAGAATTCAGCAAAAATGTACATTTATAATTTTGAATATATGATGGTAGGAAAACCATACAACAGGCACTTTTCTGAATCTACTGCTATATTTTTTGTTGAAAAAATTGGAGAAGATTATGGTAGTGAATTTCAAAAAAATGCTTTGGAATCTATACAAAAATATATTATTGAGACATATAAAAAACATATAGAAAAAGGTGGAAGTGAAAACACAAAATTAAAACAAAATTTAAGGCTTCAATGCCAAGAAATTGCTTTAGCAAAAAATTTACAAGTTGATTTCACAGAAGATATATTTACTTACGATATTGTTGATTTTTCCTCAAAACAATATTCTAATAATACAGTAACAACAAACCATGCAATGAATCTTATACTTTATGGTCCTCCTGGAACAGGGAAAACATATCATACTATAAATTACGCTGTTTCCATTATCGAAAATAAGCATCTAAACATTATTAATTCATACAACAGGGATGATTTGATAGATGTCTATAAACAGTATAAGGCGGATGGGTTAATTGATTTTTGTACCTTCCACCAATCTTATGGCTATGAAGAATTTATTGAAGGTATTAAGCCGTGTGTGGATGCTAATGGCAATATTGTCTATAAAGTAAAATCTGGTATTTTCAAACAATTTTGTGAACGCGCACAGGAAAATCCTGAGAAAAATTTTGTGTTCATTATAGATGAAATCAATCGTGGTAATATCTCTAAAATTTTTGGCGAACTCATTACTTTAATTGAAAGTAGTAAACGTTTGGGAGAAACAGAAGAAATTTTAGTACGACTGCCATATTCCAATGACATGTTTGGTATCCCCAATAATATTTATATTATTGGTACTATGAATACTGCTGACCGTTCTATTGCTTTGATAGATACTGCTTTAAGACGTAGATTTGAATTTATTGAAATGCAACCCAATATAGAGTTGCTGGAAAATGTTAATGTTGTTGGAATTGAAATTGCTGAAGTGTTAAACACCATTAATAAAAGAATTGAAGTTCTTTATGACAGAAATCACACTATAGGGCACTCTTTCTTTATGGGATTAAATGAAAATTCTACTATTGACGATTTAAAAAACGTTTTTATGCAAAACATTTTGCCTCTATTACAAGAATATTTCTATGATGATTTCGAAAAAATTGCAATTGTGCTGGGTGATGATGTAAACAGTAGTGATTTGAATCGTAACTTTATTACGAAACAAAAAGGTAATTATGCTAACGTTCCAGATTTTGATAAGATCACTTTGCCAGCTTATAAGGTTAATGACCAAGCATTTAATAATGCAGCAGCATATATAAAAATTTATAAAGTTTAGGGGAATGAATATGGAAACATATACTATTCTCGAATATGAAAGCTTTACACGTGAGCAAGATATAAATCATAACTCTTTTAAGCTATTACCTAAAGCTACTTTCGATAAATTAAAGCAGTTTATCATTGAAAGCAAAAGTTTTGGAGATGTTGATGGGTTAGATATAATGTCTATATCTCATAAAAAGCACATTGGCGAAGTCATCACTGCCAAAAATTATGTTGGACTAATCGTTTTAAACGATGGAACGATAATAGAGATATTACCTAAAATTGCTAATGCAGATGAATCTGATACAAAAAGAATATTGCTCAATATGCTTAGAACTCTTGTGGAACTTCCATTCAAAACTTTGAGTACTGCTAATCTTGATATGGCAAAGTTGCCATTACTAGAGGTTTTTATAAGTATGTTTATTAAGGAAGTTGATTCCTTAGTAAAGAAAGGATTGAAATCTGAATATCTGACTTATCAAGCTAACGAGACTGCTTTAAAAGGAAAGCTTCTTTTTAATAATCACTTAAAATATAATTTTGTGCATAAAGAGCGTTTCTTCGTTGAATATCATCCATATAACATTAACCGTGCTGAAAACAAACTTATTAAAACTACATTGCAGTATTTGTACAGATTATGCAGAAATGCTCAAAATAAAAAAGCGTTGGTAAATCTTTTAAATTTATTTGATGATATCGATATCTCTAAAAACATCGACGTTGATTTTAGTAACTGTTCAAATACAAGAGATATGAGAATCTATGAGCAAACATTAAAATGGGCAAGAATCTTTTTGAAAGGAAATTCTTTTACCAATTTGCAAGGAACTCATCTAGCTACGGCTTTACTATTTCCAATGGAAAAATTATTTGAAAGTTATGTAGCAGAAAAACTAAGCAACGCGTTAAATTGCACTAAGTTTACTGTTTCTGCGCAGGACAATTCATACTATCTTTTTAATAAAGCCTTTTCTTTGCGCCCTGACATAGTAATTCAAGATAAAGAATCTTCTAAAACTATAGTCATGGACACAAAATGGAAAAAGATTAGCAAATCTCTTTTTAACAACGGTATTTCCCAGAGTGATATGTACCAAATGTATGCGTATGGCAAGAAATATAATACACAAAAAACTGTTTTACTCTATCCACAAAATCCTGATAATGCAACAGATATAGAGTTTGATAGTTATGATGCAAAAGAAGATTTTGCAAACGTGGAAGTCCATATCCGTATTTTAGATTTGCTTGATGAAAATTGTGTCGACAAAATAGTAAAAGATGAGATTATATTTTGTTGATAGGAAGGGTATTCTATGAACTAGAGACTATGTATATTTTCTGAAAAGTATTTTGAGAATAAGTTACGGAAGGAATAAAACAGCTGTGAAAAAAGAATTAGGACAAGGTGTGCGTTGCCCCGTGTGTGGGAAGTATATATTTGAGTTTGATTTTGATATCTGTGATGTCTGCGAATGGGAATGCGACCCGCTTCAAAACAAGAATCACGATTATGCTGGCGGAGCCAACAAGATGAGCGTTAATGAAGCAAGAGAAGCGTATAGGCAAGGTAAGAAAGTAATATAATTTTATAACCGCCACTATATGACACTTTGATTTGTTAAACTTAGTTGCAAGGTGGTGAAAATATGAAAGAAGCAAAATTTCAAACTAAACTTTTAGATTCCATTTATGGTGTAGCGATTGGCGATGCCTTGGGTGTACCCGCAGAATTTAAAACAAGAGAAACTTTGGCACAAAATCCTGTTACTGATATGCTTGATGGTTTTATGCCTAAAGGAACATACTCTGATGACACGGCAATGACCCTTTGCAATTTAGCAAGCTTTGTCGAACATAATTGGGAGCTTTATCCTTATGATATTATGGAACGATTTTTAAAATGGGCGGACAAAGGATATATGGCTGTTGACGGAGATGTTTTTGATATTGGTGTAACTACGAGAAAAGCCATTACCAATTTTTATAATAAAGTTCCGTTAGAAGAATGTGGTGGTAAAAGCTTCTATGAATGTGGCAATGGTTCCTTAATGCGTATTATGCCCGTAGTCTTTTATTTACAAAAACATCCTGAAGCAGATAAATATAGCGTCATTAAACAAATTTCTGCTTTGACCCATACCCATGATGTTTGTACGATTGGTTGCTATATTTATGTGCTGCTGTGTTTAGCGCTGTTTAATAACGAGAATGTAAACAAACACGTTTTATTCAAAGATGAGCTACCCAAAATTTTTAATTCTATCAACAATAAAGTTGACAAAGAATGGCTTGATTTGTACGCAAGAATTTTTGATATTGATAGCTTCATCAATTTGCAGGTAAACGACATCAAGAGTGATGGTTATGTAGTAAACACTTTGGAAGCTGCCTTATGGTGCTTTTTGACAACAGAAGATTATCGTAGTTGCGTATTGAAAGCAGTAAACTTAGGTTCTGATACTGATACCACCGCAGCAGTTGCTGGCGGAATGGCAGGTTTGTATTATGGCAAGAGAAGTATTCCTAAAGAATGGATAGAGGCTTTGCGAAACAAAGATGTCATTGATGAGTTGTGTGAGGAATATGATGCATATATAAATATTGCTAAAACCTAAAAATAACAAAAAGCTGTAGCTAATCATTGAGATTGGCTACAGCTTTTCTTTTTACCTTAGTACTTAATCCTTAGTGCGCTACACTCTTAAAGATTCAGAGGTTATGAAACGCAACCGCTTATTGCAGAACAGTTACTTGAGTAATACGCAAGCGTGCTTCCACAATTTCTGCAAGCTTGCCGCCGCTAGTTTCAAATACATCTGCGGTGATGATGATTTGCATTGCATCATTTGCTTCCTCCGCAGTAATACCTTCACGAGGGTCTACAACGGTTACCACCTTGGTATCGCCATCTTCATTTTTAAAAACTAATTCTAAAACTTTTTCCATTAAATCAATCCTTCCTTATCTACGTTCCCACATTATCAGCTTAAGTAGAATGCGTGCTACTGCATGCCAAAACTTATTCCACATAGGCAGCTTCCTTATTCTTCCACAAGCTCGCTTCTGTCGCTGAGCATAATGCTGGACAAGGTATTCGCCATAAGGCTCGCAAGAGCATTGCCTGCGTTATGCAAATTTTCAATGGGAGCAGTCTCCTTGATGTCGCTGTAGGTACGGCTCTTGGTTTTTACGCTACCATCTGCGTTGAAGCCATCCTCCACATTAATTACCAAACTACGTCTAAGCAGTTCTTGTTGAATTGCCATGTTTTACTATCTCCTTTCAAGCCGCAATTCTGCGGTCAAACAAATCTTTGTACCATTGCGCTTTCCTGCGCAGGGTTACTCCGCCCATCCTGTGGTCAAAGTTTCTGGGCGTTCCGGGTAAGTACCATAAATCCCAACGCTTTTGCTCATCGCTGCTCAAAGGTCCATAACCATCAACGATGGCAACTTCCGCGTGGGTGGCGACAGCGCTAAACTCAATGGGCAATTCCAACGCGTCCGCCAGAATCGCAATCACCTGCGCCATCTTTTCAATCTGCATCATAGTTGGCGGACATTCGCCAAAATCAATGGTCTGTGGATTTTTACCAGTGAAGCTTGCCCCAACGCCACAACACAACGCGATTCCGATGCCGTCCTTGTTCCGCAAAAAAGTGTGGGACTTAGGTTGGTACAGCTCGTGACAGGTTAGGTAAACCTCGCCGTCCTTGTCGATGTTGATGTGGTAATCGCTGTAGGCTTGCCCGTAATAGCCTGCTGTCCAGTGCAGGTACAGGTGCTTGATTTGCCCTTTAGCCTTTAAGCCAAGCATGTGCAGTTCTTGGTGTGTAATCGTTACCGGGTTTTCTACCAGCAAGCGTATCACCTCCTTTCACTCTTATAATGGGGTCAAAAACACCAAAAAGGGACATAAATTCTTAAAAAAATTTTTCAAACCCACTTTTTCTGAGATTTTTAAAATTTTTTCGCAAACCATGTCCCTTTTTACCCAAAACTTGCCCATTATAAGGGTGAGATTTCTTTTTTCCTCTCCTTCTTTTATTAAATTTTCTTCCTCTCCTTTATTTCTTTGCCCTCTATTCAAGCAAAGCTGAAAGCTTTGCTACCTTATCCTATAATTAATACTAAATTTTTACTTAAAGCTATGTCCCTCATTTGTAAATGTTTCACGTGAAACATTCATACAACTCTATAAAATATTAAAAGCTCCG
>JAFVUY010000139.1 GCA_017502465.1 Bacilli bacterium | reverse complement strand
TATGTATAAAAGAGAACTACAAGATTTATTGATTAAGGGGACATCTATAAATTCCACGTTTTAAATAATTAGTCTAATACAAGATGTACTTTTTCAAGATTTATGTTTCTCTTTGGAATCTTTTCGTCTTTCTTTCAATCACATAGCCCGCTATGCTCTTTCAAGAAATACAAAATTCTTCTCAAAGATAAATTCATAAATCTTTTGAAAAGCAATTTATAGAAGTCCCCTTAAACTGAACAAAAAGTGGTCTGTCATATCAGTAACAGGGCCGTATGGGGCGATGGGAAAAGTAAAACTTTTTTATTAAATAACGGTTCTTAAGAACATAATTATGTATCTTTGCACCTATGAAGAAGAATCTATATATCATAAGCGGTTGTAATGGAGCTGGTAAAACCACAGCTTCGTATACCGTCCTTCCTGAAATTCTTCAATGCAAGGAATTTGTAAACGCTGATGAAATTGCGAAAGGATTATCACCGTTCAACCCAGAAAGTGTCGCTATTGAAGCTGGAAGAATAATGCTTTCAAGAATAGAAGATTTATTAAACAGAAATGAAACTTTTTCTATTGAAACAACACTTGCTACAAAATCATACATTAACTTAATTAGAAAAGCTCACGATAAAGGATACTGCGTACATCTGATATTCTTTTGGTTAGAAACTCCAGAGTTAGCGGTACAACGTGTAGCAGAACGCGTTAGTAATGGAGGTCACAACATTCCCACTGATGTAATTCAGCGTAGATATATAGCTGGCATCAAAAATATGTTTAATCTTTTTATGAAAGAAGTTGATCTATGGGCTATATATGACAACAGTCGAAATCCGCGTGCTATTATTGCAAGTGGTGGTAAAACCGTTGATTTTAAAATATATTCAGAAATAACTTATAACAAAATAAAAAACTATGTCAAATAAAGAAGCCGACGAATTTGTAAAGAAACTTAATGCTGGTTTGGAATTAGCCGAAAAGCGAATGTTACAAGAGAAATCATCGCGAGGAGAAAACGTGGTGATATACACAGAAGACAAAGGAATACAACATATTCCAGCAAGTCAGGTTATTGCAAATAACGACATATTTCAAAATTGATATATTAACATTATTTATAGTTTAAATAAATGTATCTTTGCAAAATTAAAGTTAAAAATTAAAAAGAATATAGTACAGATTAGACAAAAGACAAATATTAGACATATTATAATTTAGCATTTCATAACGATTCTTGCTCACAAATTTCCACAACATCTCGCAAGAGAACTCCATCAAGAAAACGTTACGAAACGCCTGTTTTGGCGTGGAATAACTTATTGATGGAAGGGCGTGGAAACCCTGTGAGCGATAAGCTTAATTCCACGCTCTTTTTATGCATATAGGACAACACATAAAACAAATAATGAAAGAAAAGAATATCACAGCTACCCAATTAGCTAAAGATATTTGTTGCACTCGTCCTCATATACATAAGATATTCCGCAAGGAAAATCTAGACATTTCCCTCCTACTCCACATTTCCAAAGCATTAAAACACGACTTCTTCAAAGACCTTTCTGAAGAATACAAACAGCAGTAACTAAATTGGATACAGTATCCGATTAGGTTACTTATGATTAAAAAGAAAATGGATCATTTACGGTATTTTTGCTCTATGGCAAGAGCTACAAAGCCGTAAGAGTAGCGGTAAAAAATTAAAGATATGTTCAGCGAATTATTAGACAAATTAACAATGATGACACTCAAATCATTAGGTTTAAGTTTAGATTATGCAAATGCAGTCGGAGCAAATGTAGACAAGTGGAGTTATGGATGTGAAGGTGGCTATTGTTCTGGTGCTTGCGGAGGCACCTGTGAAGGAGGATGTGATGGTACATGTTACGGAGGATGTGCTGATGGATGTTCTGGAACCTCTAGAAGTTAATTTATCTTGATTAGTAAATTAGAACCATCATTGATGGTTCTTTTTAAATTTTATATATTATGCAATTACCAGAAAAAAGACCGTATAATTTATCGTTCATTGTTACTCACGAATGCAATTTACGATGCGCTTATTGCTACGAAAGTAATCGCGACAATGCACAGTTAGACGCAGATCAAGTAAAAAGAATCATATCAGAATATTTAAATAATGAAAAATACGGTTCTGTACAAATTGACTTCTTCGGAGGTGAACCTTGGCTTAAATTTGATTTAATCAAAGAAGTCTGCGAATGGGTTTGGGAAAGACAATGGAAAAACAAATATTTGTTCTTTACCACAACAAATGGCACTTTAGTTCACGGAGAAGTTAAAGAATGGTTAGGGAAGAACAAAGAACGTTTTTGGTGTGGTTTAAGTTTAGATGGAACAAGAGAAACACATAACAAAAACAGAAGCAATTCTTTTGACAAAATAGATCTTGACTTCTTTTTAGAATGCTGGCCAAAACAGACAGTCAAAATGACAATTTCACCTTTAAGTATTGATAATTTTGCCGATGACATTATTTTCATACAAGAAAAAGGGTTCTTAATTGCAGGTACCAATTTTGCAGAAGGAATAGACTGGAACGATAAAAAATATCTTTCAATTGTAAGCAAGCAATTAGAAAAATTAGTCAGATTCTATTTAGATAATCCACAATACGAAATTGCTCAAATCATCAATTTAGCAATTGAACATTGCGAATCGCCCAAGAAAGCTTACAAATGGTGTGGTACTGGAGACAACATGAGAATATATGATATTGATGGAAAACATTATCCCTGCTCATTCTTTACACCAATGACATTCAAAAAAGAACAGTTAGACGCATTAAAATCTATTGACTTCAGCGATCATAGTTTGTTTGTGGATAAATATTGTGCTGATAATTGTTATTTATTCAATATTTGCCCAAATTGCTATGGAGCAAATTATTTAGTTAATGGGAAATTCAATGAGCGCGACAAATCAAGATGTAATTTAGTTAAATTACAAGCATATTACGCATCCGCATTACAAGCACAAAAAATCATCGCTAAAAGTAGTAATATAGAAGTATCTGAGAAAAACAAAGTAGCGCTTCAGATACGAGCTATTGAAAAAATAAACGACATCTGTCAGAAAGAACTTTTTATAGAATAATTATATGGATAACGTATTATTAGACAAATTTTAAAAAACTAGGTCCTAAAATTAACTATTTAGAAAGAAAATCAACAAATTCTTTTTACGGCACCATCCATAATTTTGTGTAAATTAAAATTATGGATGATGTCTTTAACTATTAATACTATGATTAAGTCACACGTCCGTGTGCCTCTACAAGAAATCCTACAATAATTGTTAATTGTAAACTGTTAATTGTTATTTTATCACTTCCACTGGGTTCTCATTCGCGGTTTTATATGATGAAATGATATTGATACCATAGACTATCATCATAACCAAGAGTGCGCCGGATACAAAGAGCCACCACGACAGATGCGCCGTAAGATCGGAATTGGTTTTCAAAATATCTAAATAATAACGTCCTCCGACAACTGCCGCCATCACTCCTACTATCACAGCTGGCAAAACCACATACGAAAGTCTCAAACTTAATATCTTAAGCACTTCCATAGGTGTCGCACCGCATACCTTACGAATGGCGACTTCCTT
>JAFVUY010000138.1 GCA_017502465.1 Bacilli bacterium | reverse complement strand
GTGATAAACGGCATTATGAGCAGTTCGCCGATGGAACTGTTAAAGATATTGAAGATGAGATTCCGTTTGAGGTACCAGAAGGATGGGCTTGGTGTAGATTGGGAGAAATTTGTTCTAAACTTGTAGATGGTGACCACAATCCTCCCAAGGGCATAAATGAAAAAACTGAATACTTAATGATTTCATCACGAAATATCAACCATAATCAAGTTGAAGATTTAGAAAATGTACGTTATCTTACAAAAGATATTTTTGATACTGAAAACAAAAGGACCAATTTACAAGTAGGCGACATACTTTTTACTTCTGTAGGCTCTTTAGGAAGAAGTTGTGTTTATGCGGGAGGTTTAAATCTTTGTTTTCAACGAAGCGTAACTATAATTCATACTAATCAATATAACTTTTGGCTAAAATACTATTTTGATTCTGATTATTATCAAGCTTACATACTTGATAATGCAACAGGAACTGCGCAACTGGGTTTCTATCTACAACAAATGGAAAAATCATTTATTCCTCTTCCACCACTCGCCGAGCAAGAGCGAATTGTCTCCGTAATAAAAAGTATCTTCTCACAAATCGATACACTTGACCAGAATAAATCAGACTTACAAACCGCAATTAAACAAGCAAAATCCAAAATTCTCGACCTTGCCATCCACGGTAAACTCGTTTCTCAAGACCCTAATGACGAACCTGCAGAAGAACTCTTAAAACGTATTGCGACAAGTGATAACAGACCTTATGAGAAGTTTAAGGAAAGTGAAAAATTGTTTGAGGCTCCTGAAAATTGGAGTTGGTGTTACCTTAAAGAGACATGTACTGATTTTATTGTTCCACAACGTGATAAACCTAAAGTTTTTGACGGAACTATTCCATGGTGTAGAATTGAAGATATTGAAGGTAAATATCTAAACGGTTCTTTATCAAAACAACTTGTAAGCAAAGATACTATTAAACAAATGAATATGCATATTTGTCCAGTTGGTAGTGTTATATGTTCTTGCAGTGCTTCATTAGGTATACAGGCTATTACAACGATTGAATGTTGTACTAATCAAACTTTTATAGGAATTGTTCCCATAGAATCTGTCTTATATAATGAGTATTTATTCTATTATTTAAAAGCACAAACAAAATATTTTCATAAAATTGCCACCGGAACAACAATTAAGTATATTTCGCGAGACAAATTTGAAGAGTTACCTTTCGCTTTACCACCTTTTGAAGAACAAAAACGAATTGTATCCAAAATAGAAAACTTATTTACGGTACTAGACGAGATTGTTTTGAATTTGGTCTAATTGGTAAAATAATTCAGATGCTTTATCAACAATACGAGCTTGCTCAAGCATTGGAGGAATTGCAATAGGCGAATTTGCCATTTCCTTTAGATAAAATCCCATTTGTGCAGTTCCGGTAGAATGTTCAATAACATAGGTCTGAAAGAAATTGCTGTCAAAAAAGTATTTCAAGAATTGATTGTTTATTATTGTATTTAATATTGTAACACTTCGTTGAAAGCAGATATTATAATCTCCAGAGTAGATACAACTTCTGCCTAATGTTCCAACTGAAGTAAAGAAGATATCTCCTTTTTCGGCTTTAGTGCGATTATTTTCAATCTCAAAAACTTCTTTAGATAAATACCTTACATTTTCCAAATCATCAAGTCTGTCATAATTAATATTTCTTGAAGAAGCCATAAAGTATTCTGTTTTTTCTTCAATACCTTTTGGTGGATTATGATCTCCATCAACAAGCTTATTACAGATTGAAGATAGTTTTACCCACTTCCAAGAATTGGGAATTTCAAAAGGTTCCTCATCCACCTTCTCATATGGTCTGCAATAAGAAGGTAAATTCTCCAATAAGGCGCTTTTTTGCGCAAAAAAAAACTTATTGGAGGCTTTTATGATAAAGCAAAATGAACAATCCCTATTTGAACAGTACCTTAGAAAGCAAAACCTTTCAGAAAATACTGTCACTTCTTATCTGTGGACTATTAAGTATTACACAGAAAATTATGAAGATTTTTCAAAAGAAAATCTTCTTGCCTACAAAGGCTGGCTTTTAGAATACTTTAAGCCAAAAACCGTAAATCTTCGTATTCAGGCAATCAACAAGTATCTTGTTTTTACAGGAAAAGATAAGATGCAGCTAAAACAGGTAAAAGTCCAGCAGAAAAACTTTCTGGAAAATGTAATAAGCAATGCCGATTATCAATATTTCAAAGCACAACTTAAAGCAGATGGAAATATCGAATGGTATTTTGTTGTCTGGTTTCTAGGTGCTACTGGTGCCCGTGTTAGTGAACTTACACAAATTAAAGTTGAACATGTAAATATCGGCTGGTTTGATTTGTATTCTAAAGGCGGAAAACTTCGTCGTTTGTATATTCCAAAACTATTGCGTGAAGAAGCTCAAGCCTGGCTTAAATCTATAAACAGGACTTTTGGATATGTTTTTCTTAATCGTTTTGGAGAAAGAATTACAACACGAGGAATTGCAACACAGCTTAAAACTTATGCTGCAAAATATGGCATAAGCACTAAGGTTGTCTATCCTCATTCTTTCCGGCATCGCTATGCAAAGAACTTTCTTGAAAAGTTCAATGATATTTCTTTACTCGCTGATCTAATGGGACACGAAAGCATTGAAACAACTCGTATTTACTTGCGTCGAACAGCAAGCGAACAACAAGAAATTGTTGATGAAGTTGTAACCTGGTAGTCAAATAATTACAGTAGATCTTAAAAATCTACTGTAATTAATATTTTATTAAGAAACATATTAATAAAAAAGTAATAATGCAGATAGCAGTAAGAATAAAAAAAGCAATTTTCCACGGGTTTCTTACCTTCTTTTGTTCATTCTCTTTTTGAATTCTTACTTCGTATTTTTTACTACATATAAGCAACGCTCCAATTATTATTAAAACAATTCCTGGACTTGCGTTTGCCAATCTTGAAGTAAAACCTGAAACTTCAACAATCCATGTTATATTTCCTGAAAATCCCAGAATAGTAAGAATAATGCCTCCAATTATACAAGCAGTTCCAGAAATAAAAGGGAGTAAAAATGACAAAAACTCATGATTTACCGCATCACGGATTATTTTGCTTCCTTCCACAGTATTTGCTAAATCTGGATCAATAGATAAAGAGCAATTACAAAGACATAAGAATGAAAAAATGATTAAAAATAAATACGTAGTTTTATGATTCATACATATAGAATAACATTTTATACGAAAAAAATCTTACTATTGAAATCTTTTTTAGTTAGAAATTATATCTAATTTTTCAAATAATTCTTCGATTTTGGTGACAATACGATACTGTTCAGCTAGAGGTGGAAGAGGAATTTGATAGTTTGAAACATCTTTTGCAGAAAGATTTGGTTGTGCGGTTCCATTATCTACCATCTTTTGCTGTACTTTTATAGCATTAGAATTTAAAACATATAAAAAATACTGTGGAATTACAGATTCGTTTAATCTAAATATGCATAAAGAAGAGGAGATAGCACCTTTATTATCTGTAATCACAAATCCAGTCTTTCCTAAGGATCCTCGTAGACAATATAAAATATCACTTTTTTGGATTTTTCCGGCTCTTAATGAATTATATTTCTCTTCAGTAATGTAATTTGCAACGTCATAGTTAATATTGCCATTATCTAAACATCCAGCATTTATAAAAGGAATACCATATTCTACATAATCCTTTTTGCTTGGATAATTTTCTCCTCTATCACCATTAAGTAATGCTGAAATCGTATGCAAATAACACCAAGACCATGATTTTGGTATCTCAAATAGAACTGCTTCCTCAAACTTCTTGTAGGGTCTGTTATCACTAGTCGCAATACGCTTTAAGAGTTCTTCGGCTGGTTCATCATTAGAGTTTTGTGGGACAAGTTTGCCATGAATAGCGAGGTCAAGAATTTTGGATTTTGTCCGAGTTATCAAATCTTCTAAGTCAACTATATCAATATCGAGATTATTAGTTATAGAAAAAACATTATCTATCTCATTTACAATTTTTTGCTGTTCGTCTAATGGTGGAACTGGAATAATTGTTTTAGAAGCATTAATAAGTGAAAGTTTTGGCATTGCTACCTGATGATATGTACTTTCAAAATAATCTTGAACAAGTTTTGTATTTAGAATTTGCATGAGATATTTTTTACAAATTGAAATATTCGTAAGTTTCAATGCATTTTCTGTTAGATTCATTCCATCAAATATTTCTGGAACTTCTCCCACACGCCCAATAGTTCCTGCTATCGTCAGATATAAATCATCCTTGTTGATAGTATATCTCTGAATTTTTTCAAAAATATCATCTGTAATATAAACTAAATCAGCATCTGAAATAGAGTTATTTTGCATATCTGTAACACGAATATAAATATGATTCGTTTTTTCTTTTGTTGCAGATAAGCCCGCTGGTATTCTTTTTCCACCTTTTAATTCACAGACTTCTTTTAATCTACACCAAGCCCATCCTTCTGGCACAGCAAACGGAATCTCATCTTCAATATCTTTTACAGTGCCATCTGCAAACTGCTCATAATGCCGTTTATCACTTCCTACAAAGATAAAAGAATCCTTTTTGTCAGCTTTTAGTTCGCCTTTTTTGATTTTCTCTGCTTTTTCAGCTCTGATTTTATCAAGCAATACAGTTGCGCTTTC
>JAFVUY010000137.1 GCA_017502465.1 Bacilli bacterium | reverse complement strand
GGCCGAACCGTTCCGGCTGATGCGTTTCACAAACTCCTTGGAGCTGATGTTACGGTCGGTCTTCATCCGATAATACACTTGCGGTTCTTCGGTGCCGTTCAAGTTCGGCATTTCTTGTTTGATGTATTGAGCCATAATCTTTATCGTTTTTTCAGCATGTAAAGTTACGAAGAAATAGATGTATTTCCAAATCTTAGTCACGGTTTATGCGATTTGTGTCACGGATTAAGCGATTTCAGTCACGGATTAGCCAATCCGTGACACAGATTAACTTACGGATGCAGAAGAAATCAAGTTTATGTCCTCGTGTTCGGGTGTTTTAAAGGGGACTTTTTATTCATTTAATTAACGCTTTTGTGTCAACAAGTATATTGTCCCTATATTTAAATGCGTTTTTACTTGCTTATTAGAGGGATTATTTGTTTATTTGCATAAAAAAGTATTGGTATGCATCCCATCATTCAAAATCAGTTGCAAACAATAAAGGCACTTTGCAAGCAATGTCAAGTTAAAAGCCTTTATGCATTTGGCTCGGTGAACACATCCAGATTCACCGACAAAAGTGACATCGATTTGTTGATTGACTTTGAACCGAATATAAGCATCGAAGATTACACCGACAACTTTTTCTATCTACGTGAAAAATTTGCAAGCCTTCTTAAAAGGGATGTTGATCTTGTGACCCGCCGTTCGTTGTCCAACCCGTTCTTCATCGAAGATGTAGAACAATCCAAAGTGTTGATTTATGGGTAATCGGAGTTTGAAAAAATATCTATATGATGTACAACAGTCCATTGTTTCCATTTATGAATATTTGGGCAACAAAAGGGACTTTTTTGAATACGAAAGTAACAAACAGCTTCGTCGTGCGGTAGAACGAGAATTGGAAATTATAGGAGAAGCCGTGAACCATCTGTTAGCCTTGGATGAAACAATAGCAATAGACAACGCCCGTAGGATTGTTGACTTGCGTAATTTTGTGATTCATGGCTATGATAAAGTTGACAATGTCATCATTTGGGGAGTTATAAGTAGAGACCTACCTAAATTAAAGGAGCAAGTAGATAAATTGCTTGATGAACAGACGATATTATAAATGGGCTAATATCTTCAGGCTATAAGTAAATTAATTGGTGACAGATATGTGAAAGGAGAAAGCAGCAAATTTCACCACAACATACTGATTATCAACAAATGTTGCAGGAGTGACACTTTTTTCGCACCCAATTAAATTCCTTTGAATTCAAAGGCTCTTCAGCCCTCCGGAATTTATTTAAGACCGAAGAAAAAAAGCTGTTTTCCCCGATTTCATCGGGATTTGTGTTTATATTTTCTCCATGAAAGGAGTATATACAAATTAATATTTGCAAACGGCACCAATTTTGTTCCAAAAGCTTCTGATTTCTTTAAAAAGGATGTATCTTTGAATATTATTTAGAATAAAGAAAACTATGACAAAAATAAAATCAATTAAATTATTTCTAACCATACTTCTTTTCTCATTAGAATTTCCCTGTATGGCACAAAT
>JAFVUY010000136.1 GCA_017502465.1 Bacilli bacterium | reverse complement strand
TTTGCCCGTTGTTTTTAGGTTTGAGGCACTTCCCCCTTTATGATAACCAATATGTAATCGAAGTCCGAAATGTCCACTTTCGATTACACGAAAATCCGATTTAAATCACCCTTAAATGCCGTTTAATATAAATTTTATGGGCTTTGCCGGCATTGATCCAAATTGGACATTTCAATTACATATTTTTATTGTTCCCACTGAAAGTCGGAACTGTTTACAACGCAATAAATACGATAAATTCCCCGATTTTAGTGGGAAGCATCTTCCCTCTCAATTTCAATTACATTTTTATTTGTTGAATTTTTTGTGAGACTTACATCGTATCAAAATAAAACCCTTAACAGGGAAGCATTTACGAGACATTTTTAGCAGATTAACAGATTATCAAAATTTTTAACTCTAATTATTTAAGAATGTAATTGAAAATCAAAAAAATATGTAATTGAAACTCTTAAAATTTTGTTATTTTAAGACACATAACAACACACTTCCCTCGAAATGAGTTCCAATTTGATAGCAAACGATTTAAGATACGGAAGCTTCAAAGGAGAATTCTATGGAAAACAGCATTTTAGACAATATTCAAACCGAAAACACATGGCTCGATGTTGAGACCGTTGCTAAACTAAAAGGCATTTCAAAACGAGGTGTTAGATTAGCAATTAATAATTATGAACATAAGGTTGAAAATACTCGTGGAGGGAAAACTTATAAAATTAGATTAAGTAGTTTAGAAGAGGAACTTCAGATTAAATACATTCAAGAATATTACAATGATTTTAAATCAGATGGGAACGAGATTATTGAATTAAACAATCTTAAGATAAAACAAGAGAAATTAATATCTGAAGAACAGAAAAAACAAGCACTTGCAAAATATGACATTATAAAATTATGGTTGGAATTTAGAAAAAATTTAAGAGCAGATAAAAAGAAAAATATTATTGATCCATCATTTAAGAATGTAAGGTCAGACAAGCAATTTGAAATACTATTTAATACAGGAACTTTATATCCTGAATTATTTAATACTGTTGGTAAAATATCAGTCGGTTCATTATATAGATGGCACAGGCTTCTAGGTTATAATGGCGATTGGACTTGCTTGGTAGGTCAATATAAATATTCAACAAGAAAAGAATATAGAACTACATTAAACGAAGAACAGATTAAAATATTTATACAGATTTTATTATCCCCAAGTGCATTTTCAATCGGTAAATCAATTTCATTAACAAAACATATATTAAAAGAGCGAGGCTATGAAATACTTCCGAAAGATGTAACTTTTAGAAGATATGCCTATTGGTTCAGAGATAATAATTTTGATAAATGGACACTCGCTCGTGATGGTGAAAAAGCACTTAAAGATAAAGTAAGTCCTTATATAGTAAGAAATGCAAGCCTATTAAAAGCAGGTCAAGTTTTAATCGCTGACGGTCATACACTAAACTTTCAGGTATTAAATCCATTCACAGGGAAACCCTGCCGAGCGACTCTGCTTGGTTTTTTAGATTGGAAATCCGGCGGACTTGTCGGATACGATATTATGCTCGAAGAATGCACACAAAATATTGCATCGGCACTCCGTAATGCAATATTAAAGATGGATCACATTCCTGATTTTGTATATCAAGATAACGGTCGAGCATTTAAAAGTAAGTTCTTTAACGGGGACAAAAAATTTGAAGAACTCGGATTTACAGGTGTTTATAACAAACTCGGAATAAAACCAGTTTATGCCACTCCATATAACGCTCGTGCAAAAGTCATCGAGCGTTTCTTTTTAGATTTTCAAGAGGGATTTGAAAAACTTATTCCAAGCTACATTGGGACAAGCATTGAAAATAAACCTGCCTATATGATGAGGAATGAGAAATTACATAAACAAATCCACGAAAAATATTCATTTACTCCAACCATTGAACAAGCTCGAATGATGATTGAAAAATGGTTGGAATATAAACATTCTCAACAATGCACTAATGCAGAAGGCAAGACAATTCAAGAAGTAATTAATGAAATAGAAAAACAAAATATTGATGAGAATATGCTTGATGATTTGATGATGGCGCAAGAAATAAAATCTATCGGCCGGAACGGAATAAGATTTTTGAAAGCTGACTATTTTGACGAAGCATTATACGGAATTAAAGAGAAAACTGTAATTAAATATAGTCTATTTGACCTCTCGTATATAAAGGTTTATACACTTAAAGGCGAATTTATATGCAAAGCAATGAGAGTAACAGAGACTCATCCGCTCGCAGTTCAGATGGGCGAGATAAAAGATATTGAAGATTATAAACACAAAATTGAAAAGCAACATAAACTGCGCAAGAAAACTATAAAAGCAGTTAGAGAGCATTTCAATATTGAAGATATGGACTTCTTTGAAAAAGAATTAATGAATAATATTAGAATTCCGCAACAAGAAACAATAAAAACAATAACGGTAAAACCTGAACCCGAAAAGGAGCAGAAATTTGAGCCAAAAGTAAAAACCTCAATAGTTGCAAGACCTATATTTATAGATGATTACGAACGATACGAATGGCATATGCAAAATGGATGCATAACACCTGCCGATCGGGAATGGCTTGCAAATTATATTAAATCAGATGAATACAAAGAAATATATAAATAGAAAGGAGCGAAATGAAAAAAGTATTTGTAAAAACAAAAAATGTAAAACAAATGATCTCAATGTTTAACCGACTTCGAGATCGTGAAGACGGAGTCCCCGGAATGGGACTTATTTATGGAGAGCCCGGACTTGGAAAGACCTATGCAATTACTTGGTGGGCGGCACAAAATGATGCGATATTAATTAGAAGTGCCAACCTTATGTCTGCCCGTTGGCTTTTAGAAGAGATAATTGAAGAATTAGGGGAAATTCCTTACAATAAATTCTCTGATATCTTCAATCAAGTTATTGCACAATTAATAAAAACACCTCGGCTGATTATAGTTGATGAAACAGATTATTTAACAATCGACTCAAGAGCAGTAGAAACATTAAGGGACATTCACGATAAAACGAATGTCCCTATTGTTTTAGTTGGTATGGGAACTGCCAATAAAAGACTCCAACGGCACAAACATTTATACGACAGATTATTAGAGATTATAAAATTTGAGCCATTCTGTAAACAAGATATAACTTCAATAATAGATCAATTATCAGAAGTGCAGTTTACAGATTGCGCCAAAAAACTATTGTATTCTCGCACAAATCGATTCCGACAATTAGTAAAAACTATAAGCAAAGCAGAACAGGTCGCAAAATCAAACGGAATAAAAGAAATTGATGAAATAACATTAAAAGAGGTATTGAAAAATGATGAAATTGACACAGAAGAAATTGAATTTTCAAACGAAAATTCTTAAAATCGCAAAAGGACTTAATAAATTCACATTGCTCGACATTCTTCCAATGCTCGATGAAAGCGAAAAAGCAATTCAAAAAACGCTTAATGATTTAGAGTCTTTAAATCAGATTAAAAAGATATCAAATACAGAATATCTATATACAAATATAAAAAAGCCTTCTAATAAAGCCACACAACCCCCACAAAAACCATCAAATACAGACGAAAAAGATGATATTTGGCTATCAATAGCAGAAGTTGCACGACTTTTGAATATCCAAGAAGAAACGGTAAAAAGGAATTGTTTAAAAGGAAATTATATTGTTAAACCAAATAAAGAACCTGATTTAGAGGGTAAGTATTTAATCAAACGCTCTTCTCTTAAACTCTATGATTTTTTAGAGGATTCTGAACGGCGTGCAATGGATAAAGAGGTCAAAAAACTTTTCCATAACAAAGAGGAAGAACGCTTGTATGTCGTGGCTTCCGATAGAGGCAAAGAATTTATATACAGATACCTGAAACTTTTTAAACTCACAGAGGGGATGAATTGCAGAGAACTGCGAAGCTTTTTGGAAATAATCCCTCTGAAAAATCCGAAGCTGAAAGTTTCGTATGCCGCATTTCATTCTAAACGCAAAAAGTACCAAACAGATGGTATGATGGGAATATTTCCCAAATATTTCATGCCGGATAATAAGAGCGAGGAGCCTCAAGTCCGCAGGAATTTAAATCGTCTTCCGAATGTCTATGATTTAGCATCAACAGAACAAATAGAGGTTGTATATAAATGCTTTTGTTTTGGAATCCCGGCTTCTCAAACATCAAAAATTGCAAATATAGGAAGCACAACGACAGAGACTTTTTATCAGTACATACGAGCCAAAATTTATGATAAATACTACCAAGAATTAATAAATTATTTTGACACCGATCCACAATGTCCTCAAGTCAGAAATTTTATGTATGATGTATCAATTTATATTTATTGTTATGACGATAAAGTTTATGTTACAAGAAAACCAATTAATACAAATAAACACATAAGGCGGCAAAATCCTGACGAAATTAAAGAAGCTCGCAGAATGTATAACATTCTTTATCGCAAAAAGTTTATGGCAAGTATGCGGAAATATTTGGAACACCACTTAACTGTAATGATATGGAAAGAGTGCATTTGCAATTTTGATGAATTGCTTAATTCGATTTATTCAATCATTCATATTTAAATGCCTCTATAAGTCCCTTCTTTAATTTTTCTATTGCGATTATCTTCTAAATATTCCCAAAAGCTATGTATGCTTTCTACGGATATTTTTTCCTCTTTTTCTTTTTTATGGTCAATAATTGTAATGACTTTGTTTACACTTTCAAATAGCCACCAACTAATGTCATTGCTTTTTGAATTAGGCAAATCAAAATAACAATCATAATAATCTGCTAATAATTCTATTATTGAATCAATTACTTCATTACTTATATCAACAATACAATATGTGCTTGTAGATAAATTTTTTTGAATACAATCAGACACCCTCTTCTCTTTTTTTAGAGTATTTTTTATTGTATTAATGTGCTTTTTAAATTTATAATAATTCATACCTACCTCACAATCTTTTTGTATCAACAATTATTCCATTTGGATCAAATTCAGGATTTTCATTGTAATATCCTCTTGGATTACAAATAACTTTTGTGCCGTGTAATTTATAATTGCAATTTGTGTGCATATGCCCATGACACCATAATTTTAGATTTTTATATTTCAAAACGAGTTCTTCTAAATTACTTGCATATGCCGCACTTAATGTACTGTGCTTATATGGTACAGGAATGCTTTTTGAACTTGGTGCGTGATGTGAAATAACAATAATATTTTTGCTTGGATTTTCATCACACACTTTTTCAATAAATTTTTTGCTTTCATAATGAAGTTTTTGTTGATCGGTGGCAGTAATTTTTCTTAATTTATTTCCATCTATAACTTTGACATATCTATAATCATTCATTTTTTTGTGTGCCATCATTTTACAAACATCTTCATGGTTAAACAAATTAAAATCTGTAAATAAAATACACCCAACAAAAATTACATCTTCTATCTCGACAGACTGATTCTCTAAAAAATATACAGGTGAATCCTTAAACTTATCTTGTAAATATTTAATCGAATATGTCAAAGTGTCTTTTTCATCAAAAGTTACTTCATTGTATCCTAAATGATTTCCACCAATAATTATTCCTTTTTTAATGTTGTTTTTAATCCATCTTTCTGTAGATATCCTATCGCCTGATACATCTCCGCAACAAATAACAAAATCATCTCCAAAGTCATAGGGACTATCGTTTTTATTTATATCCGCATGAATATCTGATATTATTCTAATCTTCATTTCCTACATCCTCCAATTCTACAAGTTTGTCGTTCATAATCATAACGTTATTGCATCTGTAATATTTGTGGCAGTTAGCCTCACAGCAATTTAATGCTTTGTTTAAATCATTTATCGTTTTAAGTAAATTAAGTCTTGGGCATTCCATTATTCTTCATCCTCCGCCGGAGATAAAAAATCCATTCTTATAATGTAAGTATTTTCGTTCTTATCGATAACTTTAAAATATTTGTCAGTTCTGTATTTTTTAGTCCCCTCGCATAATATAACAACATCTTGATTTTTTATTACATCGTGCATTACAGTTCCAAATAACATTCTGCTTTGGTTCTGAAGTTCTTTAACTCGGCATTCATATAAATCATCATCAATCCATTTAAAATATTCTTTTAGAATTTCGGTTCTTACATCATTGCCTGTGTCATTACAACAATCTGCTAATTTACGACCGCTTCTGCTATCGAGATATGTTCTAATCTCCGCAGGAGTTAAACCTGATAATTCATGAAGAGTTGTAAACGCTTCTGCCCATTTCTTTTCGGTTTCTTCTGTTGTGTTGTAGGTGTTGATAGTTCCATAAAATCCGTACTGTGTATTTTCGCTTCCTAATACTGTTTTTGTCATAATTTTGTCCTTTCTTTTTTAATGTGCATTAACATTAATCGCTCTGAATGTACTTTAATTAAAGTCATTAGGAGCGATTTTGTATCAATTCAACACAATTATTTTTGTTTAATTATTTCACCGAAGTAGATATCGTCAGGTTTTTCAGGATCAAGTAAGCATTCAATCATAAATACAAACTTCTCTCCGGCATCAAAACCGTCTAATTGAACACAACAAACCATTGTTTTTTCTTTGTTTATTGCAAGAACTTTGTATTTGTAATCTGTGTTACTAATTAGACCTTTTATCATTTTTAATTTATAGATGCCGTTCAATTCAATCATTGTCTGCTCCTTAATCGTCTAATGAAGTACCGTCTG
>JAFVUY010000135.1 GCA_017502465.1 Bacilli bacterium | reverse complement strand
TTCTCAGATAGTGGTTGCAACTCTTGCCATGCAGTCAAAGCCTTCTTAATATTAAGATATTTCATACAGTACCTTATTTAGTATCACACAGTGCAAATATACAAAATGTTTTCAATATGGTTGTACGACTACAACCTTTTTCATTGTTTACTGCAATAATTTCTGCTCAAAAGATTTAAAATGGCACTCAAAGAGTGAAAATAAACCACTAGATGATACACGACAGCAATATTTGAACAACAAAAGAAGTATTTCTCCCTTTTCTGTTCAAATATTATCTATTTTACATTTTCCAGACGTAAAAATATAATTAGTTAAAGCCTTGTTTAAGCTAAAAGATTCTTGTATCTTTGCTAAGAATAAAAGCATAATTATGGTACCATCAATTGATAAAGCCCTTAGGGATCTTATGAATACAAGCCTTGCGGAACTTGAAAAGGCCTTAGATTGTGATGTGTTCAACTATTTTGGCCCCATTGTAGACGGTCAGGAAAATAGCATTCTTGGAATTATTGAAGATCTTGCTAAGACCCCAGACAAAAGAGATTGCTTAGCTGTAATTCTTACAACAACAGGTGGGAGTGCTGCAGCAGTTGAGAGATACGTGAACATTATTCGGCACCATTACGATAGAGTTATTTTTATTGTTCCTGATTGTGCATATAGTGCTGGTACTATATTTTGTATGAGTGGTGATGAGATCTGGATGGATTATTTTTCTGTCCTAGGTCCAATAGATCCTCAAGTCCCTAATAAAGATGGTAAATTTGTTCCTGCACTAGGATATTTAGATAAGATTAATGAGTTGATAAAGAAAGCTCAAGAAAACAAATTGACACAAGCAGAGTTCCTTATACTAAAAGACTTTGACTTAGCAGAATTAAGAGGGTATGAACAAGCAAAAGAACTAACAATTTCACTATTGAAAAAATGGTTAGTAAATTATAAATTTAAGAATTGGAATATACATTCTGATGGACGTGCTGTTACACCAGAAGAAAAAGAGCAACGAGCTGAAGAAATTGCTAATAAACTTGGTGATAATAATGAATGGAAGACTCATGGACGTCCAATAGATATAGAAACCCTTAAGTCTCTCAAATTACAAATTACAGACTATAGTGATAAACCTGAACGCGAGGCTATAAGAAATTACTATAAAATTTTAAGGGATTTTATTGCTAGACATAATTTTCCTCAATTTATTCACACTAGAACGTTTATTTAAAATGGATATTACAATTCAATTAAAAGATATTCTCGATCGAGCTAAAGAAAGATTTGAATCAGATTCGAATGAAAATCTGTTTGAACAATCTCTTCAAGAGTTTAAAAAGATGGTTGAATCTGGAATTGTTAAACATAGAGGTTATAATATTCGGACGATAGACCATGAAGTAACTTCATTCCAATTTAACAAATCACCAAATAATATTATAATATAAGCAGCCTCAAGACAGCTTATATTGTTTATTATGTTTTTAATTCTTCTCTACCAAAAATCTCTTT
>JAFVUY010000134.1 GCA_017502465.1 Bacilli bacterium | reverse complement strand
TGGACTTTTTACTGACTTAGCTCAAGTCTCCTCCACTCGGGGGAGGGTTAGAGAGGGGGCTGATTTTTGATTGAATTTAGAGAGTAACAAAAGTCACTTTTGGAGTAGTTTGAAATCGCAAACTTCTGACCTCAAAAAGTCATTCTGAGCTTGACTCAGAATCTATCAATGCTAGTTATAAAGCACCATTTGGGATAGACCCTGAATCAAGTTCAGGGTTGTATGTGTTAGGTAATTCGTTGACAGAAAATGTTTTTAAATAAATAGAAACAATTAAAAAAGGAGACGAAATGCGAAGCAACAACAATGACAAAACATTAGAAAAGAATTACATTCAGAAATGGCGTTTTTTAATTCGAGAATATGAATTAACAAAAGCTGGAAACCACCCTCGTTTTCGATTAGTAACAGATTTCTATAAATTTCACGGAACAAGTCGACAAACTTTTTGCAAATATTACAATAGATACATTCAGTCAAATCGTAATAATGAAGCACTATTACCTCGCAAACGGGGTCCTAAATGGCATAGTAGAAAACCAATACATTTCATTGAAAGAAAAGTTATTGAAAAAAGAATGCTTGGAATAAATAGATATGAAATTAAGGAATTATTACAACCTATTTTAAAACACTTTACACCATCACCCTCTGGGATATACAATATTTGTAAAAGGTATAATTTAAATAAACTTACAAAAAAAATGAAAGAAACAAAACGAAAGATAATAAAAGAAAAAGCTGGGGATATGGCACATGTAGATTGTCATTATTTACCTAAAAGTTTATTGCTCAATGATGATAGAAGATATTATTTGGTTGGAGTAGTAGATGATTGCACTAGAGTGGCTTGGTGCGAAATAGTGCCGGATATTACTAGTTTAACAGTAATGTTTGCAACAATGCGTTGTTTTCAAATGATTCACAAGCAATATGGAATTCAATTTAAAGAAGTAATGACCGATAACGGTCCTGAATTTGGCCAGGGCAAAGATAAAAAGAACGAGATGACAAACCCCTTTAAACGAATGTTACGTGAAATGGGTTTAAAACAACGCTTTATACGTCCATATCGTCCTCAAACAAATGGTAAAATAGAACGTTTTTGGAGAACGTTAGAAGAAGATGTAATTGAAGGAACAACATTTGAAAATTTTGAAGAATTTGAAAAAGATTTGTTTGAATACATGATTTATTACAATGAATATCGACCACATCAAGGAATTGATGGAAAAATTCCCGCTAACTTTAACAAAGAATTACAAGATATGTGTTAAATTTCTGTCAACGAATTACTTGACACATACAATTCTCGCGCGCAAGCGCGGGAATCCAGCTTTTTGTGTTTTATGAGAAAAATTATTCAATAAGCTGGATTTCCAAGGCTGTCGCCTTGAAAATGACGTGGCACATTAAGCGTCGGACTCCACTTACCCTGTCATCCTGAAAAAACTAAAAATCGAGCCTTTTTAAGACGTATGATATCTTTTTGTCATTCTCGCGCGCAAGCGCGGGAATCCAGCCATTTGTGTTTTATTCCTTAATTATTCAATAGGCTGGATTTCCAAGGCTGTCGCCTTGAAAATGACGTAGCACGTTGAGCGTCGTAC
>JAFVUY010000133.1 GCA_017502465.1 Bacilli bacterium | reverse complement strand
CTAGTTAAAGAAGTTATTGAAACTAAGCGTATAAATAATTTGACAGATACTTCTGCAATAGAAAAGCAGATTGATGAGTTTGTTTACCAAGCATATGAGTTATCAAAGGAAGATATAAAAATCATCGAACAAAGCATCTAAATACGACAATAGCCTGCGGTACCGCAGGCTATTGTCGTATTAGGGTTAGTTGTTAATATCTTGAATTTGGAGCAATTCATAAGTTGGTGCTTTGGGCTTACCATGGCTTGGTGTCTCTCTATACTCTTTCATTATCAATTTACACATTTGATTAGTATAAAGACGGGCATATTCTGTTAATTGTTCATCATCTAAATCTTCTGTGGTGTTACCTGTTTTTCTATGACCTTGATCGTCTATAAATTCAAATGTGCCAGAATCTGTAAAAATACCAGATAAACGAGCTTCCATTGTCAGATATGTTTCTGTAATATTTGACTGTTTGATACGACTATATCCTGTTTGTAATTCTGTTTTAGATAACTCCGTATGGTTCATGCCCGATTCCATTTTCAATATATTGCTTGTTTCGGAAACGGTTTTATAAAAATTCCTTAGATATGTTATAGTTCTAGGAGATTCACTCTGTAAAATATCCTCTAAACGTTCTTCATCTTTAGCAGCAATGTCTATTAAACTAATAACTTCTTCGATTGCTTGTGATGCATCTTGTTCTGAAAATAAATTATTTCTAACCCAGCCCATCTCATATCCAAAAGAACCATGAAGGATATTGGAAATATACATTTTCCCTTTTCCAATGCCTTTGATTTTGCCACGCTCTGATTGACTAAGTTTTCCGCTAACAATTTCTGTATATTTTGTGGCTATCATATTGGATAAAATAACGGATGTTTTAGATGCAAAATCCGAAAATATACCCATTGAACCATATACGGCCTCTCCTCCAAACCATAATTTTAAGGATGTATCAAAATATTCAACAGAGCCTATTGAATCCAATTCAGATTGCAGACTTGCAATACGTTTTTCTAAAGAAGCTCGCATTAGAGGACTGTCAATATTTTGACTTAGAACTTCTTGCATTTCTGCCAATTGGCGCTTTAGCCATATGTACTCCGAATATGTTTTCATATGCTCAATGAATTTAAAAAGTCCAAAGCCTTTAAGTCCTCTGTATTATCATTATATAATGGAATCTCAAGCATTCCTTTCCAAACGCCATAACGATTATGGCTAAAAAGTTGAAGCCAGTATTGAGTATTTCTAACAGCTGCAGTAGGTGAACTAATGTCTATTATATAATGATCTACATGATATTTTTGTTTAGAAATAGTACAATCCACAAAATCAGGGAAAGCAACTAATATTGCTTGTTGAATAGGCTGTGGCATATTGACAAAGGTTACGACATCAATATCATTAGGCTCAGCATTTTCTCTTTTCAGTTTATCTTCAACAAAACTCCCATCAATCCATTGTATCGTGTTAGATATTCCGTGTGTGTATGCCTCCAATCTAAATTGAATAAAACCTTTCAGAATATCAACTCTAGAGCGTGTTGTACCGAAATGCTTACACAAATCCATAATGTCCGTGTGATACGGAGATTGTGCTGCCCTTTGAGTTGGATTGTCTCCAACATAAGGTGGAAGTACATAATTATGGTCAAAAGGAGGTATCATACTATATCTTATTTAAGATTAATAGCCAAAAATTCCTTTAAGGGTTGTAACGCATCAACATCTAAATTCCAATAACTTTTGTCGTTGAAAAACCAATCCCCACACCCCATCTTCTTAATTAGCGGTATGCGTTGTCTTTGTTGTGTGTCGTATATTGTTTGTGCAGCTGCATAAGCATACACCTTTCCTTTTAAACTAGGAACATTGTATATAGATTCACCATTGCCATCTTTTACACCTTTAAGACAAGTCTCATAATCTGTATAGCAGTCAAAAAAGACTTTGTTTGGAGCATAAAGAGCTGCGGCTTCCATTAACACTTCTACATCTCCATCATCTTGATTATTTGGATAAATAAAGTAAGGGAATGCTACAGCATTAGTTGCTATTCCATTATCTATTTCCTTTTTTCTCTTAACATATCCATAACCTTTAGCAACTGTGTCTGCATCCGCAAAAACTATAACCTGTTCGTCTGTTTCTTGTGCTAATTTTATTTGGTTGAGGTTTGTTTCATTATACAGATTACCAATACCATCCATAAATATAAATTCAACTTCTATCGCAGGAAAGAACTTGCTTATAATAGCTTGGAGAAAATGGTACTCTGAAGTCTTATTGCTCTTTGCTTCTATGAAAATCTTAGTCATATTACCTTACTTCAATTTCTTGGTTAATAGAATAGTCTAGACTTTCTAAAGAATAGTGATATGCCTTTAATTCATCATTATTGGTTTTCAATAATTTAAAGGTCGCAACTATATCTCTATATGTATCAAGAGCAGCATCACGCAATCCTTTGATAGAATCAACATCATGAGTTGTTATAAACAATTGTGTATTGTTCCTAATGGCTGCATTTATAAGAACTTTCCATAAATTGCACATTACGGAATAATGGAAGCCATTACTAATCTCATCAATAAGTAAAGCACCATCCTTACAATCATATACAGCGGTTAGAAGAGAAACGATCTTTCTAGCACCATCTCCCATCATATTAACAGGAATACGTTTCGCCAAACCTACATCAACAAGCATTTCTTTATCAGTGAAAATAAAGTCTCTAACTCGAGGTTCTATTAATTTAAGACCTTCAACAATAAAGTGCTCGTCTTTATTCTGAAGAATATTTTTGAGTCCTTGTATTGATGCACTAAAATCAAACTTAGGGCTTAAATATGTACATCTTAGTGATTCAATATATTGTTTCGATACAATGCGGGTTGCATCCGTTGAATTTGCAGAATCAAAACGCAACTGTGACTCAAAATGCTTGTCATTGATTTTAAAGTCAAATTTTAATCCATATTTACCCTCTTCTACATTTGAAAGGATATTTGTATCGTCAGCATTTAAAGATACATTATTTTGATTCTGTTCAAAAAGTGTTATTTTCAAATCACGCTTTTCATCATTCTCCATTCGGATATGAATTGGGTAACTTGAATCTAAATTATAAAAATCTAATTTAAGGTCATTCAAACGAGCTTTGCTATAACCACGCATAAAGTTCACATGGATAGGTAGCAATGGATTTGACAACCCACTGGCTAAAAACAACGACTCCAACAACGAAGACTTTCCACAATTATTCTTTCCGAAGAAAAGATTAATCTGCTTAAAGCCCTCTATAGTAGCATGTTTTATGCCCCTGAATCGCTCTATTTCGATTTTGTTAAACATTGTTTCTGCAGTTATTCGATTATAAATTAACATGCAAAGTTACGAAAAATATCTAGCATGAGGTTGCTATTTACATGTTTTTTTATATGACAACAGTTGTTTTTAGTAAAATCACACTAAAATAATCTATCTGAATTATAGCATGCATAACATTTATACTTAGTGTGCTATATACAATCAACGTACAAAATTGTCAGATTTGTAAGTATCTTAATTAATTGACATATGATGTTGCCAATAGAAACAATGCACATTCTCTTTTTGCAGCAAAACACCCTCCAATACCTTTTGCCTTATCCTGCTTGCTTCATAGGTATTAAGCCTAAATGCAAGAGCAATAACCACTTCAAGATTGTAGAATGTTGCCCAACTTTTAGGGGTGGCTAAATCACATCGTTGGGTGCTTACAGGGCAAAGCGTTCCACTCTTGTATATCGCTTTTATAGCGGCTCGGAGTGTCGGGGATATTACCCCGAACAACTCCACCAATTCCATTTCTGACATCCAAACATTACCGCTTGGAATATTTACCTTGCCATTTTCGCTGATTGTTATAATTGCTCGTTCCATAGTTACATTGCTATTGAAATTTCACTAAAAGATTGATTAAGTCTGTTGCCGAACATCGTCAAATCCTTGTCTATTTTCTCGGTGGTAATCTTCGCATATCGCTGTGTCGTGGTAATATTCGTATG
>JAFVUY010000132.1 GCA_017502465.1 Bacilli bacterium | reverse complement strand
TAAAAATTGTTGGAGTTGTTAAAGATTTTAGTTTTTTAAATACCCCAAAGATATATTATTCACATTTAGCCTTTAAAAATTATTTAAGTCATACCTATTTAATGAGCGAACAGAGTATAAGCTTTTTAGAGCTTTTGGAAAATTGTGATGACAATTCTATTTTGTCTAACTATGGAGTGAAAACTTTTTTAAAAGATATAAACAACAAAGAAATTGTTAAAGAATGCGTTAGTGAATCTAAAAATTTTGTTTTTTATTCTGATTCATATACAAAAGAAATCGCATTTTTAGATTTGATAGATGCATCAACAATTGGACTTTCTTTGTTTTTAATTATCACAATTGTTGGCACAGCTTTGATTGTGGGAATAGTTTCTTTTTCTTCTTATTCAGATGATAAAAAAGAAATTGCTATTTTATATGTTTTAGGAGCGGAAAAATCTCAAATTTTAGATTTGTATTTATATGAAAATTTGTTTTTAAGTTGTTTCTCCTTGCTATTTTCTTTGATTTGCTCCCCATTTTTATCTTTGCTAGGTAATTATATTTTAGTAAATATAATCCATATTGATAATTTGATTACTCCTATCGTCTTTGAATTTTTTAATGTTGGATTACTTCCGACAATATTAATTTCAATTTCCACAATATTAATTACTTTTTTAGCGACATATCTGCCAATCAAATTTGCAAGCGGAATTAATTTAAAGGAGGAATTAAATGATGATTAAAATATCTAATTTGTCTAAGCATTATGGAAATCAAAAAGTATTAAATGATATTAATTTATCTTTGCCTGACAAAGGGTTAATCGCCTTCTTGGGCCCTTCTGGATGTGGCAAAACGACATTATTATGTTGCTTTAGCGGTTTAATAAATTTTGAAGGTGAAGTTATTGTGAATAACACAAATCTTAAAACACTTAATGAGTATAAATTATCTAAATTTAGATTAGAAAATATAGGATTTGTTTTCCAAGATTATAAACTTTTTGAATCTCAAGATATTTATTCGAACATCATTTTTCCTTATGAAAGTATTTATATAGACACCTACAAAAACAAGAAGAACAAAGTGATTGATTTATTAGAAATCGTTAAATTAAAAAAGACCTTAAAAACGAAAGTTAATAAGTTATCCGGAGGAGAAAAACAACGGGTCGCTATAGCAAGGAGTTTAATTAATAATCCTTCACTAGTTATTTGCGATGAACCGACTGGCAATTTGGATGAATCTAATTCCATTGAAATTATGGAGCTTTTAAAATCTATCTCTAAAAAAGCACTAGTGATTTTAGTTAGTCACAATCATGAATTAACCCATAAATACGCTGACGTGATCTATACCTTAGAGGATGGTGTTGTTGTTGATAAAGAAATAATAAAAAACAGGCAAAACACAAAAGGAATTCTTCTTAAGAAGAATAGAGGAAGAATTAAAAAGCCTAATCTTAATTATTTATTTATTCTTAGACATGTTATAAACAAAATCAAACAAAAGAAATATCGAAGTTTAGTGTCTGCTTCTATGATGGGGTTGGGTTTGATGAGTTTTGGTTTATCAATTAGCCTATCTAATTTAATAGGAGACAACATAAAAACAGCGTATTCAAGTGTTATTCAAGAAGATAGAATAATTGTTTCTAAAAAAGACTTTGAAAACAAATCCGATTCTCTTTTTGCGTGTGAAAAAGATGAAGTAGAGGAGTTATTTAAACAATATCAAGGTCAAGTTTATGATTACGGATATTATTATTTATTTCCGTTTGAAGATGCTTTTAAAGACACAAATGAATTTGTAATGCATAAAAGCTTTGAAAAGACTGTAATAGAAGGGCTGAGTGTTAGAAATGTTAATGAATTTAAATGGCTAGATTTAAATGATGAGGTTATTTATCCAAATAAAAAAGAAAACTTAAATGATGGAGAAGTGATATTGGGTCTAACAATCGACTCAATTATGGAAATATGCTATCAACTTAGAATTAAAAGGACTGTTGAAAGTTTATCAACTTATCTTGCTAGTGATGTAATACCAATTTCTTTATATACCGAAAACCTAAATTGGGGTTATCAAGATTATCAAGTTTTTGATGTAGTAGGATTCGTTTTAGAAAACAAAAATTGTATTTATCATTCAAATCATCGATGGAACGAATATGTATTCGAAAACGCGATGCGCTTTCCGATTAGCGAAAACATTTATGGAGTTTTAGATAAACCATGGATCCTTAGAAAAATTCCATATTTTCATATTGAAAGCGGCTTAGATAGTTTTTTGGAATTAAGCCTAAAAGAAATGTTATTACAAAAATTTATTTTTGAAGTGGCAGGAGAAAACTTTTATCCAATTTTAAGTTTAGATAACAAACAAAAAACTAATCAAAAATTATTGATATTTGTTAATAATTTATCTGGCATTTTGCCTATATATAGTGACTATTTTATGAAAGCAAATAACAATTTATCTAAACCAATTTTTGGAAGCGCTGCGGGTTACTTAATTTATCCCACATTAATGATTATGGGTTTCGCTCAACAAACTTATTTTTCTTCATCTATTGATGGTTTAGAAAAAGTTGTTGATATGGTTAGTAATTATAATCTAAGCGAAAATGAAAATTATGAATTTCCTGACAATGTTTTGCTAGGACATTACGCAAATACGCAGCAAAACAATGTTGTTTTTGATGTTTTTAATGAAAATGTAATCTCGGGTAGATATCCTAATAATTATGATGAAATAATGATTTCTTCCCAATTGGCGGACTCTATTTTTAAAGGACAGGATATTATCGATAAGGAAATATTTTTAGCCCACATCGTTAAAGAAAACCAGTTATCTAACGGAAACATTTCTAGAACTTTTAAATATGTTCGCTTAAAGATTTGTGGAGTAATTAAAGATTATCGAAATGCAATCTTTCATAATTCCTATTGGCCGATTGTTTATTATCAAAAAAATCTAAACTATTCACGTATAGCCCTAGACTGTAATTACTTATCTTTTGAGGTTAAAAATAAAAGCCACATTCCAAAAATTGTCGACGATTTAAACAACAAATTTAACTCATTTTCATTTTATAACCCAAGCGAAGAAATTAATTCTGGAATAGATGAAGTTTGTGGTTATATGCAAATAATTCTCTCGGTTTTTTCTCTATTGACAGTAACTATATCAATTTTACTTTTATCGGTTTCTAACTATCTTTTTATTTCGGAAAACAAGAAGGAAATGACTTTATTGAAATTTGTTGGTTTATCGAAAAAAGAAAGTTCGAAATTCTTATATGCTTATTCCTTTATCATGTCTTTATTTTCATTTGTGCTAGGAACATCTTATTTATGTGTTACTAATTTCTTATTGAACTCTCAGGTGGCAAGATTATTAAACAGTCAACTTAACTTTAAATTTGATATATTATCAACTCTTTTAATGCTTTTGCTATCTATGGTTGTTTCTTTTATGTGTTCTTTATTTTTTCAAGTTAGAAGCAACAAAAAAAGTAAATTATTCACTTTTAAGACATAAAAACTATGTTTTTCCTTCCATAAAATCGAAGTTTCTCTTATAATAGTTTTGCTCTTTGAAAGGAAGAATGTAAATTATGGGTCTAAAAGCAGGTATTGTAGGCTTACCAAATGTTGGTAAATCGACATTGTTCAACGCAATTACTAATTCTCACGTGGAGGCAGCAAATTATCCATTTGCTACTATCTCGCCAAACACTGGAGTAGTTAATGTTCCAGATGAAAGATTAGATTTTTTAAGTGACCTTTTTAAACCTGAAAGAAAAATTCCTGCCACTGTTGAATTTTACGACATTGCTGGTTTGGTTAGAGGAGCCAGCCAAGGAGAAGGATTAGGCAATCAATTCTTGGCTCACATTAGGGAATGCGATGCGATTGTTGAAGTTGTCCGTTGCTTTGAATCTGATGACATCATCCATGTTGAAGGTGGTGTTGATCCAATAAGAGATTTAGAAGTTATTAATCTAGAACTCGTTATGGCGGATTTAGAATCTGTTAATAAACGTATTGAAAAAGTTGCTAATAAAGCAAGAATTCAGAAAGATAAAGAATCGGTTCTCGAAATGTCTATTTTAGAACCTATTAAAAAGGTTTTAGAACAAGGCTTGCCTGCAAGAATTGTTAAACTTACACCTGAGCAAGAATTAATTGCTAAAAACTTCCACTTTTTAACAAGAAAACCTTTAATTTATGTTGCTAATGTTGGTGAAGAAGATTTATTAGACTTAGATTCTTCTAAACATTTCCAAACTTTAAAAGCTTATGCGGATAATGAAGGCACCCAAGTTATTCCTGTTTCTTGCAATATTGAAGCTGAATTATCTTCTGTTAGCGAAGAAGAAAGAAAAGAATATCTTGAAAGCATTAACGTTACCGAATCAGGTTTATCTAAAGTTATTAAGGCTACATACAAATTATTAAATCTATCTACCTTCTTTACAGTAGGTAGCGATGAATGTCGCGCTTGGACATTCGTTAACGGCATGAGCGCACCTGAGTGTGCAGGTGTAATTCACACCGATTTCCAAAAAGGTTTTATTTGCGCAGATGTTTATCATTATGACTCTATTAAAGAATTCGGTAGCGAAGCTAGTGTTAAAGAAAATGGAAAATTAAGAATGGAAGGAAAAGGATATCATCCAAAAGATGGCGATATCATGTTTTTCAAATTTAATGTATAGAATTGGATACGCTGAAGATATACATAGACTAGTAGCGGGTCGACGATTAATGATTGGTGGTCTTCATATAGAAGCACCTTTTGGTGAGGAAGCGCATTCAGACGGAGATGTTTTACTTCATGCGATAAGCGAAGCTTTGTTAGGTGCTCTTTCGCTAGGCGATCTTGGAACTCATTTTCCAGATTATTTAAAAGAAACAGAAGGTATGGATAGCAAAATTATTTTGCTTGAAACTATATGTATGGTTAGGGATTTAGGTTATGAAGTTGTGAATATTGATACTTCAATAATTCTTGAAAGACCAAAAATCTCCCCACATATGAGAAAGATTAAAGAATCGATTTCTAAAATATTGAACATAAACGTAAATCAAATCTCGGTTAAAGCTAATACAAACGAAAAATTAGGTGCTATCGGACAAGGAGAAGCCATCAAGGCGGTCGCGGTAGTTATGCTTAAAAAGAAATAGGTGGTCAATTATGGATATAGAACGTCAAATAAAAGAAAAAATTATTGATGCTTTCAAGCAATACGATATTCAACTTCAATTGAATGATGTTGTTATCGAAAGAAGCAAAGACAAACTTCATGGTGATTACGCTAGTAATGTCGCTCTTAAAAATTCACGATCATTTTCAAAACCTCCAAGAGAAGTAGCTCAATTAATTATTGACAAACTCGATATGAGTGGAATTGATAAGGTTGAAATTGCTGGCCCTGGTTTTATTAATTTCTTTATGAAACATGACTCTCTTCAAGCCGTTGTTAAAAAGATTATTAACGAAGTTGATAATTATGGAAGAGGGGATAGAAAAAACAAAAAGATTAATGTTGAATTTGTTTCTGCAAACCCAACAGGCACCCTCCATATTGGACACGCTCGTGGAGCTGCTATCGGTGATGTTATTTGCAGATTGTATGAATTTGCGGGATATGATGTAACAAGAGAATATTACATCAATGATGCAGGTTCTCAAATCAATAACTTAGCCTTATCTTTAGATGCAAGATATAGAGAAGCTTTAGGACTTCCTTTTGAACTTCCAAAAGATGGTTACCACGGAGATGATGTTAAAAATCTTGCTAAAAAACTTGTTGAAGAACATGGGGATTCTTTATTAAATAAAGAGGGCTCATTAGAATTTTACAAAGAATTAGGCATTAAATTAATGCTCGCAAAAATTATTGAAGACTTAAAATACTTTGGGGTAACATTCGATGTTTTCTCAAGTGAAAAAGTTATCCGCAGCAATAATGCAGTCGAAAAGGAATTGGAATTCTTAAAATCTTACATTTATGAAGAAGAGGGTGCTAAATTCTTAAAAACAACCCAATTCTTAGATGACAAAGATAGAGTCATCGTTAAAGCTAATGGAGATTATACTTATTTCTTACCTGATATCGTTTATCACGTTAATAAGATGTCTAGAGGTTTTGACCAATTAATCGATGTCTTAGGGGCTGACCATCATGGATATATTAATCGTATGAAGAGCGCTCTTATGATGCATGGCTATGATAAAGACGCCCTTCAAGTTGAACTTATCCAAATGGTTAGAATTATGAAAGGTGATGAAGAAGTTAAGATTTCTAAGAGAACCGGAAATGCTTTAACCCTTCGTGAATTATGTGAAGAAGTCGGAGTTGATGCAACAAGATATTTCTTTGCTATGAGAAGTGCCTCAATGCATTTAGACTTTGACCTCCAATTAGCGTTAGAACAAAGTTCTAACAATCCGGTATACTATGCACAATACGCTCACGCTAGACTTTGTTCTGTTTTAGAACAGGCTAGTGATATCGAACTTGATTTAGAGGCTAAAAATTTAGCAACACAAAGTGAATTATCATTACTTAAACACTTAATTGATTTCTCTAACGTTGTTGAAGAAAGCGCTAAAGAAAGAACACCTTATAAGATTACAAACTATATTCATAGAACAGCTGAATTAATTCATGCTTTCTATACAGAATGTAGAGTAATAGATCGCGATAATCTTGAGATTACGCAAAGCCGTCTTGCTTTATGTAAGGCAGCCTCAATTGTACTTAAAAACGCACTTACACTCGTAGGTGTTACAGCTCCTACACATATGTAGGAAGATAGGAGAATGATTATGGGAAAATCATTATTAGACATTGCTTATGAAGTAGTTGCTTCAAGAAACGATGCTTGTTCATTTGACGAACTTTGGGATGAAGTTTGTGCACAAGCAGGTGTTGATAGCGGTGATATCAGCAAAAAATCACGCTTCTACACAAACATTATGTTAGACGGTCGCTTCGTCACATTAGGTGAAAATAAATGGGACTTAAGAAGCAGACACACATTTGACAAAGTTCACATCGATATGAAAGATGTTTATTCTGAAGTTGAAACAAGTGATGATGACGACGAAGAAAAACTAGGTGAAGAGGGATATGATTCTGCCTTCGAAACATACGATAGTGAAGAAAGCGAAGAAGAGGAAGAAGAATCTTCTGAAGAAACCGAAACTGAAGAATTCTAAATTTATGAAAATTAAAGATGTCGCAAAACTCATTGAAGAAAGTGACTCGATAGTTATTTTTTCTCACGCATACCCAGATGGTGACGCGTATGGTTCACAAATTGGTTTAAGAGAAACTTTAAAAGCAACTTACCCAAATAAAAAAGTTTTCGCTGTTGGAAGTGGTTTAAAAAATTTTTATAATCTCATTGGCGAAATGGATATAGTTGATGATGAAACAATTAAAAATTCTTTAACCCTTTTAGTGGATGCAAATGAATTTAATCGCTTTGAAGATCCTCGTGTTACTACAGGAAAAAACAAAATTCTTATCGATCATCATATTCAAAATAACTACGATGGTTTCGCAGTTAGAATTGTTAATGAGAAGGCTTGTTCTACATGTGAAATTGTTTGTGATTTGTGTAGAAAACTTAACCTTCGATTCACACCAATTGCTGCTAACGCTTTATTTTTAGGATTGCTTACTGACTCTGGTAGATTTCAGTTCGCAAAAGATTATGCTTCAATGTTTTCGACTGCCTCATTTTTAATTGAACAAGGTGCAGAACCTGCCGAATTATATAAGATCCTTAATGTTGTAAAAGAGAAAGATCTTTTAATCAGAAGTTTCATTTTTTCTAAACTTATTAGATATCCTGAAGGTCTATTGTTTGTCTATTTTTCAAACGATGATATTAAGCGTTTAGAAATTAGTTCCACGAACAAAGCTGCTAATTTTGTCAATATGATTGGCAATATTGAAAATTATCCAATCTGGATGATAGCGGCTGAAGACGAAGAAGGAAATGTGAAATTTGAATTTAGAAGTAATAAATATCCTGTTCAACCAATAGCCTTAAAATACGGCGGAGGTGGCCATGAAATGGCAGCAGGATTAACAATTAAAAACTGCAAAAAATCACAAATTGACGCAGTTATTGCTGATTATTTAGAACTTTTAAGAGGTAAAAAATAATGTGGGAACAAGAATTACAAGCCGCTATTAAAGCCGGATTGCTCGCTAAAGATGCAATTTTAGAAATATACGAAAAAGATTTCGAAGTTGAAATTAAAAGCGACGATTCCCCTGTTACTTTAGCAGACAAAACAGCGGATAAAATTATCAAAGAATATTTATCGAAAATCTTTCCAACTCATGCCTTCTTAACTGAAGAAAGTGATGATGATTTAGAAAGACTAACAAACGACTATGTTTGGATCATTGACCCTGTCGATGGAACAAAAAACTTTGTTGCAAGGGATGGAGAATTTACCACCAATATCGCATTAGCTTATAAACATGAAGTTGTTGTTGGAGTTGTCATTGTTCCTGTTACAAATGAAATATATTATGCCTCAAAAGATAATGGTGCTTACTATTTAAAAGATGGCAATCCTATTAAAATTCATGTTAATGACAAAATAGAAGGATTAACCTGCTTAACAAGTGTCTTCCATTCTAATCAAGAAGAGCTAGACGCAATTAGTAGACATAGTGATAAAATCACAAATGTATATAAAAAAGGTTCTTCATTAAAACCTTGCCACATCGCTCATGGATTAGCGGAAATCACATATAGATTTTCTCCAAATACCAAGGAATGGGATACAGCTGCTTCTCAAATTATTGTAGAAGAGGCCGGTGGCTTATTCTTAGAACCTAACGGAAACAGAATTAAATATAATCGCGAAGATGTTTATAATCGAAACGGCTACATAGTAGTTAACCGAATTGAAAACTTCTTAAAATAAAAAACGGCTCTGCCGTTTTTTTAAATCTCATCAGCGTTTCTTACTCCGATAACGCCCGGAACTTCTTCAAGAAGAATAACTTCAATTAAGCCTTTAATGTCTTCGTTTGCAAACATGCAATCTTGACAAGCTCCTTTCATTCTTACGTAGACAATGCCGTCTTCGAATTTAACAAATTCAGCATCTCCACCATCTTTTTGTAAGAAGTGTCTTAATTTATCAATAGTTTGTTTAATTAGTGTAATTGTGTCTTCCATATTTTTAAACCTTTTGCATTATATCACTATTAAAGAAATTAGTGAGTAAATTTAATAAAAAAACTTCTTTTCAGAAGTTTTTGAGCACCAATTTGGTGCCCGGGACCGGAATCGAACCGGTATGGGATTCTACTCCCGCAGGATTTTAAGTCCTGTGCGTCTACCTATTTCGCCACCCGGGCATTAATATTTGGTTGGTCTCCCGTAGAAGATTCGAACTTCTGACCCCTGGATTAAAAGTCAAGTGCTCTGCCGACTGAGCTAACGGGAGTTCTCTTTGGCTGGGGTGGGTGGGATCGAAC
>JAFVUY010000131.1 GCA_017502465.1 Bacilli bacterium | reverse complement strand
GAACTCGCAAAGCTTCCTTAGAATCTTTCCGATTTCAATTCTTTTTTGTCCGAAGAACACTTGTCTTCGGTATTTGGGTGCAAATACGATGTGGTACTTACAGTTCCACACAGTATGTGCTAAACTATACTCGTCTCGAGGTATATTTCTCCTTTCATATTAACGCGTTGGTCCGCATTAATATTGTAAGGAGATTTTATTATTTGGGCAAAACTATAAGTTTTACCTCCACCCCAGACTATCTGGGGGTTTTAACTCGCTCAGCCTTTGCAGGGCTGGCTCAGACAAAGAAAGAAACCTATATTTCAAGGTTTCAGTTCATTATTTTAATTCTATGTCAGATAACGTGAATTAAGTAATTAGGTGTCATTGACGATTATCAGAATTAACTACATCAAGCGAAATCATTTAAACATTAGATTAATTCTTTGTGCTGTAATCAAAATTAGTATAAAAATTATTCAGTATTCCAGATTGTGTGCTAAAGACAATATCATCCAAACACAACCTTCCTTTATCACTTGTTCCTGTTGCTGTAGCGGTCGTCTCAAACCTCAATCCATAGATGCCTTGCGGGGTTTGCTGAACAAATTGTGCTACCCCATTTTCTTTTGTTGGAAGCGAAGAAATAGGAATATGTTTTAATGTTGCCCAAACACCACTAGAATTTTTGATTTGAATTATCGCAATACCATCAAGGTTTTCAGATGAGCTCCACATACAAGCACGATACATAAATGAATAAACAGCGGTATCAAAATTCATCTCAAAATAGGCTCTTCCAGCATTTTCTATTCTTGGAGATAAAACAACATAAGATTGTTCAATATATCCGCATCTTAGTCTGTCGGTTGTTATTGTTAAGCCATTGATGGTTGCTGTTGTATACCTTCTTTCTGGTTCGGTTGAAAGGTAATATGAATCTAATTCATTAGAAAAATAATATCTAGCAGCCAAACCCCAATTTGAAGGCAAAAATGACGACTTATTTAAATATCTATTTGGTTCTCTAAATAATTGTAAGCAATAGTAGTCGTCCCAATACGGATCGACATCAGACGCTAAACCAACATAAGCATAATAATAAGGTGTCGCTATATTAACCGTGTTTCCCCAATTGGAAGAATTAAGAGTAACTTTATTATCATAAATATCTTCGATTGTAAAAACTTCATATTGATTGTATCTTAATATGCTGAATTCATGATGCAATCCAATGCTTTGAAACCATTTTTCTTTAATCAACGAATTCCATTTAAATGTTGGAACAGTATCTAAATAATCATTGGTGATGGTAATGTTAGTTGGTAAAACAGAGGAACATATACAGAGGTGATTAGTTTCTCCACTTGATGTATAAGTAAAATTGTTTGAATGATTATGGTTATTCACAAATTTAAAAGCAAACAAATTATTATACGAATAATATTTAAGAGATTCAATCGTTACATGTGTATTGAGTTTCACGATTTTTGACAATTAAACATTGTCTTACTTTGTAAAATCTTCAATAATTGTGATTTTTTTATGAAAAACAGCTACTTTTTGGAATAATTTTAATGAGTCCGCCAAGATTCACTGAAATCAAACCTAAAG
>JAFVUY010000130.1 GCA_017502465.1 Bacilli bacterium | reverse complement strand
GAAACACGAATGATGAAGAAAAAGCCACTATTAGAGATCAAATCAAATATTTCAAAAAACATCGCGCATTATTCGTTTACGGAGATTATTACAACATTGATAATATCTTCGAAAATGATCAATATTGTTCTTTCCAAGTTGTCTCTAAAGATAAAACTGAAGCCATCTTATTAGTGGCAGAACTTAATAAAGACGTCCCAAGTAAGAAATGGAAATTCAAACAACTTTTAGAAAATGCGACATACGAAATAGAAGTACGTCATCAACATGGTTATAAAGACATTATAGTCGCCCCATTAAGCGGCAAAGAATTAATGGAAGAAGGAGTGGATTTAGGAAAAATCTCTCTTGCTGATAGTGAAAGCGAAGGCTATCAATCTAGACTCGTTTATATTAAAAAAATCTAAAAAAATCTTTGCAAAACTACAATAAAATAAAAAAACATTCTGAATTGAATAAAAAGTACCCCTTTCCTAATGTCTAGGATTTGGGGTACCTTTTAGTTATCGTTGTTTATGTTATAAAGATTTTTTATTTTAATAAAAACCTTTTTCTCTTATGGGTATGTATTTTCAAGTATGGTATTATAAAAGCGTTATGAAAGAATTTATTTGTCCTCACTGCGAATCATATTTTACATTAACTGATAATTCTTCTCGTTGTCCTTTCTGCGGAAAAGAAATAGAAGATGTTTCTCTTACTGGTCTAAATATCGATAGAAATCTATATGACCTTATTGAAAGTGGTTTTATTATGCTTCAAAAAGAGGATTTTGATAGCGTAAAACAATTAGGAGATAAACTAATTAAAGAGTATCCGCATTGCTTCTGGGGATATTGTTTTATCTCCATTGGAGAAATAAAAATAGATATTACTCAAAGCATTAACGATGTTTCTTATCAACTTAATGATTTAGAAATCCAAGAAGATTTAAAAACAAGAATTTATCATAAGGCTAGAAACAAATATTACAAATGCACGACTTCTACATATGAGGCAATTTGCGATCATTATCCAGATGTTCCTTTAGAAAGAAGAGGAGAATGGAAAAAATGTCCTTCTAATTATGATAAAAAATTAGAATCCATCAAAGAGAAACTAAAACTATTTACTTTAGTTAAAGATAAATATCTATCCAACATGGAAATATATTCCATTAGCGAAAAAGAAATGGCGATTGTCCATAACTTCCGTTTATGGGGAGAACTTCTTGAACATGGTTTAAACGAATTAACTAGATATAACAAAAAAGCAAACGAATTGGTAGACTCAGATTATAAGAAAACTCCTAACCCAGGAAATAAAGTCCATTTCTTATTTTATAATCTTCTATTAGTGGCCTCTTTTGTGATTTTTCTCTTATCAATCGGGGGAGAAATTTTATCTAATTTTATTAGAAACGATATCTTCTTTATTATTGATTTAAGTTTTAATTCAATAACATCAATTTTATTTATCACTATATGTGTGTTCACATCCATTAAGACAAAATTATTTTCTAAAGGACATGTATTTTTAGGTTCCTTATTAGTGTTATTATCTACGATAATATCTACTTTAAATATCTTCTTTGTTTTCCACGATTCATTCTTTAAATATATATTTGATGGAATAATGGTGATAAGTGGCCTTATCTCACTTATTTTCAGTGTTTATAAGATGAATTATTATCTTCCAAAAAACACATACCTTAATGGAACATATATAGGCAACTATAAGGCTTTAGTGACAAATAGTTTTAAAGTAGAATTTTCATTTGAATGGAAGATGTTCACAAAAGGACAGGAGCAAGAGTTAGGTGTGATAAGTGAATACTTGACTCCTTATATTTGTTAATTATGAAACAAGGAATTATTATCTTAAATCAGACTTTAGGTCATAACGAATATAAAGTTAATCGCTTTTTAGAAGAAGCAAAGCTTTTAAATATAGACTTAAAGGTTATTGTTAATGATGGAAGTTTATTTTCGATTATTAACGGAGATATAAAATTAAATATCCCTAAATGTGATTTTGTTATTTATTTAGATAAAGACATCTATTTAGCCACCGCATTAGAAAAGGCTAATTATTACGTTATTAATTCTAGTGAATTTATTAGAATATGCGATGATAAAGCACTTACATCGGTGGTGTGTGCGAACTTAGGTATAGACGCCCCTAAAACAATTACCCCGCCTTTAATTTATGAGACAGAAATAAGCAAAGATAGAGTTAATATTTTTACTAATAATGTCTCTAAAAATTTTAGTTATCCCGTTATTGGGAAATTATCTTTTTCATCTTTAGGAAAAGGTGTTTATTTGCTAAATAACGAAGAGGAAGTTAATAATTTTTATAAGAAGCATTTTAATGTTCCGTTTGTTATTCAAGAATTCATCGAAGCATCTAAATCTATTTCTATTAGAGTAATTGTAATTAACGAACAAATCGTTGGAGCGATTAAAAGAATTAACGAAGAAGATTTTAGAAGCAATATCGGAGAAAATCGCTCTGAGATATTTGTTTTAGATGAAAAATGTTACGCTTTTGCAGCGAATATTGCAAAAAAACTACATATTAAATACGCGGGCATTGATATTTTATTAGATGAATATAATAATCCAAAATTATGCGAAATTAATTCAAATGCTTTCTTTGAAGAATTTGAAAAAACCACAAAAATCAATGTCGCAAAGAAGTTTTTGGAATTTGTTTTAAGCGATATAAGGAAGGACTAAATATGAAAAAATCAATATTGTTTTTAGGGATTGTCCCATTACTTGTTTCTTGCTCAAATTATGGGCCATATAATTTAAGCGATTATCAAACAACTTTAGAATATAAAGATGGTTTTTCTGTCTTAGTGCTTAACGATCTTCATCTTGCCTACACAACAGAACTTCAAAACGAATTTGATTATTATTTAAAAGTTATCTTTTCTAAGGCTGCTTTATTATATCCAAGTTTAGATGTTGTAGAACTTTATAAAGATGAAGCTTATAAAGATGAATTATATCAATTCGCTCCTGATATTATCTTCCTAAATGGAGATACTTTTATGAATGCAAACAAAAAGGTAGTCAAAGAAACATTTAAATTCTTTGATTCATTAAAAATTCCTTTTGGTTTCGCTCAAGGAAACCATGACTTCCAAGGTTTTTATAGTAATAGATTTATCGATCAAGTAATGAAAGACTCTACTTACTGCGTTAATAAAAATCCAGTTAATGATGATGTAACTGGAGATACAAATTACGTAGTAAATTTAGTAAAAAATAACGAAGTTAAATGGCAACTATTTGGTTTAGATTGTAATTCTTATGAAAATTTTGCTTATGACTGTATCCATCAAGACCAAGTTGATTGGTATAAAAAACAAGTTATAGATTCGAAAAATAGAAGAAGTTCAAATGATTATGCGCCTTCTTTAATCATTACCCATATTCCTCTTCAAGAATTTGAAGATGCTTGGGAAAAAGAAAGCAATGGAACTTTTTCAATTAATCCAGATGAATCATACACAGGTAAAAGTTCCTGGTGGATGCTTGAAGGTGTCAGCGCTTCTCCAAAAGAAGACCAATTATTTGAAACAATTCAAGAATTAGAAGGAGCGACAAAGGGTATTATTGTCGCGCATGACCATATTAACCTTACAGACTTTTATTATTCTGGCGAAGGCAATCACGATGTAAGACTTATTTATGGAATGAAAACCGGTCAGGGTATATATCATGATGAAAGAATGATGGGTGGAACTTTCTATGAATTAGATGAATCCGGAACATTTGAAATTATTAGAATTAATGTCCCATACGGATTTGATGAAATTAATAATTCAAACGGAGTCTACCTTATGAATGATGACTTCATTAACAAAGGAGGAATTAAGTAATGAAAAAGATATTTTCTAGTCCCTTATTTATCCCAATTTTATTTGTTTTCTTATTCCTTTTTGGTTCTTTAACAAGCTTTTATGGTTTGTCTTTATTTATCCCTGTTATCACTCATTATTTTAGGGGCCTACTAAATTTGTTGCCTACAATATTAACTTATGCAATTCCATTATTTTTGATAATTATATTATGGATTTTTATCCATAATAAAAATGTTAAATCTAGATGGAAAACTATCTATATATGTGGCCTTGTTCTTACCGGAGTGATGTTTATTTGTTTAATATCTCATTTGTTAATTATGGGATTTATTTATGATTTTAAAATTTCAACATCTATATCCCCATTATTCCCATATGATGTACTGGTCTTTCAAATTATTTATTTTGCAATAGGTATCATTTGCCTAATTCATTCATATAAGACACGTGATTTATTATTTGTTGCTCCTACATTCGAGCCTCTTAAAAAAGGAAAGGCTGTTGCGTTTTCTTTTATGGTCGCTTTAAGCGAATATTTCCTAGGAATTTTAGTTATTATCCCAGATGTATATTTTGATGGATATATCGATTCTAACTGGTGGATGATTATTCCAACTTTATTATTAAATCTATTACCCGTCAGCATGTTAATAATCTATTTCTTATACAAACACGTCTTTAATACAAGAAAGTTCTTTTTGGTGTCACTTATAAGTTTGATTTGTGTCACTCTTGTCTTGGTGTTCCTTCTTCTTGTCTCTCATATTGTTAATCCAAAATATATTTATGAATCTATGCAACCTTTCTATCAACTTGGATTAACAATAAATATCCCATTTACGATTTTCCTTATTCCAATTGGAACAATTATTTTATTAATTGTTGCAACTAGAAACTTTTTGAAAAATAATAATACGTATGAAAAAGAAACAAAAAACTAGCAAAACCCCTGTTAATAAAACGAAAGTTCAAAGAACTAAAGACTATAAAAACATTCGTCAAATCGTTGTAGAAGAAGAATGCGAGCTTTTAGAATTCCTTTTAAAGACTTTTAAAGATCAATCTAGAAACTCTGTTAAATCTTTACTTTCCTCTCATAGAGTTAGTATTGACGGGGCACCTATTACTCAATTTAATTTCAAGCTTTTCCCAAAAGATGTGGTTATTATCACCAAAGAGCCAATTAAAAAGAAAATTAGAAAAGATCTTCCTATCATTTTTGAAAACGAAGAAATGATTGTTATTAATAAACCAAGTGGTCTATTAAGTGTCCCAAGCGATAATGAAAAAGGCTCAACCGCTTATCGTATGGTGACAGATTATGTCCAACAAAAAGACAAACATAATCGAGTCTTTATTGTGCATAGATTAGACGAAGATACCTCAGGTGTATTAATGTTTATTAAAAATAAAAGGCTTTGTGATTTATTCCAAGATTCATGGAACACACTTGCAAAGAAAAGAGGTTATTATGCGATTGTTGAAGGAGTTTTAAAAGAGAAAAAGAAAACTATTAAAAGCTTCTTAGTAAAAAATTCTCAAAATCTTATGTATTCTTCTTTTGATAAATCCGGTCAATTCGCGGTTACTAATTACGAAGTAATGCAAGAAAATGAATTGTATTCATTACTTGATGTAAATATCGAAACGGGTAGAAAAAATCAAATTCGTGTCCATTTAGGAGAACTAGGCCATCACGTTATTGGGGATGATAAATATGGAAACCCTAAAAATCCAATTAATAGACTTGGGCTTCATGCCTACGAGTTATCAATTGTTCACCCTGTTAGTAAAAAGTTGTTAACTTTTAAAGCCCCAATGCCTAAAGAATTCAATTCTTTGTTTGATAAGAAAACTAAATAACCTTATTTGTGTTTATAATCTTATTACATATAAAAACAACCTTTCTAATCTTTAATGAGAAAGGTTTTTTTGCTATCATTAAAAAGATGAAAAACCAATTCTTAAGATCTTTATTTACTTCATCAATCTCAATCGCTCCAATCATTCTTCTTGTCCTTATTATTTCTTGGACAGGACTCGCTCCGATTGGAGGAACTTTTAATTACCTTTTATTGATTTCTGGAGGTCTTTTCTTAATCCTTGGATTAACTTTATTCCAAATAGGTGCTTCCACAGGTTTAAGTAAAGTTGGTGAATATATGGGTTCATCTCTTTCTAAACAAAGTAAGCTTTGGGTAGTTATTTTATTTGCCTTTTTATTAGGTGCATTAATTACATGTGCAGAACCTAGCATTTTAATTGTCGCTAAAGATGTTTCTATTCCATCTTGGATACTTTTAGGTGGTATTTCTATCGGTGTTGGTATCTTTGTTGTTATTGGTATATTAAGAATTCTTTTACACTCTAATTTAAAAGTTTGGTATATATTCCTTTACTTAATTTCCTTTATGCTAGTGGCCTTAATTGATAAGGGGTCTTATTTACCATTTATTTTTGATGCAGGTGGAATTACTACTGGATCTGCAACTGTTCCGTTTATTCTTAGTTTAGGCGCGGGTATTGCGATTGTCGCAAGTGGTAAGAATGCAACCCAAGATAGTTTTGGTTTAGTTGGTATTGCCTCAATTGGCCCAATTATGACTATGACAATTATTGTTTTAATTAACCAATTCAGCGGAGGCGCTGACTGGGTTTATTCTGTTGATTCCAGCTCTGTTATTTTGGATAACGATCCAAATTTATTTAAAAATTTTGTTACTAATTTACTCCCTAATGGAGGACCAAACGGAACATTAATAGAAGTCGCAATCGCTCTTCTTCCAATTATTGTTATTTTTGTCGTTTATGAATTAATATTCATAAAATTACCAAAAAAGCAACTTCTTAAATTAGCGATTGGCTTCTTATATTCATATATCGGTTTAGTTATTTTCCTCACCGCGGTTGGTGCGGCTATGACTCCAATTGGTAAACACGTAGGAACTATGCTTGCAATTAATCTTGGAGATAATAAAATCGTCTTAATTATTATCGGTTTTGTTATTGGTATGGTCACAATTTTATGTGAACCAGCGGTTCACGTATTAACTACTCAAATTGAAAACGTTTCTGATGGAACGATTAAAAAGACTACTGTCTTATTAACTTTATCTATAGGTGTTGGAATTGCGATTGGTTTAGCTTTCTTCAGAAGTTTATACAATATTCCAATCAAAGTAATTATTATTCCTGCTTATATATTAGTGTTTGTTTCAATGCTATTTTCTAGTGATATATTCACAGCGATTGCTTTTGACTCAGGCGGCACTGCAAGTGGGCCTATCGCAGTTAGTTTTGTTCTTCCATTAGTAATCGGAATGGTTTATCAATTAGATAATAACGCAGATATTTATGAACAAGCCTTTGGAGTTGTCTCTTTTGTCGCACTTACCCCAATCATCGCTATTCAATTATTAGGTTGTAAACAAAAATTATCACAATATCTTAAATTACGCGTTATGCGTAAAACTATCTTTGATAGTGATGACGCTCAAATTATTCATTTCTAAAAGGAGGTTTTATGGCAAGAAAGAAAAAAGATGTTTCGCTTATTGAAAATAATCCTAACTTAAAGAAATTGTCTTTATACATTTCTATTGTTGATTATGGTCAATCAGAAAATATAATTAAGATTTTCCAAAGATATAAATCCTCTATGCAATTTGTGCAAAACGGAACAGGCACTGCAGTTAAGGCTGTAAGAGACATTCTTGGTTTAGAAGACAATAGAAAAGAAATTATATTCGCATTTGTTACAAATGACACTGTTGAGGATTTAAGAAAAGAATTAGATGCATATTTCCTCAGTTCCAAAAGAAATAGAGGAATCGCCTTCACAGTTAATTTAAATTCTATAATAGGTGCGAAATTATACCACTTTTTAAGTAATACCATTTAATAAAGGAGATTTTTATGGCGAAATTTGAATTAATCATAGCTTTAGTTAATACAGGCTTCTCAGAAGTCGTTATGTCAAGCGCGAGAGAAGTAGGAGCTAGAGGTGGAACGGTTGTCCACGCTAGAGGAACTGCAAACAAAGAGATTTCTAAAAAATATGGAATAGTAATTACTCCTGATAAAGAAATGGTCCTCATTCTTGTCTCTAATAAAATTACTGATCAAGTAGTAGAAGCAATTTATAAAAATGCAGGTCTTACTACTGACGGACAAGGAATTGTATTCACCCTTCCTGTAGATAATGTTGCAGGTTTAAAACTTGAATAAAAAAGAAAATAGTTGCGATTTTGCAACTATTTTTCGTCTTTAATTTGAGCTTTTACTCTCGCGTCGTATTTCTTTCTTTCCGCGGTTTGAAGGATTCTTTTTCTCATTCTATATGAATTTGGAGTAATCTCTACAAGCTCATCAGAGTTGATATAATCTAAGCAATCTTCAAGCGACATTCTACGCGGTGTTTTTAAGACGACGGTGTTATCTTTTGTAGAGCTTCTAACATTAGTAAGATTCTTTTTAGCGACAACATTAACCGCGAGGTCAAAGTCATATCTATTTTCTCCAACAATCATGCCTTCATAGACGTTAACGCCTGGTTGAATGAACATTGTTCCCCTTTCTTCAACGTGTTCAATCGCATAAGGTGTTGCTAACCCACTTTCAGTGGCGACGAGAACGCCGATAACACGTTCCCCAAGGGTAATTGATTCCATTGGACGATATTCTTTATAGGTGTGTGAGATAATTCCATAACCTTTTGTTAAGGTCATAAAGTTAGTCATAAAACCAAGTAAACCACGTGAAGCGATAACATAAGTTAATTTTGTGGTGGTTTCTTTCGCGTCCATGTTCAATAGATCCGCGCCTCTAGAACCTAATGTTGTCATTATGTCTCCAACAAATTCGTTAGGAACATCAATCTCTAAATCTTCGAAAGGTTCGCATTTAACCCCATCAATCTCTTTAATAATTACTTCGGGTTTACTAACTTGAAGTTCAAAGCCTTCTCTTCTCATATTTTCTATTAATATAGAAAGGTGAAGTTCTCCTCTACCAGAAACAACCCAAGATTCACTGTCAACAATACGTCTAACTTTTAATGCGACGTCTTTTTGTGTTTCCCTAAATAATCTTTCTTCAATCTTTCTCGCGGTTAAAAGCTTTCCATCTTTTCCCGCGAAAGGAGAAGTATTTGTTCCAAAAGTCATTTGAAGAGTTGGTTCATCTAATTTAATTAATGGAAGTGGATTTGGTTTATTGAGTTCACAAACAGTTTCCCCAACGTTGATGTCTGGTAATCCTGCGATCGCACAGATATCACCTGCATGAGCAACTTCGATTTCTAATCTTTTAAGTCCTGAGAATCCAAATAATTTCATAACTCTAAAGTTTTGAGTGGTTCCATCAAGTCTTGTAATTGTAACCGTGTCATTAACATGAACTGAGCCGTTTTTAATCGTTCCGATACCGATTCTTCCAACGAAATCGTTATAGTCTAATAAGGAAATTTGAAGTTGAAGTGGTTTATTTTCATCAACTTTTGGTTCAGGTATTTCGTTGATAATGGTTTTCATAACATTATCCATACCTTCTTCTTGGGTGGCTGGATCCATATCTAAAGAGGATGTGCCTTTTAAGGCAGAGGTATAAACAACTTTAAAGTCTAAGAATTCATCAGGTGCTCCTAATTCAATAAATAATGTAAGGACTTCGTCTAACACTTTTTCAACATCAATATTTGGTCTATCAATCTTATTGATACAGACAATTGGTTTAACATGGGCTTCAAGAGCTTTTTTAAGAACAAATCTAGTTTGAGGCATTGTTCCTTCAAAAGCATCAACAAGAAGAAGACAACCATCCACCATATTCATGATGCGTTCAACTTCTCCTCCAAAGTCCGCGTGTCCTGGAGTGTCTAAAATATTAATTTTATAGTCTTGATAATAAACGCATGTAGTTTTAGCAAGAATAGTGATACCTCTTTCTCTTTCGATATCGTTGCTATCCATAACACGGTCATCGATTTCTTCATTACTTCTAAAAGCACCACCTGTTTTTAATAATTGGTCAACAAGTGTGGTCTTTCCGTGGTCAACGTGAGCGATAATTGCAATATTTCTAGTTTTCATAAGCATTAATTCCTTAGACTTTTCTAATAATAGAAAAGCAAATCATATATTGCAAGAAAAATTTTTACTTATAAATTTTGAATCAATAAAAAATAAACTTTTTTATTTTTCCCATATATAATGTCTATATGGCGGTTGTCTTAAAAAAAGATAAAAACTCTAATAAATTTGAGTTTTCAAACATAATAAATTTCTTTAAAAAACCTAAACCACTTTTAGGATTTTATTTAATTCTATTAGGCATTGGTTTCCTTTATTTATGCACAGCTATTTTGTTTAATGATTTCACCACTCCTTTTGGAGGAGATTATTGTTCTCAACAATTTGCTTTCTATACGAATGGTTATGATGATTGGTGGCATTTTTTCAGAACTGGTGAATTTGTTCTTTATGACACGAATACATTTTTAGGTGCGAATAATATTGGATCTAACTCTTTCTATTATTTGTTCGACCCATTCTTTATGCCTATTTTATTATTCCCAAGAGAATTTGTTCCTCAAGGAATGGCGGTCCTTACAATATTTAAAATGGCAACAGGCGGACTTGCCTTCTACGCATTTATGAGGGTTATTGGAACAAGCAAAGCTTCTTCAAAAATCGCTGCAACTGCGTATGCATTTTCTGGCTGGACCGCTTGGTATTTATGGTTTAACCATTTTACTGAAATTATTATCTGTTTACCTTTAATTTTTATAGGTGTCGAAAAGGTTATCAAAGAGAAGAATCCTCTCATCTTAAGCGCTTCAATTTTATTAAGTGGATTAACTAACTTTTTCTTTATGTTCGCACTTCTTGTGTGCGGAGTGATTTACGCCTTATTTAGATATTTCCAACGGATAAAAACTTGCAAAACTAAGGAAAATCTTTTGATTTTAGCAATAGGTATAGCGGGTTTTGCGATTGGTTTATTGATGGGCGCGGTAGTTGTTTTACCTAGCACAATGGTGGCCTTAGAAAGTGATCGCGCGGTGGATTCTAGCTACTTAGATATTCTTTTAACTTCAATTTCTAACGGCAATATAGGTAAGGTTTTTAACATGATGTTTTCATGGGCGAATATCGATGGAAATAAGGAATATAGAAGCCTATATCCTATTATTGAATTTTTCTATCCAGTAACCTCTGATAGAGGAACCCCTTTAACTAAACTTGGTAATGAAACATATGATAATGTCGCGGGTGGATTATTCTGCTTTACTCCGATGATTATTTTATTAACACCTGCATTAGTGAGGTCATTTAAAGAAAAGAAATATTCTCACTTCATAGCATTTGGTTTATTCTTAATCTCTTTATTTAGTCCATTTGTTTATTATTTATTCTTTGGTTTCACCCAAGCCTATTCTAGATGGTATTTATTTGTAGTTGCCTCATTAATTGCCTATGTTGGTAAATATTTAGATAAATTCAAAGAAGATTCTATTAACTTAATTACTATTGGGGGAGTCATCGCTATTTTAGGGGAGATAATTGCCGCGACACTTGCGACAATTATTATAAATAATTATGAAAAAATGACCGCGAGAGTTAATATTCCCCTAGTGTTATTCCTTATGGTCGCGTATACCTCAATTGTGGTTATTGTTTTAAGAATTGTACATTCTAAAAAATACGCCCACACAATTATTAATGCTACTATCGCTTTAGAAGCAGTTCTTATGGGAGCGTTTACCGTCTTTGGACATGGATTAACAGAGTATAAATATGCTAATAATGGATTAACTAATAACAATGCTTTATATGATGTTGTTAGCCTTGTTAACAAACAAGATAAATCATATTTCCGTTCATATTCAGGTATTGAAGGTGATTCTGCAAAAAACGATGGAATGAGAAATAATTATAATTCTGCTTCTTTCTTCCATTCTATTTATAACTTTAATACTAGAAATTTTATTGAATGGTCTAAAATTGTTAATTCACGTAATGGGTGGTCTGGAAGTTATGTTGAAAAAAGACAAGATTTAGATACCTTCTTAGGAATGAAATATTATTACATTCTTAAAGAAAATTTAGATTATGAAAGATTAGGAGTTAGTTACACTCCTAATACACCTTTAGGTGTATACGATATCTCTTCTGAGTTTATTAACGATAGATTCTTAGTCCATAAATCATTTGATCACATTAACTTTGCTTTCTCTTATGATTCAATCATTAATTATAACGATGAGGAAAACCCTCAAGGCTTTTTGTCATCTAATTCAACTTTCTTAGAGGCGGTTAATGAAGAAATGTATTTAACTGATGCGATTTTAGATTATAAAGACGTTGAAGAAGTAATTAATCTTTATCCTAACCTCACTAAAAAGACTTTATACGGAAGACCTTATTCTGATTCTATTTCAACTTTAAATGTGACTTATAACACATCTAACCAACCATACAACATTAATATTTATAAAAATAACCTTAATGGAATTAATAATAGAAATATCTCTTATTCTCAAATTTTAGATACGATTAAAGGTTCTAAAGCTCCTCTTCCATTAAACGGAGAAAGAGACGATAAGCTTTTACTTTGTATAGAGCCAGGGCCATCTAATGAATTCCCTTATGATCCTAATGGAGTTGTTTTCTATATGGATATTAACTACGTTATTAATTACAAACATGATGTTTATTTTATTGGAGAAAATGATGAACTTATCACAATGGATAGACATTCTGACAATTATGTAACAGATGGCAATAATAGAAGAGACGTTAGAGGCTTTTATTTAAAACCAATTAGAAATAGCGATGGAACTTATTCCCCTGCTCCTAGATTAAAGAAAATCGTTTTAGCGCCTAGATATGGAGGAATTTATCTTTCAGGAGAAAAACCATATTATCCAATCTCTTATCAATTATCTTCCGTAAGAGATAATTTATATATGGATGAAATTAGAGACAATCCAATTGAAAATGTCACATATAACACAAATGAATTCAGCTTTACCACTGACTTTGATGAGAATAGATTTGTCTGCACTCAAATAGCCTTTGATAAAGGCTGGAAAGTAATCGCAACTTCGTCAATCGGAGAAACAAAAGAGGTTAAAACATATTTAACTCAAGGTGGTTTTGTCGGTTTTGTTTCTTTGAATGGATTTACAAAATATACAATGAAATATGAAACCCCATATTTAAGATTAGGTAATACCATATCTATTATTGGAGGAATGTTATATTTTGTAAGTTTTGTTTCTTATATTTACATATCTTTTAATAACGACAAAAAGACTTTATTATTTGATTTAAAACGTTAATATTGCAAAGAAATTTGATATTATTTAATAGAATTCGCTAAATCGTAAACACGGTTTTTAGCGATTTTTAATTTATTAGAAACTTCTTTAATCGCATCTTTTTTACTCATTCCAGATTCGATTAAAATATTTAGTTCATTTAAGATAATAGATTCATCAATCTCTTTATTTTCCTCTTTGTTTCCAGAGACGATAACCACCATTTCACCAATAAGGGTTTCTTTATCTAAGTGGGTTAATTCTTCAAGCGTGCCTTCAATAAATTCTTCATTAATTTTTGTAAGTTCTCTTGCGATTGTCGCTTCTCTATTTCCTAGTACTTTATATAAGACCATTATTGTCTTATCAATTCTATGTGGGCTTTCATAAAAAATAAGAGTTTCTTTTCTATCTTTTAGGTCTTCTAATTCTTGTTTGGCTTTATTTTCAACGGGATTTAAAAAGCCATGGAAATAAAATCTATTAGATGGGAGAAAAGAAGAAGTTAATGCATTAATAAATGCACATGAACCTGATATCGTGGACACGACAATCCCATTTTCTTTAGCTTTTTGGACTAAGATCTTTCCAGGATCTGAAATACCTGGGTATCCCGCGTCGCTCATATAGGCAACTTTTAATCCGCTTTTAATCTTTTCAATAAGGTCCATAGAAGCTTTTACTTCGTTATGTTCTCTTAAAGAAACAACATCTTTTCTAATGTTAAATTTAGATAATAATGCTTTTGTGTTTCTTGTGTCTTCTGAGGCAATTAAATCACATTCTGAAATGACCTCTAACGCGCGAGGTGTCATTTCTTTAAGGTTTCCAATAGGGACTGCAATTAAATATAAAAGAGGTGATTTGCCATCAAAAGATTTATTTCTTCTCATCGTTTCTTTTATCTTTCTTTTTTTTATAAGTCGCTTGTTTTTTAAGTTCTTCCAAAGGAAGATACTTAACATCTTCTGCGTTTTCTACTTTAACAATTGTAGAAATGACGTTTATAGATGTGACAGTATATTCAATTTTATCAATAAAGACTTTACTACCTAATTCAGGGAATTTTTCTTTCTCTAAAGTATATGTATCGTCTTCAAATTTTAAACAGCAAATAAGTTTTCCGCAGTGGCCGGAAAGTTTTGGAATATTAATCGCGAGCATTTGGTTTTTTGCTCTTGAAATAGAAATACCATCAAATTCATTTAAGAAGGAAGAACAGCAAAGTGGGAGGCCACACACTCCGATACCTCCAACCATTTTTGCTTTGTCTCTTGTGCCGACTTGTCTTAATTCAATCCTTGTATGTAATTTAGAGGCTAAAACCTTCAGAAGTTCTCTAAAGTCTACTCTTTCATCCGCGAGATATGAGAATTGTACTTTGCTCCTATCAAGGGTGTATTCGCATGAGATTAAATGCATATCTAATTTGAGATTTTGAATTTCCTTTTGGCAAATTGCTAAAGCAACTTTCGCGTCTTCTTTGTTCATCGCATTAGTTTTAATATCAATATCTGTCGCTTTTCTTAAAACTGGTTTTAAACCAAGTTCGGATTTATATAAAGCAATGTCAAAAGGTCCACTTGTAACTAGTCCTAATTCCATACCTCGAACTGTTTCGACAACAACTGGGTTTCCTACTTCTAATTTTTGGTTTGCTTTGATTCCAAAGAAATATTCTCTAGGTGTGGAATCAAATTTAATTCCAACATAACCAGTAAATGTATTTAAAGGTGTTTGTTCAATAGTCATTTTATTTCTCCTTTGTTATGAAAAAGATTAAGTGATCAAGAAGAAGTGGAATATTAACATTGATGTTAAGAATTCCTCTTAATTTTAAAACTTCTAGAAGAAGTTCTTGAGGATTTAAGATCACTTCACTTAACTCGCTAATTAATTGTTCATAAGATTTTAAGATAATATCTCCATGATGTTGAAAATTTAAAATATCCTCAATAAATTGAGATAACATATCTAAATAAAATCGTGCGTCTTCTTTAGAAGTCACAACTTTATTTAAAAGTGTTTGGCTTAAATAGACGGCCTCTTTTTTATCGTTCACTAGAGCATCTAAAATTGTAATTAATGCCTTTTTGGTGTTATCAAAAGGCTCATATTGATTTTTATCATTTACAAATTCATATAAAAGTTCCGCATTATTAATAAAAAACGATAATAATTCCGCATCTTCAAGATTGACCCCTAAGTTAATTGAGTCATTAATGATTTTGTTTCTAGAAATGCTTTTTAAATATAAGGTTTGGCATCTACTTACAATCGTAGGCAAGACATTAGATTCGTTATTTGTTGTTAAAAACGCATAAATATTTTCATGAGGTTCCTCTAAGAATTTTAATAATGAGTTAACAGCCTCTTCTGTCATATTTTCAACAAGATTAAGAATATAAATTCTTATACCTTTTGACTCAAATGCTTTTTTATCAAATTGGGATTCAATTTGAATAACATCATCTTTTTTAATTGTTCCTTTTTGTCCATCGAAAACCAAGAAGTCTGGATAATTGTTATCATCTACGCGGAGGCATGTGATACATGAATTACACGCGAATGGACTTGGGTCATCACATAAAATAGATTTCGCTAAAAAGGTGGCGACTTCTAATAATGGGGTTCCAGGATTGCCCACAAGTAAATAGGCATGCGAAAGAGATTTGTTATTAAAAGAATTAACAAATGTTTTATAAATTACGTTTTGATATGTCTTTAAATATTCTTCTATTTGCATAATCTATTTAAGATTGCCTCAATTGTTGCATTAGCAACATCTTCAACAGATTTAGATGCATCAATAATTACATAACGTTCAGGATAACGCTTAGCTAAAAGGAGGAAAGTGTCCCTAACTGTTTTATGGAATTCTAATTTTTCTAAATCTAAACGATTAACTTCTCTATTTGAATTAGCAGCGATTCTCGCTAAACCTAATTCAGGTTCAATATCAAATAAAAGAGTTAAATCTGGATATGTGTGTTCGGTGGCGAATAAGTTAATGTTTAATACTTCATCAATTCCAAGATGTCTTGCTCCACCTTGATAGGCTAAAGAAGAGTCTAAATATCTATCGCAAACAACGATTTCTCCTCTTTCAAGAGCAGGCCAAACTTTTTCGACAAGATGTTGTCTTCTACTAGCGGCGTAAAGAAGAGCTTCAGTTCTTGGATCCATCATTGTGTTACCTTTATCTAAAATAACTTCTCTAATTTTTTCAGAAATGGGAGTGCCGCCTGGCTCTCTAGTTCTAACAATTTTATAACCTAATGTTTCTAAATGTTTAACAGCGGTGTTAACTGCTGTAGATTTTCCTGAACCTTCTGGTCCTTCAATAGTAATAAACATAATAGCGACGCCTCCTATAATTTTCTTCTTCCCTCAAGCGCTCTAACGAGAGTAAGAGAATCAGTGTAATCAAGCGCCCCACCCATTTGTAAACCATAGGCAAGACGTGTAATTTCTATATCGTAATTTTCTAATTTTTTAGCGATATATAATCCGGTGGTTTCCCCTTCTACTGTAGGATTAGTGGCAATGATAACTTCTTTGATATTCCCTTCTTCAATTCTTTTAATTAAAGATGTGAAATTAAGGTCTTCAATACCTTTTCCTCTAGTAGGGGCGATAACTCCGTTAAGGACATGATATAGTCCTTTATAACCTTCCGCGGTTTCAAAAGCGATAACATCTTTAGGATAAGAAACAATCATTAATTTTGAGGTGTCCCTTGTATTATCGCTGCAAATCTCGCATATTTCTTCTTCAGAATAATTGCCACAAATAGGGCAAGTATGGATTTTTTCTTTAACATTCTTTAGAGCTTCAGAAAATTCTAAAACATCATCTTCATCCATGTTTAAAATCGCAAACGCCATACGTTCTGCGGATTTTTTACCAACACTTGGAAGTTTACTAAGTGATTCTATTAATCTTTCTAAAGCTTTAAGATACGCCATAACTAGAAACCAAATCCGCCTGCTCTACCGGTAATTCTTTCTTCGATTTTTTGGTCTGCCAAAGCAACCTTTTGGAGAAGCTCGTTGATAGCAAGGGTGATCATATCTTCAATCATTTCCTTGTTGTCAGCTTCAAAGGCGTCTTCATCAATTGAGATGGATTTAATCGTGCCATTACCCATCATAACAACTGTGACCGCACCACCTTTTGTGATTTCGAATTCTTGTTTTGCAAGTTCATCTTTTGCCTTTTTAAGTTCTCTTTGCATTTTTTGAGCTTGCATCATCATTTGTTGCATGTTCATAATTATTTTTCTCCTATAAATTCAAGTTCAATTGTGTCAGCTTTTGGAAGTTTTGATAATTGTAAAAGATTGATGTATTTTTGTTGAAGTCTAACAGAATCTTTTCTGCTAACTCCATAAACAAACATTCTTTCTCCAAAAACTGTATTAATAATTGTTTGTAAATCTAATTGATTATTTCTGTCATTTACCTTTTCAGCGATAGTTTGAAGCCCACATTCAAGAACAAGGATATTTTTAGCAACGACAAGCGGGTGAGAATCTGAAAGAATAGAGGCCACTTTTCCTAGTTTTGGATGAGCAACGTATTTTTTAAGATTTACCCAAGTAGATAACATGTTATTTTTCATGTCTTTTTTAGCGATAACCATGATTTTGACCATAAGGTCATCATCAATTGAATAGAAGTCATCGTTAATCGCGTCTTTTAAGACGATAATATCTTCATTTAATTTGATAGGTTCTTCTATTTGATCAAAGATAGAACCTTGAGTGGTTTCAATTGTTTCTTTTGGGGTAGGAACAACTTTAATTTCTTCTTTAATAGGTGTAGGTTCAACTTGAATTGTTTCTTCCTCGACATCTTCTTCGAAGATTTCTGGTTCAATAACAATGTCAGAGTCATCTTCTTTAATCTTTGGTTCAAACATATTTACTAATTTGAGTAATGTGATTTCAAAGACTGGGTTAATAGATGTGACATATTTGTAGTCTTTTGAAGTTTCCATTAAAATTTCAATCATCTTTAAAAGAGCGTCTTTTCTAATAAATTTCGCTAAAGCGGTTGCTTGAAGCATTGTTAATTGCTCTAAGAATTTAGGATCTCTAGTATTAGAGTAGATCAAAGTATCTTTTAAGATGATTAATAAATCATTTGTAAGTCTTTTGATATCAGTGCCTCTAGAAATATAGTTATTAAGTCTATTTAAGACATCGCTGACATTTCCATTAATAATGGAATTAATTAGAGAAATCTTTTCATCAACACTTTCAAGAGCGAAGATATCTAAAAGGTCTTGAACGTTTAATGTGTCTCCAGAATATGCGAGAACTTGGTCAAGAATAGATAAAGCGTCTCTCATTCCTCCATCGGAAAGTGCGACAATTAATTTAACTGCCTCTTCGTTATATTCAATTTTTTCGGCTTCTAAAACGGTTTTAAGTCTTCCGGTAATTTCTTCTGGACTAAGTTTTGAAAAATCATATCTTTGACATCTAGAAAGAATAGTTGGAAGAATTTTATGAGGCTCTGTTGTCGCTAAAATGAATATTACGTGTGAAGGTGGTTCTTCAAGTGTTTTAAGAAGTGCGTTAAAAGCACCTGGAGACATCATGTGAACTTCATCAATAATATAAACTTTATATTTACCTAAAATTGTTCCGTATTTGACTTTGTCAATTAAGTCACGAACTTGTTCAACACCGTTATTGCTAGCAGCGTCAATTTCAATAACATCTGGATGAGTTCCATCGGTAATCGATACACAGTTTTTACATGTATTACATTGATGTCCGATACCATCTTCGCAGTTTAATGCTTTGGCGAGTAATTTCGCCATAGAAGTTTTGCCTGTCCCTCTTGGTCCAGCAAAAAGATATGCATGAGCGATTTTTCCAGTCGCTAAAGCGTTTTTGAGAGTTTTGACGATATGTTCTTGTCCAGCAACCTCGTCAAATGTTGTTGGACGATATGTACGATACAAAGCTTTATATGCCATTTTACTCACCTGAAAAGATTATACACAATTTTCCTGGTCGTTTGAAGGATTAATATTAATATTAAGGATAAATGTTTTCTTGCTTTTTCTATTTGAATATATGTGATAGAATTAAAAACGCCTAAAAAAGAGGAGTTAGTTATGGAAGAGAGCATGTATCTAAGACTTAAAGCCGCGGAAAAAAGACTCGCGGAAATTGATGAAGAATTAATGGATGAAAATGTTACAAGAGACCTTAAACATTTCAAAGAAATATCTAAAGAAAGAAGTACACTTGAACCACAAGTGGAACTTTTCCATCGCTACAACAAACTTCAATCAGATAAAGAACAAGCTCTTGAAATGACTAATGATTCCGATCCAGAAATCTCTGAACTAGGAAAAGAAGAACTTAAAGCAATTTCTATAGAAGAAGAAGATATTATCGAAAAACTCCGTGTTTTACTCTTGCCTAGAGACCCTAATGATGACAAAAACATCGTTGTTGAAATTAGAGGTGCAGCAGGTGGAGATGAGGCTAATATTTTTGCAGGTGACCTATTTAGAATGTATACAAGATATGCGGAAAGCCAAGGTTGGAAAATCCAAATGATGGACGCGAATCCATCTGAAGCAGGTGGCTTCTCCACTATCTCGTTTATGATTAAAGGCGATATGGTTTACTCCAAACTAAAGTTTGAAAGTGGAGCCCATAGAGTTCAAAGAGTTCCAAAAACAGAAGCAAGTGGACGTATCCATACATCCACCGCGACAGTTTTAGTTATGCCAGAAGCGGATGCAATCGACGTTGAAATCAATACAGCGGATTTGCAAGTTGATACATATCACTCTCAAGGTGCGGGCGGTCAAAACGTTAATAAAACCGAATCTGCGGTTAGAATTACCCACATACCAACAGGTATTGTTGTCGCATGTCAAACTGAAAAGTCTCAAATTCAAAATAGAGAAATCGCTATGCAAATGTTAAGAGCAAAAATGTATGCGACACTTTTAGAAGAACAACAAGAAAAAATTGGAAATGAAAGAAAATTAAAAGTCGGCACTGGTGAAAGAAGTGAAAAGATTCGTACCTATAACTATCCACAAAACAGAGTTACCGACCACCGCATTGGTTTCACAATTCAAAAATTAGATAGAGTTATCGAAGGTGAATTAGATGAAGTTATTGACGCGTTGGTCCATTACGACCAAGCTCAAAAAATGGCTGGTGAAGAATAATGTCTTCTATTAGAAACAAATATTTCGAACTTAAAAAAATTAACAATAAATATGTAAACGAAAACGCAATTAAACAAATCTTAATGTCGGTTAATAATATCGATACAGATTTTTCTTTGCTTTCTCGATTTGATGAAGAATGTATCAATGAAGAATTGATTGATAAATATATTGAAGAACTTAAAAACGGAAAATCTCTTCAATATATTTTGAATAAAGCCTATTTTTTAAATGAAGAGTTTTATGTAAATTCTAATGTTCTCATTCCTAGGAATGAAACTGAAGAATTAACCAAATTAACAATTAATAAAATTAAAGAAATCTATAATCGCCAAAATGTACAAATCTTTGATGTGTGTTGTGGTTCAGGATGTATAGGCATTTCCTTAAAAAAGGCGTTTCTAGATTCTGATGTTTATCTCAGCGATATTTCTCCTCTTGCTTTAGAGGTGGCGACTAAAAATAAGGATAAATTAAACGTTGATGTTACTCTTTTAGAAGGAGATATGTTATCCCCATTTATTGCCAAAGCTTTAAAAGCGGACGTTATTGTTTGTAACCCCCCATATATCCCAAGCATTGATACAGTGGAAGAATCTACTTTAATATATGAACCACATTTAGCTTTATTTGCAAGTCCTTCAACATATTTTTATGAACAATTGTTTAAAGACGCTCCTAAGGTTTTAAATAAATTAGGATTAATTTGTTTAGAAATTGGAGAAGATATGGAAGAGTCATTAACCCTTTTAGTGAATAAATATTTTAGTAAAGCCGTATACAATTTTTATAAAGATATCTATGATAAAACTAGATTTCTTATTATAATAAGAGACGAAAGGTAAAACTTTTATGAGAAAATTTCTTAAAGAAGATGAATTACATATAGACGCTCAAATACAAGAAGCTGCTCACCACCTAAATAACCACGGAGTGGTAGCCTTCCCTACTGAAACAGTCATGGGTATTGGGGTAGTTTATGATGATGAATTTGCCTACAATCGTTTAAATATTATTAAAAGAAGACCCGAAGATAAACCATACGCTCTAATGCTTCAAGATCCTGAACAAATTCCTTTATTTGCAAAAGTAAATGAAGAAGGAATGAAAATCGCTAATGCGTTTTTACCTGGGCCTTTAACTATGTTACTTCCTGCAAAGGGTAGTGTTCCACCTTGGGTTACACATAACACAGGTGTAATCGGTATTAGAGTCACATCTTATCCTGACACTATTACAATGCTTACATATACAGGAAAACCATTACTTGCTCCATCTGCGAATAGAAGTGGAGAAAAACCTGCGATGAGTTCTGATGAAGTTAGAGAAATCTTTAATGACGAATTAGATTATATCGTTGAAGGCACCGCGGAAGGCGGAGCACCTTCCACTATAGTGGATATGACCGGAGAACATTATAAGATTGTTCGTGAAGGCCCTATTACTAAAGAAATGATTGATAAAGTCCTAAAAGGAGAATAACAACTATGTTAACAATTGCAATTGGTTCAGATCACGGCGGTTTTGATTATAAACAAAAATTAATTTATCATTTAGGCCAACTTGGCTATTTAGTTTTGGACTGTGGAACATATTCTGAAGAATCTGTTCACTATCCTATTTATGGAGAGAATGTCGCTAGATGTGTCGCGTCTGGCTGTGCTAATTTTGGCGTTGTTATTTGCACCTCTGGTGAAGGTATTATGATGTCAGCGAATAAAGTCGAAGGCGTTAGATGCGGAATTGGTTATAACGACGAAGTATCAAAACTCATGAGACAACATAATGACGCGAACGTTATTTCCTTTGGACAAAAATTTATGTCCTACGAAGATGTTGAAAGAAGAGTTCATATCTTCTTAGAAACAGAGTTCGAAGGCGGAAGACACCAAGAAAGAGTAAATCTTTTAAATAAAATAAAATAATTTCGGTAAAATTTCAAAAATCCACCCTATTTATAATAGAGACTATTTAGGAGGGATTTATGAAAAAGAAATTATTATCATTAACATTCACATTTTTAACCTTATTATCAAGTTGCTCAATTACAAATGATTCAGACTTGATATATGAAGACTATAATCAACTAGAAGAATATCAAATTACTTGGAAAGACTTATTTTCGCAGTCAAATTCCGAGTATTTTGTTTATATTTATAGCTTAAGTTGCTTACACTGCCAAAATATTAAGGAAGAGATTATTAGTTTTGTTATTAGTGAAAAATATCCTACATATTTAATTGAATGCACAAAAGATATACCAATATCAAATAATATCGAAGATTGCATAGGATCTAGTAGTTATGTAGATGTCGTAATCAAGGGAACGCCTAGTTTGTTACAAATTAAAAACGGTTATCTAATATTGAATATAGCAGGTTCAAAAGAAATATTATCTGTTTTAGATTATTATAGTTAATTTTACCTACAATAAGTTTTTTGAATATTTTAATGAATATAGGGCTTATTTATGATAAAATTATTCTATGAATAAAATTGATTTTTGTCTCGATTTGAACGAACGTCAAAACGAAGCGGTTCAAACCCCTTCTCAATACGTTAGAGTTGTTGCGGGAGCGGGTTCAGGCAAGACTCGTGTTTTGACCTATCGTATTGCATATTTAATTAAAGAAATGGATGTAGTTCCATGGAAGATTTTAGCGTTTACTTTCACTAACAAAGTTGCTAAAGAGATGCAAGATAGAGTAATTAATATTGTTCCAGAAGCTTCTAAACATTTAACAATTAAAACATTCCACTCTTTCGCGGCGATGTTTTTAAGAAAAGAAATCTCTTATTTGGGTTACCCATCTAATTTCACTATCTTAGATGAAGAAGACCAACTTAAATTAGTTAAAGATTTAGGTGTTGAACTTGGTTATAAAAAAAGTGACACTGTTATAAAAAAAGCAATCGCGTATATCTCTAAACAAAAACTAGTAGGAAGATATCCTGAAGACATATCCATATCTAAAGAAACTTTCGCAGACGAAAAGGTTTGTTTAGAACTTTATGAAATGTATGAAGAATCTAAAAAGAAAATGTATGCTTTAGATTTTGATGATTTATTACTTAGGACAAATGAAATTCTTTCTACATACATCGAAGTTAGAGAAAAATGGCAAAATAGAATCGACCATATCTTAATTGATGAATTCCAAGATACAAATGACATTGAATATAAAATGATTTCTTTATTAAAGAAACCTTCTGCTTGCTTATATGTTGTTGGGGATCCTGACCAAACTATCTATACATGGAGAGGGGCTAATCAAAAGATTATTTTAGATTTAGAAAACATTTATCCAACTATGGAAACTATTATTTTGGATAGAAATTATCGTTCTAGTCAAAATATCTTAGACGCCGCTAACAAATTAATTGCAAATAATAGGATGAGAGTTCCTAAAAATTTGTATACGAAAAACAATAGAGGAAAAGACATTGTTATTAAAAGCTGCCCAACATCTAGAAACGAGGCAGATTATGTCGCTAGAACAATTAAAAAATTAAACGAAGTGGATAAAGTTCCTTTAACTGATATTGTTCTCTTATATCGTTCTAGTTATATTACTCAAGAATTTGAACAAGCATTCGCTCAATATAATATTCCTTATCGTATTTATGGTGGACAAAAGTTCTATCAACGTAGAGAAATTAAAGACCTTTTAGCGTACTTTAGAGTTATTTCCAATATTAAAGACGACATCTCTTTTGAAAGAATAATTAATGTTCCAAAAAGAAATATTGGAGAGTCATCAGTTAATAAATACAAAGCTGAAGCTCAAGAAGCAAATTTATCTTTATATGAATATATTTCTTCAATCGAACCAGAAGACTCTGAAGCACCTAAAAAAGCTACAATTAATTTGCAAAACCTCATTATTCGTATAGAAAAAACGAGAAAAGATATCGAAAATGAATCTGAAATATTCTCTAAAATTTTAGAAGATTTCATTTACGATATTGGCTATCGTGAATACTTATTAAAAGAAGACGATGGCGAGGATAGAATTGATAATGTTAACGCCTTATTTGAAGACATTAAACATTTTATTAAAAACAACCCTGAATCTAAATTTGAAGAATATCTAAATAATGTCGCTCTCATAAGCGCTCAAGACGAAGTTCAAATGGGTGAATTTGTTACCCTTATGACAGTTCATACTGCAAAGGGATTAGAATTCCCAATTGTCTTTATAGTTAGATTAAACGAAAGTGTTTTCCCTCACCAACGTTCCCTCATGGAAGCTGGTTATAAAGGATTAGAGGAAGAAAGAAGATTATGTTATGTTGCTATGACAAGAGCGATGAAAGAACTCTATATTTCTTTCACTAACGACTTCTCTTATGTTGCAGGTGGAACTTTAACCCCATCTCAATTTATTAAACAAGCTGGATTGGTGGTTAAAAGCCAACCAACTCAATCTGGTGGATATGGTTATAGCGATAGAAGACCTAAAACTATCTTTTTCGATGACGGACCATCAATGGGTTATGAATCTCAAGCCCCAGTAAGACAAAATCTTGTCCCTAAAACTAATGACGTCGATCATTGGATGGTCGGAGATATATGTAAACATATTAGATTTGGTAGAGGCGTCGTTATCAAAGTTGATGGAGGCGGAATTATCACAGTTAGATTTGACACTGAAGGTGTTAAATCACTTATGGGCAATCACCCATCATTAACAAAAGGAGGAAATGAAGCATGATTCCTAGTGAAAGAGTAAAAGAAATAACTAAATTATTAGAACAATACAACTATGAATATTATGTTTTGGATAATCCTTCTGTCAGCGACGCTGAATACGACCGCTTAATGCAAGAATTGATAATGCTTGAAGAGCAATATCCAGAACTTAGAAGTCCATTATCACCAACACAGCGTGTTGGGGGTAAAGTTATGGACGAATTTCCTAAAATTGTTCATAAAAGAACAATGCTTTCCCTTGCTAACGCATTTAATGAAGATGATTTAAGAGATTTTGATAGAAAAGTTAGAGAAGTTCTTAAAGTCGATTCCGTTAATTATATGTGTGAACTTAAAATTGACGGCTTAGGAATGTCTTTAGCGTACAATAAAGACTTAATTTACGCAGCGACACGTGGAGATGGAAGCGAAGGAGAAGATGTTACTAGTAACATTTTAACCATCAAGTCTGTTCCAACACATATTGATTTAGACTTCGATTTTGAAATTAGAGGCGAAGTCTTTATGCCCAAAAAGAGTTTTATTAAACTCAACAAAGAAAAAGAAGAAAACGGAGAACCATTATTTGCAAACGCAAGAAATGCGGCCGCGGGAAGCGTTAGACAACTTAATTCTGCAGTTGCGGCCTCAAGAGGTTTAGATGCTTTCTGGTATTATGTTGTTAACGCGAAAGATTTGGGTCTTAGATATCATTCTGAAGCCCTTAATTTCGCGGATAAATTAGGCTTTAAAACCAACAAAGAAAGAAAGCTTTGTATAGGTGTTGAAGAAGTCCTTGAATATGTTAAAGAATATACTTCTAAACGTTACGATTTAGCCTATGATATTGATGGAATTGTTATTAAAGTTGACGATATGTCATTGTATGACAAATTAGGTTATACTGCGAAAACACCAAGATGGGCGATTGCATATAAATTTCCACCTGAAGAAGTTATAACAAAATTAATAGATATCATTTATACAGTTGGAAGAACTGGCAAGATCACCCCTAATGCTGTTCTTGAACCAGTTAGAGTAGCAGGTTCTATTGTCCAAAGAGCAACATTACATAATGAAGACTTCATTACCGAAAAAGGCTTAATGGCGGGCGATTATGTTGTTTTAAGAAAAGCTGGAGATATCATTCCTGAGGTTGTTAGACCAGTGTACGAAAGAAGAAGCGGCAATGAAATTCCGTTTGAAATGATTACAAATTGTCCAGAATGTGGAATGCCTTTAGTGAAAAAAGACGCGATGCATTTCTGTGTTAATCCAATGTGTCCTGCAAGACAAATTGAAGGCATAATTCACTTCTCATCTAGGGATGCGATGGACATCGAAGGCATGGGAGAAAAAGTTTGCGAACAATTCTTTAATCAAGGATTTTTCAAAAATATAGTGGATATTTACAACCTTTTTGAACATAGAGATGAAATTATTGCTCTTGATGGATGGAAAGACAAATCAATTGATAATCTATTAAATGCGATTGAAAAATCTAAATCTAATTCTCTTGAAAGATTGCTTTTTGGTTTAGGAATTAGAGAAGTCGGAGCGAAGATGGCGAAGACTTTATCTAAGATTTATGTTGAATTAGACGCTCTTATGAACGCCAGCGAAGAAGAATTAATTGAGATCGATGATGTTGGGCCTGTGGTTGCAAAATCAATTTATGAATTCTTTAGAAATGAACATAACCTTGAAATTATTGAAGGACTTAGAAGTAAATGTTTAAATTTTAAATATTTAGGAAGTCTGACTAAGGCAGCAAATTCATATTTCTCCGGTAAGACCTGTGTATTAACAGGAACCCTATCTTCTATGGGTAGAAAAGAAGCTAGTGAAATACTTGAATCATTAGGCGCAAAAGTCACTGGATCTGTTTCTAAATCAACTGATGTTGTTATTGCGGGAGTTGAGGCTGGAAGTAAGCTTGATAAGGCTAATGCTCTTGGAATTACGGTCATTAATGAAATTGAATTTTTAGAACTAATTAAATAACCTACCATAAATAAAATTATTTAAAGAAACCAAGACTTAAAAAATGAGTTTTGGTTTTCTTTTTTGAAAATATTGATTTTTAATTAAAAAAAATCATATATTGTGATACAATTTTAAAAGCCGTAAGGTAGGTGCATTTATGGAAAAAATTAACAAAGACGTATTAAAGAAAGTGGCAAACAATTTAATGTTTGACATGACTGATGATGAATATGAAACATTGTTAAACGAATTTGATATTTTAGTGAAACAATTTGAACTCATGTCAGAAATTAAAGGTTTAGAAGAAGTTGAACCTATGTCTTTCCCATTCGAAGTAACAAATGATTATTTAAGAGAAGACGAACCAGAAGAACCTCTTGATAGAGACGCTGCTCTTAAAAACGCAAAAGACGTAGTTGATGGTCAAATTAGACTTCCAAAGGTGGTGGGATAATATGGACTATAGAACTTTATCAATTCAAGAACTTCATTCTCTTTTAGTCAGCAAAGAGATTACACCTTTAGACTTAACTAAAGCCGTGATTGAAAACGCAAAAAAGGATAACAATAATGCCTTTGAATATATCATGGAAAAAGAAGCTATTGAAATTGCTTCATCTTTAGGCGAACCAGAAGAACATAATTTACTATGGGGTATTCCTTTTGTTATCAAAGATAACTTTTCTACAAAAGATGTTCCTACAACAGCTTCTAGCAATATCTTAAAAGATTATGTACCTATTTATTCTTCAGAAGTTTATCAAAGACTTTTAAATAGCAAAGCTATTCCTATTGCTAAAACAACATTAGATGAATTAGCAATGGGTGGTAGTGGCACAACCGGGCACCTTGGTATCACATTTAATCCTTGGGACAAAACTCATAAGCGTCATGTAGGCGGGTCTTCGTGTGGAAGCGCTGCTGCGATAAGCGCTGGTATCGTCCCGCTTGCATTAGGTAGCGATACAGGAGATAGCGTACGCAAGCCAGCAAGCTACGCTGGACTAGTTGGATTCAAACCAACATGGGGTAGAATTTCTCGTTATGGATTATTCCCATTTGCAACAAGTATGGATCATGTTGCGTACTTTACAAGAAACGTTATCGATTCTGCTATTACTCTTAATCTTTTAGCGGGTAGAGACAACAAAGATGCAACATCCTCATTTGTTAAAGTTGATAACTATTTAGAAAACATTTCCAATGGCATTAAAGGTAAAAAAATAGCGGTTATTAAAGAGATTGTTGATTACACAATTGATCCTGTCATCAAAGCAAGATTTTTAGAAACCCTTGACTATCTTAAGATGGAAGGTGCGACAGTTGACTTTGTCAGCGTTGATGATAAATTACTTAGAGCTATTTATCCTACCTATATCGTTATTTCATGCGCGGAAGCAACAAGTAATAACGCGAATTTAGACGGCATTAAATTTGGTGTTAGAGAAAACGGAAATACATATCAAGAAATTATGACAAATACGAGAACCAAAGGTTTCTCTGAACTTATCAAACGTAGATTCGTTATCGGTGGTTTCTCTCTTTTAAAAGCAAACCAAAAAGATTTATTCTTAAAAGCTCAAAAATGTAGAAGACTAATTGTTGATGCGTATAACAACATCTTAAAAGAATATGACGCAATTTACCTTCCAGCCTCCCCAACAGTCGCTCCATTATTTGGAAGCCAAAGCGAAAAACTTTCTGGCGAATATTTAGTTGGTGACAACCATTTGGGTGTTATGAACTTTGCTGGTTTACCAAGCATTACTCTTCCTATTGGTTTTAATGAAGGTATGCCTTTTGGCGCTAATTTCACATCTAAAGCATTTACTGAAGCGGATTTATTCCAAATCGCAACAGCCTTAGAAAAACATACAGGTTTAAAAAATATCGTTGCAAAGGAGGACAAATAAATGGCGTTTGAAGCAATTATTGGATTAGAAATCCACGTTGAAATGAAAACAAAATCTAAAATGTTTTCAGCCTCCAAAGTCACATATGGAGAATTACCTAACACTTCTCTTTCTCCTGTTGATTTAGCCTTCCCAGGCACACTTCCTACTGTTAATAAAAGAGCAGTTATTAATGCGATTAGAGTTAGTAACGCCCTTCATATGTCTATAGACAATGTTTTACATTTCGATCGTAAAAACTATTTTTATAGCGATCTTCCAAAGGGTTTCCAAATTACCCAAAATGATAGACCTATTGGTTATGAAGGATATATGGATATTGAAACCTCTAACGGAATTAAAAGAATTGGAATTGAAAGACTCCATTTAGAAGAAGATACATGTAAACAACTTCACTCATGGGATTGTTCGCTTTTAGACTATAATCGCGCGGGAATTCCACTTATTGAAATAGTTTCAAAACCAGATTTAAGAAGTGGTGAAGAAGCTGCGAAATATGTTGAAAAGATTCGCTCTATCGTTTCATTTTTAGATGTCAGTGATGGCAAAATGGAAGAAGGTTCCCTTAGGTGTGACGTTAATATTTCTCTTAGAGAAATAGGAGAAACAAAATTCGGTACGAAAGTTGAAATTAAAAATTTGAATAGTATCGCAAATGTCCAAAAGGCGATTGAATTTGAAATAGCAAGACAAGAAGCGATGATTTTAAATAACGAAGAAATTATCCAAGAAACTAGAAGGTTTGACGAAGCCACAAAATCAACTATTTTAATGAGAGTAAAAACCGACTCTGTAGATTATAAATATTTCCCAGAAACCAACATCGCTCCTATTAAATTAAGTGACGAATTTGTTAAAGAGGCGATTGAAACCTCTCCAGAACTCGCTGAATCTAAATTAATTAGATATAAAGAACTTGGTTTAAGTGATTATGATGCCTCAATTTTAATTTCAGATAAGGATATATCTGTTTATTATGATGAAGCCTTAAAAACAGGTGCTTCCTATAAATTAGTGGCTAACTGGGTTATTGGAGATGTCCAAGCAATCTTAAATAAACAAAACATCTCAATTAAACAATTTAGAATTTCTCCAACTCGTTTAGGTGAACTTATTAAAATTGTTGAATCTGGCAAAATTTCTAATAAACAAGCACGTGATGTCTTTAATAAGATGCTTGAAAGTGATGATGATATAAATAAAATTATTGATTCATTAGGTGCTTCTCAAATTTCTGATACATCACTGATTGAAAGCTTAGTTAAAGAAGTTATTGACGCGAATCCTCAATCAGTAGTGGATTATAAAAATGGTAAAGATCGCGCGGTTGGATTCCTTGTTGGACAAGTAATGAAAAAATCACAAGGCAAAGCTAACCCAGCACTTACAAATAAAATGATTGTTGAAGAACTCAAAAGGAGATAACTAGTAATGGCGATTTTAGTTACAGGCGGAACCGGCTATATTGGTTCACACACAGTTGTTGAATTACATGCGATTAATCAAGAAGTTGTTATTGTTGATAATCTTTGCAATTCTAAAATTGAAGTTTTAGATAGAATTTATCAAATTTCTGGCAAAAAACCTAAGTTTTACAAGGTTTCTGTTCAAGATGAAGAAAAAATGAGAGAAGTTTTTGAAAAAGAAAATATTACCTCAGTCATTCACTTCGCGGGATTAAAATCTGTTTCAGAAAGTGTTGCAAAACCTCAACTTTATATCGATAACAATATCGGTTCTACAAAAGTATTAATTAAACTTATGAACGAATATGGAGTTAAGAATTTAGTCTTCTCTTCCAGCGCGACAGTTTATGGACTTGCAGAACATGTCCCTCTTAGAGAAACTGATCCAGTTGGAGGATGCACAAATCCATATGGTCAAACAAAACTAGATATAGAATATCTTTTAATCGACTATAACAAACAACATAAAGACACAAATATCGCTATTCTTAGATACTTCAATCCTATCGGGGCCCATAAAAGCGGTCTTATAGGTGAAGACCCTGAAGGTATCCCAAATAACTTAATGCCATATATTACTCAAGTTGCTGTTGGCAAAAGAGAATATCTTAATGTTTACGGCGATGACTATGATACACCTGATGGTACAGGTGTTAGAGACTACATTCACGTTGTAGACTTAGCCTTAGGACACCTCGCCGCTCTTAATAAATTAAATGAAAACCCAGGTTTAGTTATCTATAACTTAGGTACTGGAAAAGGCACAAGCGTTCTTGAATTAGTCCATGCATTTGAAGAAGCTAATAATATTGAAGTTAAATATGTAATTGGACCAAGAAGACCAGGTGATATCGCAACTAGCTACGCTGATGCAACTAAGGCATATGAAGAAATGAATTGGAAAGCAACTCACACAATCGTGGATGCTTGTAGAGATTCATGGAACTGGCAAAAAAATAATCCTAATGGATTTGATAAATAAGGAGAAACTTATGAGTACAACACCTATTAAATTTTCTATCAAACTTAAAAACGGAGACGTTTTATATGGTTTAAATTGGAAGTGTGACAACGCACTTGCAAACGTAATTATTATGCCTGGTATGGAAGAACATTCATATAGATATGATGAATTCGCAAACTATTTAGTGGACAATGGATTTAATGTTTATGGTTTAGATCCATATGGACAAGGTTTAAACGTCTTACCAGATTATTCCAACGTCGGTATTTGGCCAAAATCAGGCTTTAGAAAACAAGTTCAAGCTGTTGATAGAGTGGTTAAAGAATTACGTATTTCTTGCCGCCCAACATTTATCTTCGCACATTCTATGGGTTCTTTTATGGCGCAAGACTTTATGCAAAGATATACCCATCACGTTTCTAAAGTTGTTTTATGCGGAAGTGGGGCGAAAAATCCTCTTGTTAAAATTGCTTACCCATTATCTAGATGTGTTACTTTCTTTAGAGGCAGAAACAAAAAAGCTGGTTTGATGAATAAATTAATGTTTGGTTCTTTTAACAAAGGAATTGAAAATCCAAAAACTCCATTTGATTGGCTTTCATACAATGAAGAAAACGTTAATAAATATATCGAAGATCCATTATGTGGTTTTGGACCAACAAATGGCTTCTGTTTAGAATTTTTAAAAGGATTAAATCGTTTATATAAGAAAAGATTCCTTCAAAAGATTCGTAAAGATTTAGATGTTTTAATTATCTCTGGTAAAGAAGACCCAGTTTCTAACTTCGGTAAAGATGTTGAAAAACTTGAAACTATGTACAAAGGCTTAGGTTTAACAAGTGTTCACACAAAATTATATGAAGGAATGAGACACGAAATCTTAAATGAAACGAATAGAGAAATTGTTTATCAAGATGTCGTGGAATTCTTTAAACACGAAATTGATAAGAAAAACAAAATCTAAATAATTCTATTTAGAGACGTCCCTGTACCTCAGTTGGATAGAGGAACCGCCTCCTAAGCGGTCTGCCGATGGTTCGAATCCATTCAGGGACGCCAAAACTTAATTCCCTATTGAAAAATAGGGTTTTATTTTGTATTATAAAAGTATCAAAAGGGCAACCTCTTGATAGATATGGTCTGAGGGTAAGACCTTAAAAAGAAATCCCAAACGATGATATGGTCTGAGGGTAAGACCTTAAAAAGAAATCCCAAACGAACTTGCTTGGATATTCCAAGCTTTTATTATCTTTATGGCTAAAATCGTAGAATTAAGAAAACTATCAAAAGAGTTTTATAAGGCTTATCCTCACAACGAATTTCCGGAGATGGAATCTAAATTAAGTAGGCCTTATGTTGTTTTGCTTGTGGAAATTAATAATGTAAAATTTGCAATTCCGTTAAGAACCAATATTCGTCATTCTTTTTGCTACAAATTTAAAACATCAGATCGCGAAACCAAATCATCAACTGGTATCGATTTTAGCAAAGCGGTAGTGATATCTAATGATAGTTATTTGGGTGAAAAAGCCGATATTAACGACAAAGAATACCTTGAACTACAAGAAAAAGCATTTTTCATTATCAAAAAATTCAAGAAGTACGTAACCGACTATATTTCATTTATGAAGAATGGTGGGAATGAATACATTGCTAGAAGATATCTGTTTTCTACTCTCAAATATTTTGATGAAATTTTGTTAAATGATCTAAATTATTAACTTAGTTACACCAAGACACTTAAAGATAACGAGACGATAGCAACCGTCTCGTTTTTGTTGTCTGAGCCAGTTTCCGAAAGGAACTGAGCGAGTTAAAACCCCAGATAGTCTGGGGTGGAGGTAAAACTTATAGTTTTGCCCAAAATAAAATCTCCTTACAATATCAATGCGGACCAACGCGTTAATTTGAAAGGAGATATATGTCTAAAGACGAATTTAGTTTAGCACATACACTATGGAACTGTAAGTATCATATTGTGTTCATTCCCAATAAACCTAACTTTTTGCAAATTCAAGTTATATATTCGTTGTATTATAATGTTGAGGTAAATCAAATGCTTAAAAGAAAAATATATTCTGAATTATTAAAATGGAAAAACGACTCAAAGGGGAATGTCATTTCCTTATATTATTAACGTCATTTCGTCGTAGCAGTTTGAACTGTCGGACTGCTTATGAAAAGATTATTCCACTTGTGACGGAATGTTTGGCTTTTGTTTGCTCCCCCAACCTTAGATAGCCCACCTGTGATTTGGAGTGCTGTAATCGATTTTAATAATGACTAACCAAGATGAAATGTATATGGACAAAAAATACATAGCTATCTGGACATGGTTTTTATATTGATTCCCAAGCATTTTCGTGACCGCATAAATCTAACAAACCTAACAAAAAACTAAATCTAACAAACCTAACAAAAAAAGAAGAATATTATGGAAAATAAATTTACAATGACCTTTAGTCAATTGTCTCCAAGTTATATTAATAGAGAACGAGTTTCAGATAAACAACCGTCTCGTTTTTGTTATATTTAGAGCTTTTTATGAATAAAATTTATTATTAGTTTAACGGGAAAAACGCTTAAAACTATAACAACTTTTTTCAAAATTTCTAATAATTGAAAGAAATATTATTTGTTATTTAGCGCTTTATTAGCGATATGTTCATCTCTTGCGCTTTTTCTATCTTCTTCTTTGATTTCGCCTGATTTTGCTAAAGCAAGTTTGGTGAGGAATGGTCCAACAATTTCATAAATAAGGACTGCAAAAAGTGTGATATTACGAACAATTTCGCCTTCTGGTCCTAATTCCATTGCTTTAATCGCCATTCCAAGAGCAACTCCTGCTTGAGGAAGAAGAGTAATACCTAAATATTTTCTAATATTGCTTTCTGATTTAGTTATAGAGGCAGAAATGCCTGCACCGAAATATTTACCGATAGAGCGAGAAATTATATATACAATTCCAATCAACACAATTGGCCATTCTTTAAAGACAAGTAAGTCTAATTTCGCTCCACTAATAACAAAGAAAAGAATTAATATAGGTGCAGTCCATCTATCCGCGCGTTCCATAAGTTCCTCAGACACATCGCACATATTGCAAAACACCGTGCCAAGCATCATACATGAAAGAAGTGAAGAAAATGCAAAATGGACATTACCAATTTTAAAATTAATACAAGATAATGCGACTGTCATCATAACAAAAGTTACAGAGACCGCCATACGTTTTGAACGCGAATGGAAGAATCTTTCACAAAATGTGAAAAGAAATCCCATAACAAAACCTAAAGCAAGAGACATGACAACTTCGACAATAGGTTCTAAAACAACAGATAAGACATCTACACTACCTAAACTTAATGATTTTGCAATTCCAAATGATATAGCAAAAATTACTAAACCAACAGCGTCATCTAACGCTACTACTGGCAATAAGACATTAGTAACTGGCCCTTTTGCTTTATATTGCTTAATAACCATTAATGTAGCAGCAGGAGCAGTCGCAGTAGCAATAGAGGCAAGAACAATTGCGGCAGGAAGAGAAAGATGTTCTGGGATTATAAAGTGTAAACCGATTAATGCAGCGTCCACAATAATCGTGGTAAAAATAGCTTGAAACACCCCAATAATCGCGGCCTGTCTTCCTACTTTTTTAAGCTGAGATAATCTAAATTCATTACCCATCGCGAATGCGATAAATCCTAACGCTAAATCAGAGATAAAGCCTAAATTATCTAATTGTGATTGAGTAATGCCAATTCCTGGAATCTTTAAAGAACCTAATAAAAATGGGCCTACAAGTACACCTGCTATTAAATAGGCTGTAACTGCAGGCAATTTAACTTTTTTAGCAAGTCTAGATAACAACAATCCTGCTAATAGGGCAATAGATAAACTTAATATAATACTTCCGGTTTCAGATATAGACATAAAAGCCTCCTAGGTTTCGTTTTTTTGAGTTAATCAGTCTTGTTGGAAATGATTATCAATATACGTTTTCAAAAGGCTTTTTACAAAGGTTAACTCTTAATAACGGCATAAATATTATCACTTTGTATTTAAAAGTCAACGGAAAGGAGAAATATTTAAAGGTTTATGTCTAATAAACAACAAAAATGTTGATTTAATTTCGTTAAGGTATTATTATTCTTTTGCGGTTATGGGTCCGTAGCTCACCTGGGAGAGCGCCTCCATGGCATGGAGGAGGTAGCGAGTTCGATCCTCGTCGGATCCACCATAAATTTGAAGATACCCCCCATTTATTGGACCAATCCGGTACAATGAAATGAAGGTTTAGATAGTGAATAGCCTCGAGAAATCGGGGCTTTTGTTTTGCTGCCACGAAAAAACGTGTTAGTCAAATAACAGTTTCATTCAAACTTAAAATTGAATATTTTTGATTATTAAATAATTCTTCCAATTGAAATATGGTATAAATATGGTATAATAAAGCCATAATAAAGTTGAGGATTATCTATGACACAAGCGTTACCTAAGGTACTACCAGTTAATGAACTTAAGAATACAGCCAATATAATGAAAATATGCCAAGAAAGCCCAGTTCCTATTGTTATTACTAGAAACGGTTATGGAGAAGCTGTCATGATGAGCATTGCTCTTTTTGAAGAATTGTTCGCTAAGGTTCAAGCAGCTGCTTTAATTAATGAAGGAATTGATGAAATTGAAAAAGGCGCTAAAGGTATGGATGGCGATGAATTCTTTAATCGTATGAACAAGAAGTATGGAAAGTAATTATACTTTAAACATTTATCCATCTGCACAACTAGATTTGGACAAAATCTTCGCCTATATTTACAAAGATTTATCTAATCCAAAAGCTGCTATTGATTTAATTTATGCTTTTCGTGAGGCTTTGATAATCTGCGTTATTTTCCAGAGAGTAATCCATTAGTTTATAACGAATATGTAAAAGATAAGTCGCTGCGTAAGCTTCTTATCAAAAATTACATTGCCTTCTATCGTATTAGAGGCTACGAAATTCAAATCGCTAGGGTTCTTTATGGAATGAGCAATTATCAAATACTTCTCTAGTTATTGTTATACATTTTTCAAACATTCAATCAAAGTTTCAAAAACTGTATTTTTAAAGACCTTTTAGTGATATTCAAAACTCATTAGTGGTGGAAACTTTTCGCGCCAGCGTTATGAAGTGCTTAATATTGAGCCATAACCATCTTAATATAGGAACATCCAAGCGCGACGGACTCAATATGAAGTCCATAATACTATCAAAGCCAAAAACAAAACGTGTCAGCCAGTTGTGTTGACACGTTAATATAAGAGTAGCGGGTTATCATCGCAACCCTTTGGATCCACCAATTCGAGATGTATAGAGTGATACCTTAACTGTATCACTTTTTTCTTTAGTAGAACGATAAAACGAATTTTGTAAATAAATATTAATAAATCATCGGTGTTCTTACTACAATTTTTATAAAAACTTGCAAAAAAAGTAGATAGAAACTTGATTAAATAAATTTTATAAAGTATAATCTAACTACGAAAAAAGCAAAAACTTGCAAAAAAAGTAGGAGAAATAATGGAAATAAAAAGAGAAAAGTATTTAGACGAGATTATTGAAAGGAAGAATAATAATCTAATTAAAGTTATTACGGGTTTAAGAAGATCTGGTAAATCATATTTACTTAACAAACTATATAAATCATATTTACTAGAACACAATATTTTAGAGTCACAAATTATTACTTTTGCATTTGATAATTTAGAAGATGTTATGAAATTAGACAAATATATGCCTAATGAGTCAACACTTATTTATGATTCTAAAAATAATTATGTTGTTAATTCTAAAAAGTTTATTCTTTATATTAGTGATTTAACAAAAGAGAATAAAGATTATTATTTATTACTTGATGAAATACAGCTTTTAGATAATTTTGTACTTGCTCTAAATGGCTTATTAAGCCATGACAATTTTGATATTTATGTTACTGGAAGTAATTCAAAAATGCTTTCTAAAGATGTTATTACCGAATTTAGAGGTAGAGGAGATCAAATTCACATCTATCCTTTATCATTTAAAGAGTTTTATGATTCTTCCAACTTAACGTTTGAAGAAGCTTATCTGGAATACCAATATTACGGAGGTATGCCATATTTAATTAATTTAAATAACGATGAAAGAAAACAAGAATATTTAAAACAATTATTCTCTGAAATTTATATCAAGGATATTACTGAAAGAAATGGAATTAAAGATATTGAGTCATTTGAAAAACTATTATGTGTATTATCTAGTTCAATTGGCTCTTATACTAATCCTACCAATTTAGAGAAAACATTTAAAAGCGTTGAAAATGTTGCTTATGGTCATGTAGCAATTAAAAATCACATAGAATATATAAAGGATGCATTTTTGATATCAGAAGCTAAAAGATATGACATAAAAGGAAGAAAATACATCGGATCTAATTCAAAATATTATTTCACAGACATTGGCCTTAGAAATGCTTTAATTAATTTTAGGCAAAACGAACCAACACATATAATGGAAAATATTATCTACAATGAGTTGTTATATAGAGGATATAGCGTTGATGTTGGAATCGTTGAAATCAATATTAAAAATGAAAAGGGTAATTATGTTTCAAAACAACTTGAAACCGATTTTATTTGTAATAAATTCAATGAAAAAATATATATTCAATCTGTTTATTCAATGGAATCATTAGACAAACAAAATCAAGAAAAAAAATCTTTGCTTAATATAAAGGATAATTTTAGAAAAGTGATTATTGTAAAAGATAACTTTAAAAAATTTATCACTGAAGAAGGTATTGAAGTTATAAGCTTAAAAGAGTGGTTATTGGGTGGTGATGATTAATAGGATATACAAAAGATGAAAGTGTAAATCCAGATGACATGTTAATTAAAGGTGATAATTATGGAAACTATTGATTTTTTCCCAAAATACTATGTTGGTGTTCCATCTAAAGAAGCCAAACTAAGAGTTATGTTTATTGGTAATTCTATAACCGTGCATGAGGTTAGACCAGAATTAGGCTGGACTAGAGTGTGTGGTATGGCAGCCTCTTCTTTAGAGAATGACTATGTTCATCATGTTATTAGATATCTAGAACAAAAAGAAGATAAGCTATCTGTCTATGTTTATAGTGGTAAGCTCTGGGAATTAGATTATTACAAGTTTGAGAACCTAGATTATGTTCTTAATGAAATAAAACTATATCAACCTGATATCGTCATTATTAGAATTGGTGAAAACACATACCCAGCACTACAAAAATTTGGCCATGATTTATATCCAACATTTAATAAACTACTGGAGTTTGCTAAACAAACCGCTAAACACGTGTTTGTGACTTCCTTATTCTGGGCGAATGACGTTATTGATAATGTTATTCTAAGAACCGTTAAAGATAATGATGCGTTTTATGTAGATATAAGAGACCTAAACACTCCTGAAAACAAAGCCATCGGATTATTTGAAAATTTTGATGTCGCTAGTCATCCGGGTGACTTAGGGATGAAGAGAATTGCAGATAGAATCATTGATTCTCTAGAACAAAATGTATTTAAAAACACCAGCAAGTAATGAATGAAAATTCCAAATTTTGGTCAATTATAATTAACCGCAAAAATAACGAAATCAAAAAGTTTTGCGGTCATAATTTTTGAAATGGTGATTACTTAAAGCAGATAAGCAATTGAATCAAGGTGCCAAGATAAGGCAAAATATAATGAAGGGCTTTATGAATTTTGGTGTGTCGTTTATATATAAAATTCGGTCTTTTCTAAAAACAATTTTATGGAAAAAAGAAAATATTATTTATATAAATTCCAACAAAAAATGCAAATAAAAGATAATATGTATTAATGATTTTTTTCGCGACTTATATTAAAATAATTTTAAATTATGAACGGGATTAGAATTGAACAATTTAAAAAAATGGGCCTTGGCCTATTTGTTCATTTTGGTTTATATAGCCAAATGGGCAAAGGTGAATGGTTTTATTCTGTAATGCATGAAGAAGGAATGGACCCTGATGGCTATCGTTCTTTGATGAAATCTTTCAAAATTAATAATAATTGGGCAAAACAGTTAGTTAAAACCGCTAAAAAAGCAGGATTTAAATATATCAATATCACCGCTAGACATCATGATGGTTTTTCCTTATATGATACATGTGGATTAAGTGATTATGATGCTCCACACAGCGTGTGTCATAGAGACTTAATAAAAGAATTTGTAGATGAATGTAATAAAGAAGGAATCGTTCCTTTCTTTTATCACACATTGTTAGATTGGCAGCATCCTGATTATCAAAACAACTTCCCTAAATATATTGATTACCTTATTAAATCAATAGAAATATTATGCAAAAACTATGGTAAAATAGGCGGCTTTTGGTTTGATGGTTATTGGGATAAACCTAATGAAAATTGGCAATTTGATAGACTCTATAGCACGATTAGAAAATATCAACCAGACGCCATTATTATCAATAACACTGGTCTATCCGCATTAGGAGAAGTCAGCCATTATGAAATAGATGCTGTCACTTTTGAAAGAGGTAACCCATTTAATGTTTCCAATAATGATGGTAAAGATAGAACTGGTGAAGTCTGTGATTCTTTAACTGATCACTGGGGCTATGCTAAAAACGATATCTGTATTAAAAGCATCCCATATTTAATTGATGAATTAATTGATTGTAGAAAACACCAAGTAAATTTGCTTCTTAATGTTGGTCCATTAAAAAATGGTCTATTAAGAGGAATAGAAAAAGAAACACTTTTAGAATTTGGTAGATGGGTAAAAACCAATAACCATCTAATATTTGATACTCTTGCTTCTAATCTAGAAGCGGATAATGCTTTGATATTTGAAGATGATAAATATTATTATGCTGTTATTAAAGATGTCCCTATGAGTTCCAATGAAAATGTCGCGCGTAAACAATCTAGACCCAATGTTACTATTCACACTAATAAAAGAATTGTCGATGCAACTTATGTGGATGATAAAAAGCAAAAAGTTGTCGTTGATAATAAAACTAAATCATTCCCTGTTCTTCCTTTTAGATATGGAACAAGTCTACATACACGTGTTGTTCGTTTCAAACTGAAATAATCTTAATCTTTTTTGGTAAACCAGCTTTTAATTTTAGTTCATAATGCTGGAGGTATAATATGGTAAAAAAAGTTCATCTATTATGTAATGCTCACATCGATCCGATTTGGCAATGGGAATGGGAAGAAGGAGCTTCATGCGCCTTATCAACCTTTCAAAGCGCTGCTAATTTATTAGAAGAATTTGATTATAGATTCAACCACAATGAAGTTGTTGTTTATAAATACACCGAGCAACTTGCCCCATCTTTATTTAAAGATATTGAACAAAAAGTAAAAGAAGGTAAATGGAATATTATGGGTGGTTGGTATCTTCAACCCGATTGTTTAATGCCTTCTGGTGAAGCAATTGTTAGACAAATTCAAACAGGCAAACAATATTTTTTAAATAAATTTAACCAATTCCCTAAAACTGCGATAAATTTTGATCCATTTGGTCATTCCCGTGGTTTAGTGCAAATCATTAAAAAATGTGGGCAAGAAAACTATATTTTCGTGCGTCCGTATAATTGGTTTGTAGATCCTAAAAAATATCAATTAGAGCTCCCTAAAGAAGAGTTTTTATGGGAAGGATATGATGGTTCGCTTATTAAGGCCACTAGATGTAGTTCCTATGGAACAGGGCTCGGCTTTGCCGTTGATAAGATAAAAAAAGATATTGATAATTTAAAAGATTATGATGTTATTTTATCAACTTGGGGTGTTGGTAATCATGGTGGTGGACCATCAAGAAAAGATTTAAAAGATATAGATAATTTCATTAATGAAAATAAAAATATAGAAATTATTCATTCTACTGCTGATGAATATTTTAATGACATTAATCCAGTAGCTAAATGGGATAAATCTTTGATTTCTTGTATGGTTGGCTGTTATACCTCCATGGTGGAATTAAAACAAAAATATCGTAATTTAGAAAAAGAATTATTCTTCACGGAAAAAATTAGTTCAATTGCTTCTTTAAAAGGTTGTATTAATTACCCAACTAACGAAATTAAAGAAGCTGTGGAAGATATGTTAAATGTCGAGTTCCATGATGTTTTAGCGGGTACCACAATTAAAGCAGGAGAAGATAATGCTTTGGATTATATTGGCCACGCCATGCATTTATTAAATCAGGCTCGCGCCAAAGCCTATTTTGGATTATTAAAAGGAGAAGCTCCCTCAAAAGAAGATGAATATTTCCTATATGCTTTTAATCCCAAAGCTTATGAAAGTGAACAACTTATTGAAGCGGAATTATGCTTAGTTACTCCTGGAGATTTCGATAATAGTAGATACGTTGCTATTATCGATGTTTATGATGAAGAAGGAAATTTATTGACCTCTCAAAATATCAAAGAAGAATCTTCTATTTGCGTTGAATGGAGAAAACGCGTTATATTTAAAGGCAAATTAAAGCCATTAGGATTAACTAAATTTGTTGCTAAATATCATGCAGTCTTAAAAGAAAATAAACAAAACAAAATGGATGAAGATATTTATTTTGATAATGGTGATAAAAAGTTAAAAATTTCTGCAAAAACGGGATTAATTGAGTCTTTATCAATAAATGGAAAACAAATATCTTTAGGAAATTTATTTGAATTAAATGTTTATGAAGATTATGAAGATCCGTGGGGAATGAATTATCGATATGTTGGTAGTAACCCCACACCGATGGCTATGATGAAAAAGCCACATGGCATATTTAATAATCTCCATTCTTTAGAAGTGATTGAGGATGGAAGTATATATTTAGGTGTGGAATGTTTCTTTGAATATCAAGATTCTATGGTCAGAATACTTTATAAAATTTATAAAGAGGGAACAGATATTGATGTACACGTTGATCTTTTCCCTGGTGATATTAATAAAGCATATAAATTACATCTTCCTTTAACGGGAAAAGATTTTTCCGGAGAAGAAATGTTTGGATTTGAAAAACTATATGATAATGGCGATGAATGTGTGGCCCATAATTATTTAACATTAAAACAAGAAAATGGTAATTTTATTCAATTAATCACCCCATCAACTTATGGGTCTTCTTATAAAGATAACAAGATGATGATTACTCTATTAAGAAGTGCAACATATTGTGCTCACCCAACATATAACGGACCAATTGTCCCGGATAATATATATCTTAAAAAAATTGATTCGGGATTACGTAGTTTTGATTTCAGATTAACAATTTCTAAAGAAGAAGAATTAAAGAAAAAAGCGGACTTATTTATTGAAAAGCCATATTGCTTAAATGTCTTCCCAACAAAAGAGGAAAAAATAGATAATGGCTTAGAAGTAAATATTGATAATCCTAATATTAATTTAGTAACAATGAAAAAAGGCGAACAAATTGATGGTTATATCATTAGATTACAAAACAACGCATCATTTTCTCAAAAAACCACATTGAAAATCGGCGCACAAACGATTTTGTTAGTTTTTAATAAATATGAAGTCAAAACAATTGTTTATGATGATAATTCATTAAAAGAAAAAGATGAAATGTATATTTGATGTAATAAATTTTAAAGGAGTTTAAAACTATGGCTAAAAGTAGACTTATTGGTGATTATCCTGTTATTGGTATTCGCCCCACAATTGATGGTAGAAGAGGAAAAATTAAAGTTAGAGAATCCTTAGAAGAACAAACCATGAATATGGCAAAAGCCGCCAAGAAATTATTAGAAGAAAATATTAGATATTCTAATGGTGAACCTGTAAAAGTTGTTATTGCGGATACCACAATTGGTAGAGTAGCAGAAGCAGCAGCATGTGCTGATAAATTTAAAAAATGTGGAGTTGATATCACTTTAACTGTTACTCCTTGCTGGTGCTATGGTGCGGAAACAATGGATATGGATCCTATGACTATTAAAGCAGTCTGGGGATTTAATGGCACCGAAAGACCAGGGGCCGTTTATCTTGCCAGTGTTTTAGCAACACACTCCCAAAAAGGATTACCTGCTTTTGGCATTTATGGTCATGAAGTCCAAGATGCTGATGACACAGAAATTCCTGAAGATGTTAAAGAAAAGATATTAAGATTTGCTCGTGCAGCAGTTGCCGCGGCAACTATGAGAGGAAAATCATATTTACAAATTGGTTCTGTTACCATGGGTATAGGTGGTTCGATTATTGATCCTAATTTCTTTGAAGAATATTTAGGTATGCGTGTTGAATCTGTTGATGAAGTAGAAATCATCCGTCGAATGGAACAAGGCATCTATGATCAAAAAGAATACGAAAAAGCTTTAAAATGGGTCAAAGAATATTGTAAACCTGATTTTGATAAAAATCCAAAAGAACTGCAAAAATCCCCTGAACAAAAAGAAAAAGACTGGGAATTTACTGTTAAAATGGCCTGCATTATCGAAGACTTATTTAACGGAAATAAAAACTTGCCAGAAGGAAGAGAAGAAGAAATGGTTGGCCATAACGCGATTGTCGGTGGATTCCAAGGCCAAAGACAATGGACAGACTTCTATCCTAATTGCGACTTCCCTGAATCAATTCTTAATTCCACATTTGACTGGAATGGAGCAAGAGAACCATTTGTTTTAGGAACCGAAAATGACACTTTAAACGCTACCAGCATGTTATTTATGAAATTATTAACAGGCCGTGCCCAAATGTTTTCTGATGTGAGAACTTATTGGTCTAGTGAATCCGTTAAAAGAGTCACTGGTTATGAAATCGATGGCCACGCTAAAGAAGCAGATGGTTTCTTACATTTGATTAATAGTGGTGCCACTTGTGTTGATGCATGTGGTGAATGCAAAGATGAAAACGGTAATCCCATTATGAAGAAGTGGTGGGAAGTTACCGATAAAGATATTAAGACCATGATGGATCACACTACTTGGCCATATGCTGATCTCGGATATTTCAGAGGCGGTGGATATTCTTCTAGGTTTGTAACAAAAGCTGAAATGCCTATGACCATGATTAGATTAAATATCATTAAAGGCTTAGGACCAGTTTTACAAATTGTTGAAGGATGGAGTGTTAAGCTTCCTGATGAAGTCACTGATACATTATGGAAGAGAACTGATTATACTTGGCCATGTACATGGTTTACTCCTAGAATTACTGGCAAATATCCATTTACATCAGCATATGATGTGATGAATAACTGGGGGGCAAATCACGGTGCTATTAGCTATGGCCATATCGGTGCGGATTTAATTACGCTGGCTTCTATTTTGAGAATTCCGGTTTGCATGCACAATGTTGATGAATCGAAAATTTATCGCCCATCTTCTTGGAACGCCTTTGGCATGGATAAGGAAGGGCAAGATTATAGAGCGTGCGAAGCCTATGGCCCTATGTATAAAAATATAAGGAAATAGGGAGATAACTTATAACTGCACTAATCAATGATTAATATTAGCAAACTATAGCTTTAATTATCTCCAAACTAGTGACATTCCACCACTTATCGAAGTGGGGCTTCTTGCTCGATGACTCTATTGAATCAAGCATAAACAAGCTATCCGGATGTGTCCCATCCTTTGTAAGTATTTCAATTCCCTTACTGAGTATATTTTTAGCAGCGTTACAATCTCTATCATGGACTGATCCACATTCTGGACAAGTCCATTTTCTTATTTATTGACCGCTTTTCCCAAAGTATCGGCGCAATTAAGCAAATTGGTACATTATAAGTAGAATTAAAGAATATATTATGGTAGAATAAAAAGCGAGGAGGAGACTTTTTATGAATCATTATAAACTTATTAAATTTAAAGATAATGAATTTGAATTAGATGTCAATGTGTCACCAGAAGAAGATACAGTTTGGCTCACTAAGGATGAAATTGCCTTATTATTTGAAAGAGATAGAACCGTTATTTCAAAACATATAAATAATATTTATAAAGAAGGAGAACTTGATGAAAAAAGTACACGTGCAAAAAATGCACATGTTCCTCAATCAAGAAATAGGTTATATGAATCAAATTATTATAATTTAGATGTCATTATTTCTGTTGGATATAGAGTCAAGTCAAAAAGGGGAATCATCTTTAGAAAATGGGCAAATAATGTTCTAAAACAATATTTATTGAAAGGCTATGTTATCGATGGTGACCGAGTGACTGTTACAAAAGAATTGTTCCTCGAACTAGAAAACAACGTTAGAGAGATTAAAAACGAAATAGCCGAGATCAAAGAAAAAACATTTATTGAACCGATTAAGCAAAGGTTATTTTATGATGGGCAATATTTTGATGCATATGATTTTATTTGCTCACTAATATTTGGTGCAAATAAGTCGATTATTATAATCGATCCATATTTAGATGAGACTGGTTTACGTTATTTTAAAAAGAGAAAAGATGGAGTAAAACTATGTGTTTGTATTTCTGATAGAAGCAAGCTAGATAAAAGTGATGTCGATATCTTTAGAAAACAATATGGACAGTTAGAAATTGTTAAAACTAATGCATTTCACGATAGATATTTGATTATTGATGATTCAATCTGTTATTCGCTTGGAACATCTTTAAACTATATGGGAAAAAGAGTGTTTGCAGTAAATAATATAACGGAAAAAGAAATAATAGATTTGATAATAAAAAAACTAGAGAAATAAATTATTTGAAAAAAGCGCTTAAAGGCGTCGAATTCGACGCGGTATAAAAAGGAGACAAATATGCCAGCATACAAAGTATTAGGTGATAGAATTAAAAAGATTCGTTTAGAAAATAATATGACTCAGCAAGAATTTGCGGAGGCATTAGGTTATACCCATAAATCAATGATTAATAAAATTGAAACAGGCCAAACCGATATATCTTTTGATGTAGTTATTAGATTAATATTAGAATTTAATGTTAACGCTGCAGAATTTTTAGATTTATCTGATGCAGAAACAAATAAACTAATGGATGACGCTCATAAAGCGGATAAGCCAGATTGGAAAAGGATTCATCCACTTAAAAGCAGAGATGAAAGCGTCACTTATATTAAGCCAACATTAATTGGTATTAAAAATATTCAAGTTGGAGAATATACATATTATGATGGGCAAAATTTCACTAGTCGAGTAACACATCATTATGACTTTATTGGTGATAAATTAATTATTGGTAAATTCTGTCAAATTGGAAGAAATGTAGAATTCATTATGAATGGTGCAAATCACCAAATGAATAGTGTTTCTACTTATCCTTTCTATATCTTTAAAGGATGGGAACAAGAGCCTCCTAAAAAAGAAGAACTTCCATATAAAGGAGATACGGTAATTGGCAATGACGTTTGGATTGGACAAAATGTCACATTCCTACCAGGGGTACATGTGGGTGATGGATGTATTATTGGGGCTAACGCAGTAGTGGCTTCCGATATTCCTCCTTATTCAGTTGTGGTTGGTAACCCCGCGAAAGTGATAAGAAAAAGATTTGATGATGAAATGATTGAATTATTAGAAAAACTAGAGTGGTGGAATCTATCAATCAATAAAATTCAAAAGCTTATTCCTCTTCTTTCTAATAACGATATTAATTATGTCAAAGAAGAAATCAAACACATCATCAGTAGGGATGCGTAAATTTAAGGTATCATGTGGTATACAGAGTTAATTCTCGCTCTTAAAATTGGTGCATTAGATATACGAAAGACATTATGAAAGAGATGAAGTGATATATCAAAATCACTTCTTTTTTGTTTTTATTGGCTTGTTTTTAAATTCCTCACCAATCATTGGATTTGGTTTAGCCTAAGCACCCCATTTAGATCCATTTTCTTCTGCCGCAGGACCAATATAATGTTATTGTTTGAACTAAAAGTGATAGAAGATCTGTTTACGATAAATATAAAATAGTTAATACAATGAATTATTTTTTCCTAAACTCACTAGGTGATACTTTGTAATATTTTTTAAATAAGCGAGAGAAGTAATGCTGATCTTGGATGTTAACCATTTCACATATTTTGGAAACAGGTAAATTGGATGACATCAGCAATTTAACCGCGCGCGATAATCTATATTTAATAATGTAATTATAAAGAGAATATCCGGTATGCTCTAAAAACAGTTTAGATAAATAGTTTGGGTGATAATTAAATAACTTCGCGATTGATACATTAGATATGTCTTTATCGTAATTATCATGAACGTATTTAACAATCGAGTTAATGTTTATTTTGTCACCAGAATAGTTAATACTCTTAGAATTATTATCCATAATTGTTTTGAAAAGATAGATAACTAATCCACTTAAAAATAGTTTGTTAAAGGTAAAACCTTCACGATAAGTTTTAACTATTTCCTTCATAATAGAGTCAGCGTCTGGGATATGGCTGATATAAATAACATCGTTAAATAAGTCATTATCAATAAACTCGATGTCTTTTTCAAAGATAAGGTCATAAGTAAAACTTTTTGCTTCTTGTGGAGCGATTGGGTAAACATAGCCTTCTTTAGAGCTCAAAAAATCAAAATTTGCAGTAATACAAGTAAAATTACTTGTAGATTCTAAACATTTATACTTAATTCCAGACTTCCAAATGAGTAAAGAATTAGGTGTTAATTTATATTGTTGGTTTTTAACTGACATAACGCCTTCACCCTCAACACAGAAATAAATTCTATGGTCATAACCCATAACATAATTGTTTTTAATAAAAGGTGCGTTAATGTCTAATAATTGAGTGGCAGAAAACCTGACAAATGGTCTTATTTCTTTAAAGGATATTTTTTGCTTCATGCTTTAATCATATTGTTAAATCTTTATTTTGTCCACATTTCTTCTTTGTTTTATTCATTTATTAAGTTTTTCTTAATACGTAAAATTAAATTAACTAAGCGACATTTGTTTTTTACATAAGAAGGAGTTTTTGATTTATGAAAAAAAACATAAAAGTTTATTCTTATTATTTTCCTAATTGGCACGTAGACCAAAGAAACGAGGAGTGGCACGGAAAAGGCTGGACCGAATGGGAAGTCACAAAATGCGCAAGGGCAAGATTTGAAGGACATCATCAACCAAGAGTACCTCTTTGGGGTTATGAAGATGAATCCGATCCAAAAGTAATGGAAAAGAAAATCGCAACCGCAAAGAAATATGGCATTGACGGTTTTATTTTTGATACATATTACTACGCAAGTGGTTCTTATCGTCTTAAGTGCTTAAATGAAGGTTTCTTAAAAGCTAAAAACTGCCAAGATATAGAATTCGGTATTTTGTGGTGCAACCACGATGCGATTTATTCACATCCATCACCAAGAATCGGTGTTGCCCCATCAGTTTGCAGCAGTGTTGTAAACGAAGAACAATTTATCGAAATTACAAATTACTTTATTAATAACTATTTCAACCAACCAAACTATATTCGTATTAATGGCAAAATCTATTTTGCAATTTATAACGTCGAAAAATTAACTAGAGAATTAGGTGGGGAAACTGAATGTGCGAGAATCTTTGAAGGTTTAAGACGAAGAGTTAGAGACGCGGGATTAGGCGAATTACATTTAGCTACCGTTGCGGCGATTATTGAAGATGTTACTGAAGATAAAAACGAAATTAATAGAATTTTAAAAACATTAAGTATCGACGAAAACGTTCGTTATTGGTGGCCAGTTAAATACAAAGATACACGTTTAACTGTTGATTATTACGACTTCCTTGAAGCTGGTATTAAAGCAACATGGGAAGACCAAGACATTTATGATTGTCCAAGTATCGCTCACGTCATGAGTGGCCTAGATCAATCTCCAAGAACAATTCAATCTGAAATGTATGAAAACATGAATCTTTATCCATGGTACGCGGTTGTTGTTAACCATTCACCAATCGCTTATGAAATAGCATTTAAAGAAATGAGAAAAATTGCATTATCAGATAAATATAGAGGAACATACGTAACTACTATTTGGAACGAATGGACCGAAGGTAACTATTTAGAACCTGAATTTGGTGTTGGATATGCTTACCTTGAAGCGATTAAAAAAGTTTTAGATGAGGAGAAAGAAAATGATAAATAGAACTAACACAAGAACTGCTAAAATTGCGTATTTTGCTGTTATCCACGGTATTTATTTTGAACAATTTCCAGGTTTAGAAGAAAACTTACGTAGATACCATAGAGAATTATTAGAAAAAATCCAAGCTAACAATGTTGAGGTTATTGATTTTGGTTTTGTTGATTCTTCTGAAAAAGCTTTTGAAGTTGCTAACGAGATTCAAAAAATTAGTCCAGATGTTTGCTTCTGCAACATGATTACATACGCGACTAGTAGCGTATTCGCCCCAATTATGAAAAGCGTTAATGCTCCTATGGTTCTTTTAGCCCTTCAACCAAGATCCGCTATGGACTACACAAAAGCAAACACATTCATGCAACTTGAAAATGATAATATTTGTTCCGTTCCAGAATTTACAGGTGTTGCAATTAGATTTGGTAAAAAGATTGCGGATATCATTATCGGGACACTTTATGACGATGAAGAAGCAGATAAACAAATCTCTGACTGGTGCGATGTCGCTATTGTCCTTCACGCTTTAAAAGGTGCAAGACTTGGATTAATGGGACATGTTTTAGAAGCGATGTATGATATGCACTGCGACCCAACCGCATTATCAGCAGCGTTTGGAGTTCACGTTCCATTAATTGAAATTGAAGACTTAGTGGAATGTTATAACGAAGCAACAGAAGAAGAAATTGCTGCAAAAGTCGCGTTAATTAACGAAGAATTTGAAATGCCAAACCCAGTTAGCGACCCAGTTACATGCAAATTAACTGAAACTGATTTACTCAATTCTGCGAAAGGTGCAGCGGCCCTTGATAGGTTAGTTAAGAAATTCAATCTAAACGGAATGGCCTATTACTATGAAGGAAAAGAAGGCAGCGTTCAAAGAAAAGTTGCTACATCATTAATTGTTGGTAACTCCATTTTAAACGCCCAAGGTACACCTATGTGTGGAGAATTCGATATCAAAACAAATTTAGCAATGTATATCATGGATCAATTAGATATCGGTGGTTCTTTTGCGGAATTACACCCATTTGATTTTAATGACAACACAATTCTTATTGGTCACGATGGCCCACATCACATTAAGATTGCAAACGGAAAACCAATTTTACGTTCTTTAATCAAATATCATGGAAAACCAGGTTCAGGAGCTTCTGTTGAATTTAAATTAAAAGAAGGACCTATCACCATGTTAGGTATTACTCAAACACATGATGGAAGATTCAAATTCGTTATTGGAGAAGGATATTCCAAAGTTGGTCCAATTCCTCCAACCGGAAACACTAACACAAGAGGTTATTTCCCACCTGATACGAAAGACTTTATTAAAAGATGGTGCATGGAAGGCCCAACCCACCACTACGCATTAGGTCTTGGTCATAAAGCCGAAACTATTAGGAAAATTGCAGATTCCTTAGGAATTGAAAGTGTAATTGTCAGATGAAAACAAACGATAACCAATTAAATACAGTCGCCGCGACTAAACAAGTTAGCGATGACAAACAAGTAATGATAGTTAAACAAGGTGGAAAACTTAAAATTACCTTTTTAGGTAATTCCATTACTCGTCATATGCCTAAACCAGAAATCGGTTGGGTTCATGACTGGGGTATGGCGGCGTCTTGTTTAGAAAATGACTATGTCCATGTCATGCTACGTCATCTTGAAGAAAAATATGGACCAGTAGATTACTGTATCTGTTCCTTATCTAAATGGGAAAGAGAATATTGGAATCTAGACATATTAAAAGAATATCAAGCCGCGGTTGATTTCGACGCTGACATAGTTATTGTCCGTATCGCGGAAAATGTTTGGGGTGTAAGAAATAGATTAGAAGAATTACCACTTGAAAAATATTGGGATTATATGATCAAATTCTTCACTAACGAAAAATCAAAAATAATTGTTACAGATGACTTTTGGAGTTGGGACACAATCGATGACCCAATTCACAAAGTTTGTGAACAAAACAATTATAAACTTGTCAAATTAGGTGATATCGGAGCAGATCCAAGTAATAAAGCATTAGGAGAATTTGAACATCCTGGTGTTGAAATTCACCCAAATGACAAAGGGATGGAAGCTATTGCTTTAAGAATCCTAGAAGAAGGGGAATTAATTTAATGAAACCTAAGCTTAAATCTAAACTTTGTATATTTACTTATATTGTTGCTTTAATCGCGATTTTTATCGCAGGAATTTTCATATTTAAAACTGATGATATGAGAGACGGCAAATTAAATATTGAATTAACAGTAGAAAAAACAAAAGTAGAAGACAATATTAAAGATTTAGGCGAATTTAAAACATTTTTTGATGATTATTTAGATTTATTAAATGATCAGTGTAAAAACAATACAGTAGATGATTTTTATCAATCTGGTAGTTATAAAGAAACCAGCGATGCATATAAAGTTGTAGTTCACACAAGACGTGTTGATAAACTAGGTGGATTAGGCAATATCACCTATGGTTTAAGTCAAAATTATTTTGAACACAGCACGAATAATGTTGATACCTTCGAATATAACTATGATGGCAAAATCAGAGAAAATTTCACTCGTTTATTATTAGATAAGACAAAAGCCAATTACAAGGATGTTAAATTAAATAGACCTTATAGATTAAATATCGTTGATGAAAAAGAAGACGAAGTTCAAATTGCCTCTTTAGACTCCGCGAAACAAATGGTCAGTAAAAAAGGTGCACATTTTATCTCCTTTAAATTAATTGACTTTAGTTTAATTGATGAAATCTCTTTCAAAGTTGACGGCAAGATTAGATTTATTTCTAAACTTGTCTATAACGACGAAGTTATTGAAAATCAAAACATCAAAGTGGAAGGAAATAAGATTACTATTACCCCAATTCCTTGCACAGCGAAAAAGACAGTTTTTGTTGGAGATGCAAGTACAACAGAGACAGTTGATACAAATATTTTCATTGGTTATTTTGCCTATGAACAAAACATTTCTCCAGTAGTGATCTCTTTAATTATCACTGGCTCTATTCTTTTAATTACCATTTTATATTTTGGTATTTTCAAAGGATATTTTAAGAAAATATTCTGTCTTAAAAACTTAAGAAAACTTTTTAAATTTAGATATTTATTTGTCTTATTAGTTCCTGCTCTTATCTTATTAATTATTTTTAGATACATGCCTATGGCGTGGTTAGGTGCAGGATTTATGGAATATGACCTATTAGAAGGTCTTAACAGTGAGTGGGTAGGTCTTAAATATTTTAAATCGATTTTTATGGCCCAAAACACTCCTGAAATGTATCGAATATTTAGAAACACAATCTTTATTTCTGTAATTAGAATTGCGTCTAATATTCCATTTATTCTATTCCTAGCAATGGTTATTAACTCAATGAAGAGTAAAAGACCTAAGACAATATTCCAAAGTTTGTCATTGATACCATATTTCTTATCTTGGGTTGCAGTAGGAGGGCTATTCTATTCCTTATTGAATTCCGAATCTGGTCTAGTTAACCGACTATTAGGATTAACTATCGACTGGTATCACACACCTGACCCATGGTGGGCATTATTGTCCTTATCTTCCTTATGGAAGGGTATGGGTTGGTCCGCGATTGTTTATATCGCGGCGATGTGTTCAATCGATCCAGAACAATACGAGGCAGCAAGAATCGATGGATGTGGTCCGATTAGACAAGCTTTCACAGTTACTTTACCTGGCATTATGGGTGTTGTTTGTTTACAACTCATTTTGGATACAGCAAATATTATGAGAGATAATTACGATCAAATCTTTGCGATGATTAATGGTCAAACTATCGGCGCAATTCAAGAAACAGTGGACGTTGTAGGAAGAATTTCGTTTACATCGTTAAGAGATGGCAACTTTGGTAGTGCGACCGCAATTGGTTTAATCCAAGGTGTTATTGGCTGTGCATTAGTCATGTTAACAAACGCGATTGTTAAGAAAACTGATAACGAGGGGATTATGTAATATGACTGGTTTTGGTATTTTTCTAATAGTGTTCGCGGCCATACTTGTCTTGTTCGCGATTAGTTACATTCTTGTTATGATCAATCCTTTCAAGATGCCTATTGTTTTAAAAACAAAAATTGAAAGAGTATTTGCGTTAATTACAAGAATATTAATTATTTCTTTATTATCATTATTCTTTATTCTTCCACTTTGGATTGTTTTATGCGCATCTCTTAGTGATTCAGTGAGCTTTATTAAAACAGGCTACTCAGTCTTTATTCAATCATTCTCACTAGAAGGATATGTCTATATCTTTAAAGATCCTCAAATTTTAAAAGGATTAGGTTTATCCACATTGGTGACTATTTTAGTCACTGTTGCTTCTATGTTCGTTAACACTCTTGCAGCCTATGCATTAAGTGAAAAAGATATGCCTGGACATAAATTCTTTAACGGATTATTTGTCTTTACAATGCTTTTCTCAACAGGTATGGTGCCTATCGTTTTAGTTATTAGAACCATAGGTTTATACAATCAATTCTGGGCATTAGTTATTCCTGGAGTCATCAATGTTTATAACATTTTATTAATCAGAAACTATATTTATTCCATTCCAAAATCTTTAAAAGAAGCCGCGATTATTGATGGTGCGGGTCAAATTAGAGTTTTCTTTAAGGTTATTTTGCCTGTCTCTCTTCCAATTATTGCAACAACAGGCATGATGGCGTTTGTTCTTAAATGGAACTCTTATTTAGATGTCTTATATTACATCTCTCCAGACAACAAAGATCTTTGGACCGTTCAATACGTCATTATGAACATGCTTATGGACTTTAAGACCAACACAGAAGACGGAGTTATGTCTAAATATGTTGTCCAATCTGCGACTATTATTATCACAATCATCCCACTTATGTGTATATTCCCATTCGTTCAAAAATATTTCCAAAAAGGTTTGACTTTAGGATCTGTGAAAGGATAACAAATATGAAAAAATCATTACTATTATTCCCTTTATTAGCTCTATCACTTGTCTCTTGCACGACAACTGGATTTTTTAATTCTTCTGACACTGAATCAACAACGGAGTCTATAGAACCAGAAGTTGAAACGGGTGTCTATAACATACCTAGTGCACCTACTTATGAAGATATAAGCGAAGATGTTATTAATAACATCTATAGAACATTCTATATCGATTCCCTTTTTGGCAATGATTCAAATACAGGTCTTGATCCAATCACTCCTAAAAAAACTCTTAGCAGTGTTGAAACAATTATTTCTACTTATGCGGATTTCTCCCCAATTAGAATCTTATTAAAAAGAGGTTCCTATTTTTATGGAAACCTAATTTTAACTGGATACACCTCTAGTGAAGAATATCCATTTATTTTAGATGCTTATGGTGAAGGTGATATGCCTGTTATTCATGGTGATGGAGATGACTCTACAGTCACTACAAACGCGATTTTATGGATTAGAGAAGAAAACACTCGCGTCTATAATATTGAAATTACAGGCCCAGCCTGCACAAGAGGTATTTATGTATTACCTCGTAAATCTGGTGTTTATAAAAACATCGTTATTAAAGGTTGCTATGTCCACGATGTCAACTGGAACTGGGAATATCCTTTAAGTCCAAACGAAACACATCCAAAAGACATTAATCCTGAAAATGTTACACCTACAAATAGAGTTTTAAGATATCGTCGTCTTTATGGAGGAATTGAATTCTTTAATGGAACGATTGATGTTGAAGCTTCTATTAAAGCTGGCCCTATTACATATGACCACGTTTTCGTAGAGAATAATAGAATTGAAAACGTCTCGCATATTGGTATTAACTTCTACAATTATTGGGTCAATAGAGGCGGAATTGGTTATGGATATAACAAATATGTTCCAGAAAACCCTGATTATCAAAACTTTGAAACCGGAGTTGGTTATTTCCCATATACGAACGTTGTTGTTAAAGACAACTTTACCTTATGCACAGGTGGCGATGGTATTGTTGTTGATGGCACGGATGGCGCCTGGATTGTTGGAAACACATCCTACAAAGCATCTTATTTAGGTAAAGGCGGCTATTTCAACGCGGGTATTTGGGTACATAACGTTAGAGGTGGTTATATGCTTTATAACGAAGCGGCCTATACATATCTTCAACACGGTGCGGGAGATGGAGAAGGATTTGATATTGATATCGCGTGTGAAGATATCCATTTCTATTATAACTACGCTCATCATAATGAAGGTGGTGGTTTATTACTATGTAATAACACCTCATCATTATTTACATATAATATCGACGGCACTTTAGCGAATACCTCAAAACAGTCATTACTTGGTATTTGGAAAAACAATTACTGTCGTAACAATGTCTTTGCCTTTAACGGTATCGAAACAAACTCACATAGAAGTGCGTTTATTACTCTTGCAAGACAATGCGATGATTTTGTCGCTGAAAACAACACAGTCCTAGTTAGAGGAGACATTGAAAAACAACACATTATTAACTGCGAAGATTCAAAAGTTTCTCGTAATCATATTTATAGAAACAACATTTTCTATTCTTATGCGGAAGAAGCAAAACCAATTTTCGCAAATTACACAATCTTAGATCCTGTTTTTGAAGGTAATTTATACCATAACATTCAAGACGGTAATGAAATCCAAAGTGAACTTGTTTTAAGCGATGACGCTTACGCGATTTTAGACGCTCAATTGGATTTTACTTTACCAAATGATTATGACGGATATGATGTTTCAAAGACATTTGTTCCATCTACATCCTTACTTGAATACGCAAGAAAATTACCAGTTCAACTTCAATACGATTATTTGGGCGTTGATACAGGATTATTACCTTACTTAGGAGCGTTTTATAAATAGTTATGAAACATTCATTTGAACACGGATTTATCTTAAATAAAGATGAACTTCTTTCTAAGCAAGATGTAGAAACCATCTACTCTCTTAGAGAAAGAAAGATGGAAGAAGTTAATCTTAATAACTATCAAATTTATTACATTGATAGTGTTTTAGGTAACGATTCAAATGACGGACTTTCAAAAAATACTCCAATAAAAACATTAACAAAAATTCCTCAAATTCTTTCAAAAGACGTTAATATTGCAATCCTTTTAAAGAAAAATTCAACATTTATGGGGAATATTTTACTCGAAAGAAATAGTGACAATTTACTAACTTATTTAGGAAGTTACGGAGAAGGAAAATTACCAGTCATCAACGGAGATGACTCTGTTATTAGAATCAATAATTCAAATGTAATCGTTGATTCTATCGAAGTAACAGGAACTAAAGCTTATAGAGGAATTCATATTACAACCCCTCATAAAGGCGAGATGAAAAATATTGTTGTTAAAAATTGTTATGTCCATGATATCAACTGGATTTGGGAAAACGAATTAGATTCTTCTTTAGTAAATCCAGACACATTAGATTTAGAAAAAGTTACTCCAGAATATGAAGAAGATGGAGTTACAAAAGGAAGATATTTCTATCGTTATTATGGAGGTATTATCGCTCATAACGAGATAGGACCAAGTGAATTTAAAAACATTTGGATTGTAAATAACATTGTTAAAAACGTTTCTAGAACTGGAATCACTGTTTATAACAAATGGGTTGATAAACCAGGTGTTGGATATGGATATAACAAATGGGTTTCTTATGAAAGCGAAAACAATTATGAAACAGGCGTTGGCTATTTTATATCTGATGGAATTTATTGTTTAGATAATTATGTTGAATGTCCAGGAGCAGATGGGATTGTTATTTCCAGTGCGAAAAACGTCTATATCAAAGGCAACACCTGCTATTTTGCAAATTATCTAGGTAGAAAAGGTTATTGGAACGCTTCTATCTGGGTTTATAACGTTGATGTTTGTTTATTTGAATTAAACGAAGCAGCTTACACATATAAAAGAAGTGGTTCAGAAGATGGACAAGGATTTGATTTAGACAATTGCTGTGTTAAGACTATTTTCCAAAACAATTACGCGCATCATAACGAAGGTGGAGGGCTTCTTATTTGTAACCTCGCTACCCAAGTTATTAAGCGTGATGAATTTGGAAGAGAAGTCTTAGATGAAAAAGGTGAAATTGTTAAAGAAAAAATAACTGGAAGATGGTTTAACAATGTTATTTATAACAACTATTTCTTAAATAACGGACAAAAAGAAAATCCTACTCGTTCTGCTTTCTTAACCATCGCTAGAGAAAGCGATCACGCCTTATTTAAAGATAACGTTGTCTTTATTAACGGAGATATTAAAGGTCAAAGTGTTATCAATACAGAAGATGAAAGCACATATTGTTTCTCTCATACCTATATTAATAATGTCTTTTATTCCTTAAAAGATAACGACATTAAATTCACGATTAAAATGATGAGAGATTATCAATTTATTGATAATTACTTCCATAACGTTGAAGTAATTGGTCAATCTAAAGAAAAAGAATTTATAAGATTCTTTGAAGAAATTGACTTCAATAACAAAGACATTTTCAAAAGAAAAGAAAAAGCGAAAAACATTTTAAAGAACTTCGAAAACTTAATACATAAAGGAGATTACACCTTATGAAAAACAAACTATTTTTATTTCTTACATGTCTAGGGGCTGTTTCTTTTGCCTCTATCAGCGCTTTTGACAATTCTTCTTATTTCGAAGTTTTCGCTTCTAATAAACCAGAATTAGAAAAAAGCAATGTCACTGTAGACATTTATGCAGAATATGATTTTGTTTTGACTAACTATAATGAAGAACTTGAATATACATGGTCTTCTTCAGACACCACTTTAGCGACAATTGATAATAACGGACATATGTCTTGTTTAGGTAAAGTTGGTGAATTAACTATTACTGTTAGTCATGGCAAAGAAAAAGATACATGTGAAGTCTCTATAAAGAACCAAATGATTAATCCATCAATCTCAGTTGCTGATTGTTTAGGTTTTGTCAATACTCCAGTTACTCCGGTTGTTGAAGTTAGATATGACGGAAACTATTATCCTCTTGAAAACTATACCTTAACAAGCTTAGACACCTCTATCGCTACAGTTAACACAAATGGACAATTCATAGGTGTTAAAGAAGGCGAAGTTGATATTGAAGTTAACGGTGTTTGGAAAAACAAAACATTAAAGAGCAAGAAATTCACCGCGACAATTCAAAGTGAAAACTCAATTGTCCTTGACCAAGAATCTTATGATGTTTATTCAGTTGATGAAACCTCTCCTAGGAGAAAAAATTACGTCGATATTAATGCCCAAATTTTTGTAAGAGGCGAATCATTCGATGGTAATGTTGGAGTGGATTTAGGCATTAACCCATATTTATCTAGCGATGGTAATAGAGTTAGTGTCATCAATCAATATAAAGGTGAAGAAGTGCTCTCTTATGAAGTCAGTGTTTATTGTATTGAAAAACCAGAAGTAAGCACGAAAACAACAATTAGACTTCATCCAAATTTCGAAGCTAAATTATCACACGAAGAAATTGTTGAAACTTTCCGCGCGGATATCGAGTTTGGTTATGAAGAATTTGAAGGACATTCAAATGCTTATAAATACAAAATTACAGACCACGATATGAACAAAAACGCTGCAAATCCTACATGGGCTACATGGGATTCAAGAATTGAGTTCTTTGAAACTACAAATAAAAACGGCGTTGTCGCCTATGATTATATGGTAGAAAAAGGCTACACACTTTTATCCTTTGATTATTATTACTTAGGACAAAAAGGTATCTTAATGGGAGCCTATGGAGCGCCTGCAAAGCAATATTTCTATAACGAAGTTCAAGTCAATAGAACTGATATGTTATTAGTCAATCAAGAAGGCAAAGCAACAAACATATTAACTAACGATCAATGGTACACAGTCTACATCAACATTTCAGAAGTTGTTTTGAAATCTATGACAATCGGACAAGACGCCGCTACTCTTTATGTTGGCCCTTGCTATATCGGAGACGTCTCTTATTTTGATAATATTCGTTATTATTTCGACTATTCTCCACTTAATGATATTGAATTAGTTTTTGATACAGATGAAAGAGAATTAACCATTGATGGCGAAAATCCTAACAAAGCAACCTCCGAAAATGAAATGGTTGTTTATTCTCCAAACTATGTTTCTTATACACACGATGAAGCATCTAATTTATATAAATATGATTCCTCAAACGCAAAAGCATTAGATAGAGAATCAAGAAGCAAAATCAATGCTTATAACTTATTAAATGGTTTAGCGGTTAATAAAGGATATAAATATTTAGCCTTCTCCTATATTTATAGGAGTGGCACCCCATTACTTTCTTACTTTAATGACTTTGTAAACGGAATTAAAACAATAAGTTTAGATAATAACTTTAAACCAAATAATTTTGTTTCTATCTATAAAGATGGAAAACCTATTAAAACAATCGTCAAAGACGAATTATGTACAGTAGTTGTAAAGGTCGATGGAAGGGTTAATGATTCCACATATCTTTCCAGCGCTTTAAATACAGTTTTTGAAATAGGTGAATTTGCATATTACAAAGACAATTCCTATATCAAAGATTATTCATATAACGCTCCATTCAAGGTGCTCGTGGACAATATTGATATTGGATTTGTTGGAGACACTATCAATCTTAAGAAACAAATCTCAGTTATCTATAACGGAGAAGCTATTAAAAACCCTAATATCTCTGGATTTATCTTCTCTAATAGAAAAGTTGATTATTTAGGCGGAAGCGAAATTTTGCTTAAAGAAGTTGGCGATATAAGCATCAGTTTTGTTATCACACATGGCGATTACAAAATTAGAGAATCTATCTCAATTGTTATTAAAAACAATTATATGCTTTCTTTAACTGAATCTAACATCTCCTTATACGCGGGCGATAAAGATTATTTTGAAAAAGAATACTTAATTCAACCATATGCGATATTTAACAAACAATTTATTAATCCATCTGCCTTAAATTATGAAATTGTTTCAGGTGAAGAATTTGTTTCCTTAGATGGTAATTTGGTTACCGCTATGAAAGAGGGGGATGCAGAAATTAAAGTTAGTCTCCCAGATAATAGCGAACATCAAATCCTCAAAGTTAATGTCTTTAATAAATATAGAAAAGGCTCATTTGAATTCACTTCTATAGATACAACTTATCCTGCTAGCTACTCTCAAGTTAGTGGAGTTATTGAAGGAATTAGTAACCCATATGCATACTCCGCTGCCGCTGCGAGCTGGAACAACAAATTAGATATATCTGACACCAAACACACCTCTACAGCAAGTAGCAAAAACAATATTATTAACGGTCACATTGATTTTATTGAATATTGGATTTTATTAACACCAGGCACTTATTTAAGAGCAGCTTCAGTTAATCCAAATGGAGGTCACTCTACAGTTCCTCTTACTGTTAACGCATCATTTAGTTCTGCTAACAACGAAAATATTAATCTTTATACCGCTAGCGGAGATGAGGTCACAACAATTAACGCTAATACATGGTATCGACTCGTCGTTGATTATTCTAACTTTGAAAGTCAATACAAAAGCGGCTATACATGCCACGAATTAGCCTATATCAAAGGAACATGTTATATCTCAGATATTAGATATTATCATGATTCAATCAACTAGGTTTTAAGCCTTTGGCTTAATAATAAATTATCAACATATTTCGAGTTAGTCGAAATTAAAAATACTAACACCATAATTAACAAAAGGAGGTTTATATTATGGCTAAAAAACTAACAGTATTAACTTTGTTGGGTTTCGTCGCTTTTTGCGCCACTATCATAAGTGGTGCAGCCATTAATTTTGATGGTTATTTTGTTAACGCTAACCAAGACCCAGAATCTGTTTACACAGAGGTTTTAGACAAAGCTGATGCTCCTACAGATTCAACAACTTATGTTGATTCTATTATCGCTGGGGGAACTCATTCCCAATACACTTATACAAAGGTTAAAGCAGCGGTAGACAAACTATGCACACTTGATGCAGGAGGTGCAATTACAAAAGTTGAAGAAGCATTAGGGCTTGAATGCGTCAATGTTACATTCGAAGGTTCTTTAAATGTTGAAACAAGATTTGAAGAAACTGGAGAAGTCACAACTTATTCAGTCACAAGTGGGGTTCAACTTACCTTATGTGGTAACTATATTTCTTTAGTTGCTTTAAGTGAAACAACAATTGAAGAAATTACCTTAGTTTATGCTTGCTTACATTCATTTGAAACAGAACACAATCTTTTAGAAACAGAAGAAACAGTTTTAAATGGTACAGACGAAGATAGAGTTTGGAAATGTCAATACTGTGACTACACAGAAGTAAGAGTTGATCCAAACGGATTTAACACCTATAGAAATGGCGAATTCATTGTTGTTCCAAAAACAAACTCTACATTAACTTTAACAAAACAAACTGTTGATATTGGTGGAGTTGCTAACACAATTAAAATCGAAGGTGCAAACGACTACAATAACTGGAACAACAAGGTTGAACCAAGTTTAGTTACCGAATCAGGAAGAGCTTATGCTGACAACATTTCCGACTACGATATTAATTACATAACATTTGATATTTATTTAAAAGCAGGCGCTCAATTAAGACTATACGGACCATCTGCTACGCAAGTTGCTAATAAAGGTTTTGGTTTATCCATTGGCTCCACAATAACTTATGGCAATAATAGTGACATTCTCATTTATAAGGACAATGTTCCAGTCACTAAAGTTGAGGCTGAACAATGGTATACCGTCTCATTCAACTACTCTTACATCAATAGAGAAACATGGCCTTACACTACAACATTTGCGTGTTCTGAAATAGCAACACCTAAAGGAGATATTTATTTATCCAATTTAAGATATTGGCATACGGCCCCAATTGATACAATGGACGAAGAATTTGTATGGGGACATGTTTATAACGGAACGACTTTACTTGATCATGTTGGTACATTTGGACCACACTCTAATGATGTTGGCGGCAGAACAAGTAGTTATGCCTTTACTGGAACAGGAACCTATAAAGATCAAATAGATGCTAATTTCTCTGTTTCTAATGGCTCTCCAGCTAACGCAGGTAATGGTGCAAATGCATGGTATTATGTTTGGTCCTATGTAAGACAACAACACATTTCTTCTATATCATTTGATATTTATGTTCCAACTGGAGCTTCACTTAGATTACAATCTAGACCTTCCACTACTCAAATAACTCATTTAGTCGAAGCAGGCGCTGCTTATAACGGCTTTAATGGAGGAACATTCTCTACACAAATTAAATTATCTCTTGATGGAACAGAAATTACTCAAGGAGAAAATGTTCCAGCTGACACATGGTTAACTGTTACTTATGATATTTCTTATTGGTTAACTGCTGATTTTAGTGGAGCTGGTTATTGTAATCTTTCCATAGTGGCTCCTAAAAATACCATCTACGTTGACAATCTTCAATATCATAAAGCTTCATTTTAATAAACGGCGGTAATTATTATGAAAAATAAATTAATTATACCGTTATTGTTAGTCCTCTTGCTGACTAGTTGTGGTCCAACCACACCTACAAGTGAAAGTTTAGATTCAGAATCAGTTGATACTACTCCTGCGACTGAAATTGTTATTTACGCGGGTGGTTCTGCTGAATATTCATGGAGAAAGGGTGCTTTAGAAGAAGAAGTCTATCGCGCGGTTGAAGCTAAGTATTACGAAGAAACCGGTAAAAAAGTTAGATTTAATCCTCAATTTTTCACCCAAAACATGAAAAATACGATTACAAACAATGTCACTACTGGTGAAATCGATATCGTCATCTCCCATACGGGAGGTGGCGACGGTATCGATGACTGGATCATGCAAAATGGTTTATATCGTGATTTATATTATGACTTTGAAGACTATGAATATTTAAATGCAAATATGGTCTGGAGTAATGAAGATGAATCATTGACTTTAAACGCTAAAGCGAGATTACTCACATCAAATGATGAAATCATTGGTATCCCATCTGTTATTAATCCATACAAATACGGTATTTTAGTTAGAAAAGACTGGATGAATGCTTGTGGATATACAGATGTTTATGATGCTAGCCATCCAGAATGGAAAGTTGTCGATAACTATGTAACATTCGAAGAAATGTGTTTGGCAATGAAAGAAACTTATAATTTGCCTTATACAATCAGTGGTGCGATTTATGAAATCGAAAAAACTGGTATTTTAGGTGCCTTTGATGTTCCAGCAGGATACTACACAAAATCTATTGGAACATATAATGGACAAAACATTTTAGATATCGGTGGACTTATCGATTCCAACTATTCTAATGTTTTAGATACTGAATCCAGATGGATCGCAAATGGCATTCTTCCAAAATCACCAGATGACAAACACATCGATGACTGCGAAGCTGACTTTGTCGCAGAAAAAACAGGTGTTTTCTTAGAAAATCCAACAGTTGAACACTTAATCGAAGTTGCTAGATTATGTAAAAGACAAAATCCAGATGCGGAATTTACAGTTCTTCAAGCAATGACAAAAGATTCTTCTTCAACATCTAAAGGATTTATGAGAAACAGTGTTGCCACTTTCGGTGCTGTTATCACAAAAAACACAAAAGATTATAAAGACATCTTATCTTTCATTAACTGGGCCTATTCTTCTCAAGAAAATTATGACCTTTGCCGTTATGGTGTTTTAGGTACACATTATTTCTTAGATGATAACGGTAATTATTATTATCCAGAAGGTTACAGTGTTGAAAATAAACCTTATTCAGGTATTTTGACACTTGTCGAAAATCAATTGATTTCCAATAGACAATACGCTCGTTACACTGAAGAAGAAAAATCTTGGATTGCTAACGCAAACAAGAAAGAAAATTATTTAATTAATGATTCAGTTGATTACTTACTTTATTTAAATAATAAAGAAGAATTAAATAAACATTTCTCAAATAGAAAAGCGATGTATACATTTACATCTAACATTTGGGCGGGTTTATATAACTTTGTTAATGATCATTCTCACGATGGACATGGTGATTTTACATCATGTAAAACATATTCCCATCAAGATCGTATGAATATCGTTAATAAATATTTATTAGATACTTCTAAATATTCAATGGAAGTTTATCAACTTTATCAATACTTAAAAGAAGCTGCAAAAGATATCTAATTATGATTAATACATTATTTGTTTTCTTAGGAATATTAGGATTTTCGTACTATTATTCAATAGGCGCGTATTTTGTATTAAAAAAATTAGGCTATGAAAAGGCATGGAAGGCATTTTTGCCCTTCTATGCCTTTCAATTAATTAATAAAGTCGGTGGAACATTTTCTGTATTTACCATTCCTGTTAGAAAATACACCGGAACAGTTATTGTTTTAACTGTTGTTGTCACACTTGCGTGTCTATATGGCTTTTGGGGAAATATTTATCTCCCAATAGAATCGATTGGACCACTTTGGGAAATTATGATTTTAGTTATTTCTATCTGTGGTTTGATTTTCTATGTCTCACTTATTAGTTCTACTTTGAAACTTTTCTTAAGATTTCAATTAGAACACACAAAACTTATTACATTACTTGTGGCACTTGTTCTCCCAATGCCATTTGTTTATATTTATTTATCTAAAAAAGAATTAAGGATACTGAAAAAAAGGAGTTAACCTTATGGCGGACGTAATTTTAAAAAATGTTTACAAATACTATCCAGGTAATAGCGAACCTACAGTTATTGATTTCAACTTGGAAATTAAAGATAAGGAATTCGTGGTTTTTGTTGGGCCTTCTGGATGTGGTAAATCCACAACTTTAAGAATGGTCGCGGGTCTTGAAGAAATCTCTAGTGGAGAAGTTTATATTGAATCTAGATTAGTTAATGATATAGAACCAAAAGATAGAGATATCGCGATGGTTTTCCAAAACTACGCTTTATATCCACATATGACAGTCTACGATAATATGGCGTTTGGTCTTAAATTAAAGAAAATTCCATACACCGCTTTCGCTATCGACAGAAAAAAGATTAGAAGTTTAACAAAAGAACTTAAATTAACAATTAAAAACGAACCTGAAAACCAAGAAAAAATCAAACAATTACAAGAAGAAATTTCTTATTTGAAACAAAATAAAGTTGAAGTTATTAAATATCGTAAACATACCCGCCAAGAAATTGACGATAAAGTTATGGAAGCCGCATCGATCCTTGAAATTGAAGATTACCTAGAAAGAAAACCAAAAAATCTTTCAGGTGGTCAAAGACAACGTGTCGCGATTGGAAGAGCGATTGTTAGAAAACCAAAAGTCTTCTTAATGGACGAACCATTATCTAACTTAGACGCAAAACTTAGAAACCAAATGCGCGCGGAGTTAATTTTATTACGTAAAAAGATTAATACAACATTTATCTATGTTACCCATGACCAAGTTGAGGCTATGACATTAGGTGACCGCATTGTCGTTATGAAAGACGGAGTGGTTCAACAAGTTGGAACGCCTACAGAAGTATTTAATTCTCCAAAAAACAAATTTGTCGCAAGCTTCATTGGAACACCTCAAATGAACTTCCTTGATGGAAAATTAATTATTAAAGATGGACATTATTTCGTTAACGTTTTTGGAGTAGATGTTAAATTAAATTCTCGCCTTTCTTCTAAACTAAAAGAGAAAAATATTTCAGAAGAAAAAGAAGTATATGTTGGTATTAGACCAGACCATTTCAAATTAGGTTTAGAAGATAAAGAAACATTTAAAGGCAATATTTTAGTGTCTGAAATGATGGGCACTGAATATCATTTACATTTGAATGTAAATGACACCAAATTAGCGGTTAAAGTTCCATTAATTGGATTAGATGGAGAACTTCTATCCCAAATCGCTTCAGGAGGAGAAATTAGCTTCTCATTTGAAAATGATTATATCTATCTCTTTGACAAAGAAAGCGAAGAGTCTTTAGAAAATTAATTAGGAGTATTATGAGAAACTACCGTAAAGACGAACTATGCATTAGAGATCCTTTTATCATAGAGGAAAATGGTAAATATTATTTAACTGGTTCTCGAGGCAAAGGAGATAGATTATCTCCAAACTTTGATGACCAAGATGCTTTTCTTTGCTATACAAGCGATGATTTAGAAAACTTCTATGGACCTTATGTCCTTTTTGATGAATGGGATTCATTTGAATATTGGGCGCCTGAAATTCATAAATATAACGACCAATATTATTTATTCGGGACTATTAGATTAGAAGGCAAGAACAGAGGGACTTATATTTTTGTTTCTAAGACCATCTTAGGTCCTTATAAACCTTTAACTGGAGAAAGCATCACTCCAAGCGATGAAGTAGCCTTAGATGGCACTTTGTTCGTTGATAATGGAGTTCCATATTTAATTTACTGTCATGAATGGCTACAAGTTCATGATGGAGGAATGAAAGTTGTAGAATTATCACTCGACCTCACTCATAGAGTAGGCGAACCTATTAAAATCTTTAACGCTACCGATGCAAAATGGGTTGGAGAAAATGATAGAGGTGGTTTTGTCACTGATGGACCATTTGTTATTAAAGAAGACAATAAATATAAAATGATTTGGTCTTCATTTGATAAAGATATGTCTTATTCTCTTGCGGTCGCTACTAGCGATAACCTCTTTAAAGGTTGGGAGCAAGAAGACGTCACAAGGTTTTCCGACGACCGCGGACATGGAATGTTAATCGATATTAATAATGTGAGATGTTTAGTTAGTCATAAACCAAACTCTCCAAGAGGAAAAGAAAGATTAATCATAGAAAAATTTGATTTTTGATTATGAAAAAATTTAATTTAGTCAAAGAAGAAATCGAAGATTTAAAAGATATAACTAATCCAGATATTTTATTTATAGGAGATTCATATTTTCAACTTTTGAGACAATCTCCAATGTATATGGATTATTCCTTTTTTATTTTGTTTGAAAAGCATAAGGCTTTAAATATCGGAGTTGGTTCTACAAAATTTAAAGACTGGTTATATTTGTTAGATGAAATAACTTATTTTCCTAAGTTCAAGAAGATTGTCGTTAATCTTGGTTTTAATGATATTCATCACGAAGAAGACACGAAAGCGGAAGAGGTTTATAGTGATTATCTTTGTTTTTTAAAAAAGTTAAGAGGTATATTCCCTGATGCAAGTATATATGTCTTAACTACTGTTATTTCGCCTTTATATTATTCTATTAGAAATAGGATCAATTATTTTAATTCTTTACTACGTGAAAGCGCATCTAAATTAGGGGTTAAAATAATTGATAACGCTGCAAATATTGATTATTTTCAAGAAAAAGAAAATTGTTTTATCGAAGATGGTATGCATTTAAATTACTTTGGTCATAAGAAAATGTCCGAATTAATTTTAAAGGAATTAAGTATATCAAATACTCCAAAAGGTAGAATATTTTCTATTGAAGAATTTTCAATATATGACGGTCCTGGTATTAGAAGCACTTTCTTTTTAAAAGGCTGTCCACTTTCTTGTAAGTGGTGTCATAATCCAGAAGGGAAAGTCTTTCAAAAGCAATATATTAGATCTCCAAACGGATGTTTAAAATGTAACAAATGTTTAGATAAGGCAATTAAGGTTAATGATAAATATGTTTTAACTAAAGAAAGCCAAGAAGCTTGTCCTAGAAATTTAATTAAATTATGTGGCGATGATTACAGTGTGGATGAATTAGTTAATTTAATTTTGAAAAACCAAGAGATATATAAAATGAATAACGGCGGAGTAACCTTTTCTGGAGGAGAACCAACCTTACAATATTCATTCTTAATAGAAGTTTGTAAAAGATTAAAAGGTAAAGTTCATGTCGCTTTACAAACATGTGGCTATCTTAAACCCGAAGCTTTTAAAGAACTTCTTCAATATGTAGATTACGTTTTATTCGATTTAAAAATTATAGATAACTCTAACCATATTAAATACTGTGGAGTATCTAATGAATGGATATTAGAAAACTATTCTACATTAGTGGACTCTAATGTTGAATTTATTACCCGAACCCCATTAATTCCGGTAGTGATAGATAATTTTAATAATTTAGAAGCAATCGCTAGAAAGATGAATTCATTAGGGGTTAAGAATATTGAACTACTCCCATATAACAAATATAGCGGTAGCAAATATTCTTGGTTATTAGAGGACTATGACTTTGATGAAAAATATAAACAAGTAGAAGAAAATAATTATGCATCGATTTTCTCTAAATTTAACATAAATGTTAAGATTATGTAGGAGGCTAATATTATGAATGAAAGAGTAAAGAATAGACTAGATTATATTAATTCCAAGGCTTATCACAAATATCGTGTCAATGTTCCATATGATGTGACTGATATTTTAAAAGACGCCTCACCTATGATGGAAACCACAAAACTCTTCACTCTAGCGTGTGATAGAGAGGTTCCATTATTATTTGGAGATGATATTTTTGGTTTTAATAGATATCACACAGAACTCCCACATGACGAACATGTTGATAAGATTCCTGGAGCGATTAGATTTTCAGGAAATATGATTATTGATTATGCGACTTTCTTAGAAGGCGGTATCAACGGTTATTTAAATAAAATCGATAAATATTATGAGATTAATAAAGACTCATCTGAACTATATGACTGCATGAAATTATGTTTAAAGTCATGTGAAAACATTGTTAATAAATATAAAGAACTAGCTAAAAAAGAAAATAATATTAAATTATATAGTGCTTTAGAAAATGTTCCTATGAATGGCGCGACAAATTATTATGAAGCTCTTATTTGCGTTAGATTTTTATCTTTTATTCTTCGCTTAGCAAGAATCCAACATATTACATTAGGTAGATTTGATGTCTATATGAAACCTTATTTTGATATGTCAGTTAAAGCAGGCATCTCACGCGATGAATTAATTGAATTAACAGAATTGTTCTTTATTTCAATGAATATCGACACAGATTTATATGATGGTGTTCAAAAAGGCGACAATGGACAATCAATGGTGTTAGGTGGAATTGATAAAGACGGTAATGATGTATTCTCTGATCTAACTGAGATTTGTTTATTTGCCTCTGAAGAACTTAAATTAATTGATCCAAAAATCAATTTGAGAGTTAATAAAAACACCCCATTAGAGTTCTATGAAAGGGCTACTAGATTAACTAAACAAGGTTTAGGATTCCCTCAATATTCTAATGATGATGTTGTTATACCGTTTATGGTAAAACTTGGTTACGACTATGAAGATGCAGTTAATTATGGTGTGGCAGCGTGCTGGGAAGTAATTACTTCTGGTTTAGCTAGCGATTTACCAAACGCTGAAACAATGAATTTCCCATTAATTGTCGAAAGAACCACAGATAAATATTTATTATCTTCTGAAACGTTTGAAGAATTTAAAGACCACTTTAAAGATGAATTAATTAGAGAAATAGATTCATTAGTGGAACATAGAAACAATATGAAATATATGCCTGAACCATTAATGTCTATGTTTATTAATCCATGTATTGAAAGAGGTTTAGACCACTTTTATGGTGGTTCTAAATATGCGAATGATGGAATTCATGGAGCAGGTATCGCGAATGCATCAGACGCATTAGCGGCGATTAAATTAAAAGTCTTTGATGAAAAGAGTGTTTCAAAAGAAACATTATTAGACGCGTTACATTCTGATTTTGATGGCTATGAACAATTAAGGTACGAACTCGCTAACGCTCCTAAGATGGGCAATAACGATGATTACGTAGATGATATTGCATCATTTGTTATGGATACATTTGCTTCTAATTTAAATGGAAGAAAAAATTCACGTGGTGGTGTTTATAGAGCAGGCACCGGCAGCGCGATGGAATACATTTTAAGCGCGGAGAAAGTAGGGGCAACTGCGGATGGCAGAAAAGCAAAAGATCCATTTAGTTCATCCTTCTCCCCTTCCTTACATGTCAAAACTCAAGGATTATTAAGTGCGATTCAATCATTTACTAAATATGATTTGTCTAACATTGCTAACGGAGGCCCATTTACAATCGAACTTCATAACACTGTTTTTAGAAATGATGAAGGTATTAAAAAGGTTGCGATGTTAGTTAAAACGTTTATTGGTTTAGGTGGCCACCAAATCCAATTAAATGCGATTAACAAAGAAACTTTATTGGACGCTCAAAAACATCCAGAAAATTATCCTAATCTTATTGTTAGAGTTTGGGGTTGGAGTGGATATTTTGTTGAATTAGATTCAAAATATCAAAACCATATCCTAGCAAGACTCGACTATAATTTTTAATTTAATTAATTAAATTAAAGATATTATCAAAGAAATAATTAAAGTCAATAACCCGTTTGTGATAATTGAAACTGTCGCAATCGCGCCGGCTTTTTGAGAATAATCAAACGATTTTGATGTGCCAATCGCGTGAGAGGCGCTTCCTAAAGATAAGCCAATCACGACATCATCTTTTTTACCAAATAGTTTAATTAATAATGGACCAATAACAGCACCAACAACACCAGTTAAACAGACAACAATAACTGTAATTGATTCATATTCACTAACTCCAAGAATCGCTCCTATTTCCTTTGCTATCGCGGTAGTAACTCCTCTAGGATATAGGGCTAGTATAACATCATTAGATAATCCCAAAATATGGGACAAACCAATTACTGTAAGAATAGAAGAAGTTGTTCCAACAATTGTAGCAACTAATATTGCTAACCAATTTTCTTTTAAGATGTTTCTATTTAAATATAAAGGAAGAGCTAAAGCTACCGTGACAGGGGCGAGCATAATATCAAATATCATCGTAGAAGAAGCATATTTCTCATACTCTAAAGCAATATTTTCTTCGTTAATATTACCTTTGGAAATAAAAACAATAAATAATATATAGGCAATAACAAAAATAATAGACCACAACAAAGGATTAAATAAAGGTGTTTTAAATCTCTTTTGGAGTAAACCAAAAACAAAATAAAACAAAACGGTTAATCCTAAATACATTAAAGGATTAGAAAGAATATTAATCATTTTTTCTCCTCCTTTTTTCTTGTAAATATAAAGTTAATTTTACAGAGAAAAATGTTGCTATAAACGAAACTAGAAAACCTACTAAAATAACAATTGCAAGCTTCCACCATATTTCATTAATTAGTTCCAGTTTATTTAAAATAGCAACTGCTCCTGGAACAAAGAATATACCCATATTATCTATGAAAAATGTTGCGACATCTTTGATTGAATGTTCTTTGACTATGCCTATTATTAAGAAGATAAATAGAAGTATCATCCCAATAAGAGAACCGGGAAAATTTATCTTCATTAATCTAAGCAGGTAAGATATTAACGATCCAATTAAGGAAAACCCAATAATTATTAACAACTGTTTTAAAATTTTCATACGTTTTTATTCTATTTTATTTTTTAAAATAAAAAAAGATACAGTTTATGTTTCGCTTTAATTAATCTAACTTTTGATAAAAACTTAAATTATTTATCTTTCTTAAATGTTTTTCTAATAAAAAGTGGTGAAAATATAACCGAACGGTAATAAAAACGTTGTTTTTTCTATAAAACATGCCAAAATATAACCGAACGGTGATAAAAGTATGGAAAATATTGTTAAATTTGTTAAAGAAAATCGTAAAATGCTTGGGTTGACTCAAGCAAGACTTGCGATGTATGCAGGAGTCTCTACAAAATTTATTGTTGAATTAGAACAAGGGAAGAAGACACTAAAGATGGATAAAATCTTAGATGTTCTACGTATATTAGGTGGGACAATAGAAGTAATCAGGGTTAAACGCACATAAGAAAGAAAGGTTCTATTCAAGAGGGATATTTATTAAATATTTACAATTGATTTATTTAATATATTCAAATAATAAGAATATACTAGAGTTATGAAAGTTTTATCTATCGGAAATAGTTTCTCATGTGATGCACACAGATATCTATACGAATTAGCAAAAGAAGAAGGTGTAGAAATAGAAACCACTAATTTATATATCGGTGGTTGTTCTTTGGAAATGCATTTTGAAAATCTAATTAATGATTCTAAAAATTATCTTGGTTTTCAAAATGGTTATGAAACTCAAAAATATTTTTCTATTAATGAAGCTCTTTTAAGCGATGATTGGGATGTTGTTACTCTTCAACAAGCAAGTTTTAAAAGCGCTGATTTTAAAACTTACACACCTTTTTTAGAATCAATCGCTAAAACAATAAGAAATCTTTGTCCAAGGGCAAAAGTATATATTCATCAAACATGGGCTTATGAAAATAATAGTGATTTACTCCATAATCTTGGTTTTAAAAGTGATGAAGAAATGTTTTATAAAATCAAAGAAGCATATTTATCCGCGGTAGAGGTAATTAGAGGTTATAAGATTATTCCTTGTGGAGAAGCGATGCTTTTAGCATCTAAAGAAGGAATAAAAGTCCATAGAGATGGTTTTCACGCTTCTTTGGGTGTTGGCAGATATATTCTCGCTCTCGCATGGTTTAAAGCCCTGACAGGATTAGCAATTACTAATAATTCATTTGATAGATTTGATGAGCCAATCACTGAACAAGAAAGAAAAATCGCTATTAAGGCCGTAGATGTTACTTTTTCCGAAAAAGGACACTAAGAATATCTATTTTATAGATATAATTATTTAACGGATTTAAAACTTCAGGAAATATTGTGTTTTATATGTTAGTTTTCTTGAAAAAGGACTATAATATAAACATGAAAATAGTGTTACTAAGGTTTAATGATGTTTTAAGAAGCATAAGGGAAAAATATAACTTCAGTTATGAAAAACTTGCGGATATTTTAAAATGCTCTATTTCCACGGTTAGATCCTATTTAATAACCAATAAAAATGTTGATGTTAACAAAGCTATCTCATTAAAAGAATATTTAGAAAAGACATACCATTTAGATTTCTATGATGAATTTATTTTCTTAAAAAGAGATGAGTATTATTATCATGGTTCAAAAAGAGGGATTGTCGGAGAAATAACCCATAATTATTCAAATGGTAGAAAAAATATTGATTTTGGGCCAGGCTTTTATTTGGGAGAAACTTTTAAACAATCATCTACCTTTGTTGCTGGAGAAGATGGACAAGAAAGAATATATAAAATCTCTTTTAATTTGGATGGCTTAAAATCCAAATATTTAGAAGGTTTAGACTGGATATTTTTTATTGGATATAACAGAGGAAAAATTCCTCAAGGGAATAGATATAGCAAATTAATAAATAAGATGAAATTATTATCAAGCAAAGATTATGATGTTATTTTTGGCGATATCGCAGACGACAAGATGGCGATGAATATGGAAGATTTTTTCTCTAATAGACTTACTCTTGAACAATTAGAAAAGTGCTTAAAACAACTAGATATTGGAAAACAATACTGTTTAAGAACCCAAAAAGCGATTGATAATCTTGATATTGTGGAAGAATATATACTTGACGATGTCTTTAGACATTTTGTTAGAGAATATGCGATTAATAAAAGAAACGCAGCGGTAGAAGAAACTCTTAATGTCTTAAAAACAACTGATTCAGGATTAAGATTTGAGGACTTATTAAATAAATATGCAAATGAATAGATACATAAAATCATTTATATGTGGAAACCAAGCTAAATTGTTTTTGTATGCTCATTCTTTAGGATTAGATATAGAAATATTTATTAAAGAATTTATGAAAAGTGAACTATGCAAACAAATTGATTCAAGTTTTTCTTTTTGGCAAACTCAACCAGTGGAATCGATTTTTGAATTTTTAGTTATTAATAAAGAGATTTCTTGCAAAATAAACAAATCACAAAAAATAAATTTAGATGCTTTAGAGTGGTTAGGATTTTTCTATCGTCAGTGGCACTTTCTAACAGGAGAACCATCAAAACAAATTATAAAGTTTTTGCCTGTTAAAGAAGGACTCAAAAATTGGTATAAATTTCATCAATTAGATGAAAATATCGCGATTAAACTAGCAAAAGATAAGTATAATATCTCAAAAAACAAACATAGGAAGAGTGAAATCAAAAACAGTTTAGAAAACAAATTAGTTGAATTGTTTTTTATAAGTGGGAAAGGCGACTCTATTTATAAGAATCCATTATATTTTTCTTTTCTCGCTAAAAGAATTTTATACAAACTAAATAAAGAAAATGAATATTTAAATTTAGAATATACATTCAATAATACTTATTATGATTTTGTTAATGATGATAAAAAATTAGGTCTTAAAACTAGAACGTTTTCAAAAAATTATAAAGATGATTTAGTGACTGTTTTCACTTTGGATAATTTAGAGGCTATGTTTTATAAGATAAATACAGAAGTGTCGATAATTTTCTATTTCGCGTATCATGAAAGATATCAGAATGAAGAAAATCTATTGGAGGATATAGAAAACTTAATTAAGACATTTAAACCTTCTGAAAGGAAATATGAATATATTTATATATACTCTTATTCAAAACTTTACGAAATTAACGATAATAACGAAATTAATACATATTCTTTGCCTTTATCAACAAGAGAAAGAAAAGGTATCGCTCAAGAAATGAAGAAATATGGCTTGATTTAATAAGAGTACAAGCACAATAAGTGTTAAGTATGAGTATGATAAAATGCATTTTCAGTTAACTTCTTTAGGTGTAAATTTTATTACGTTCTGTAAACAAAGCTGATAAACAAAAACGATTTCTACAAAAAAATGTGTCTCAAATTAAAAATTATTTCGAATTTGTGACATATAATTATTATTTTTTAGAAACAGGATAAGGCGTGAAACACTCTGCATCACAAAGCGTTTTCACCATATATATTTTAACTAGGAAACCAAGCTTAAAACTTTTAAAGAAGAAGGTAAATTTAGCATGAATGATAATAAAGATGAAGTAATGAATTATTGGCTAGAAATTTGTTTTCGCCTGTTTTAAAGAAAAACCTACTTTATATGGGCTGAAGTATTCACATTATTTAATGAAATAGTTACAAAGTTAACGACAAAGTAATTAAAGAAACAAATAATGTTGGTATTGAAATCAATACCCCATATTTAAAGAAATCAAGGAAGGAGAATCTCACTCCTTTTTTTCTTACTAGGGAAGAAAACATTAAACCCGCTAAAGCGCCTAAAGGAGTAAATAAAGCTCCTATATTTGAACCAATTATAGAAGCATAAATTGCTTTTGTTTGATTTAAACCTTCTAAAGAAGATGTTAAAGAAGAATAAAATATCGACATAGGAATATTGTTCATAACATTAGACATCAAAAACGAAGATATTCCATATGAATATATTGGATTCATTAGATTTAAAAATGATGAGAAATGAGTGGATACACCCTGAGTAATAAATGACACTACTATCACAAACATGGATAAGAAAAATGGGATTAATGCATAAGGTAATCTTTTAAAAGAATGAGTTATGTATTCAAAATGAGATTTGGTAATAATTCTAATAATTAAAGAGCTAACAATTAATGAAATCATCGCAATTAAAGAGATGAGATACATCTCAATATGAATATAAGAAGAAATAACTAAAAAGATTAAACAAATAGATAGATGAACCAATCCAATTATTACATCTAATTTGTTGTTTAATTTTGTTTCTTCTAACTGTACTTTATTTATCTTCTTTGCTAATTTTTTGTGAAATATAGCAAAGATAATCAATAGTTGTATAGCGCCAGAAATAATAGTAGGGACAGACATTATTTTGAAATAATCTAAAAAGGTTATAGAGTTACTAGTCGCTAAATATATATTTGTAGGATTTCCGATCATTAACATCATAGACCACGTGTTAGCGGCAGCGAATTCTCCCATTAAATATGGAAGCGGATCTATATCGCTATTCTTACAGAAGAAAATAATAAAAGGTGTAAGTGTTAATATGACTATGTCGTTAGATGTGAATATTGTTAAAATCGCGGTCAATCCATAGACAATCAAAAATAGCCCATATTGAGATGATTTAGATATTTTTGCCGCTTTAGTGGCAAGATATTTAAAAAAGCCAAGTTCGTCTAAATATATGGACATAATAGTCATTGAGAAAAATAAAATTAATATTTTGATAGGGTTAACTTCACTATTAGAAAATAAAGAATCAATTACTTTATTAATAGGGGATAAATTGCTAATAAGTAATATAATTGCCCCTATTAATGCGATTACCCAATATGTATCAAATCTTATTCTTTTAATCTTCAAAGTTGGGAATAAGAACGCACTTATCGCGATTAATAAGAATATAATTGAGGCAATAATAATCGTTAAAACCATAACTACTATTATGAAACTATTATTTTTAAGTTCAAGTGAAAGTCGTTATTAAATGATACTTTTTAGGATAATTATGATACCATTAATTTGAGGAATAAAAATATGTCATTAATTAAATGCCCTGAATGCAATAAAGAAATAAGTTCCGCCGCTAAAGCGTGCCCACATTGTGGTTATCCAATTAATAATAACGATATTAAAACAAATGATTTTTCTAATATCGGACAACCACAATGGGTAAATGAATGGAAAAAGAAATTACGTTTTGAAAAAATAATTTTATTTTTTATTTTTTTAGCTTTTCTAGTATTTGAAATTATCGTCATAATTCTTATGAATACAGATTTAGAAGCTGTATATTATTCTTACAGTCAGGAGTGGGTTTATTACACAAAAGATGTTTATTTTGTATTAATGCCAATCGCTTCCATGCTATTATTACTTTCTTTTTCTTTTTGGGTTGCCTTTTTAATAACATCAAAGGTTCGTGTAAGGAATTGCGATGGTTATACAGTTCTTGTTTACAACGGATTTAAAGGTTATCTCTCTGTTGAAAATAAAATACACGATTCAAGCTTTTTTAATAGACACCTATATGGTAAATTACCAAACGGAAAAAATGTATGGGTAGAAATTAGCGTATTTGACGGCTCGGTTAAAATCGGGTTTGGGTCAGAAGGGAATGAACACCAAATAATTTAGTTTTATGGCGTATTTAAAAGAATTTTCGGGACAAGTTTTATTAACAATAGACGGAGACTATATTAAAGAGTTCTCTGGGCGTATTAGATATAAAATTAATGGAAATAAAGTCTGCGATTTTGTAGGCAGAACCCTTTTTGTTTTGGAAAACGATCGAATTAAAGACTTTGGGGGTAGAACCCTTTTATTTGTTACCCAAAACGAAGTCAAAGAATTTTCTTATAGAGTAATTGCGAGATTTGATAATCGTTATATTAAAGATTTTTCTGGTGGTATCTTATATCAATTAGATGGTTTTCTTTCGAGAACACAACTCCTTGCCTTAATCGCCATTATGTTCGCGGTTAATTCTTAATTATGGAAATTAGAAAATTAAAAAAAGAAGAATTTACTACCTTACTTAAAGTCATGAACGATGGCTTTAATTTCGTAAAGGAAAGTGAAAAATTTGAGACAATTCTTCCTAAATATTATTCCAAATATAACAAAGATCAAATCCATTTCGGATTATTTTTATCTAACCAATTAGTCGCGTCAATAGGCGTTTATCCATTCACATTAAAAAGAAAAGATAAGATATTGAACGCTGCAATGGTTGGAGGAGTTACTACTTTAAAAGAGCATCGCGGAAAAGGATATTTTTATAAGCTTATGAGCGAAGTTATGTCACACTGTGATTCTTTTTTTGATTTACTTGTTTTATCTGGAAAAAGGGAAAGATATAACCTCTTTGGTTTTGAAAATGCTGGTCTAGTTTATGCTTTTAAAATTCATAAAAAGATTGGAAAAGACTGCAAAAAGGTAATTAAAAGTGAGATTTTAAATAAAAATGATTTAGATAATATTTCTAAATGCTTATCCTTATACAATCAATCAAGCCAAATAGCAAAAAGAGATATTTTTAATTTTTATGATGTTATTTCTTCTTGGAATGGATTGCCTTATTTACTTAAAAAAGAAGATGAAGTAGTGGGCTATTACTCTATTAAAGATGATAAGTGTATCACTGAACTTATTTATCAAAAAGAACACATTAAAGATATTATCGATGCTTTAAAAGAAGACTATGATGAATTCGAAATACTTGGTTCTTATGATGACATTAAAAATGGCCTAGATAAATATGTAGATGAGACCATTAAGATTAATTATGCGATGTATAAAATAATTAATTATCCAAAGGTAATTGAGTATTTAGATTTTAATGACTTTGATAAAAACTATTTTGAATCCTTAAACGAATTAGAAAAAGTTAGATATGTTCTCGGAGCAATAGAGGACACGAAAAGAGACTTAGATAGTATTATCCATGTCCATAATGCGGATATGGGTTAACTATAAATAATTTTTATCTTTGATTTTCTTAAAGCCTTCTTTGAAGGCGGCGACTGTGTCGGTTAAGACAGGGTCGATATATAAGGCGTTTTCAATCAAATCGCCTACAACGTCGTTACAGTTAAACCAAACGACCCCTGTATAACGTTTCATACAATCCAAATTCTCTTTATTGGAGAAATAATCAAACATTTGTCTAACCCAAGCAGCTTGCTGTTCTTGGTTGCGGTAGAGTTCGCCTGAATTACTTCCGCCTGAGCCGCATCCAAATTCAGAAATAATCCATGGGTAATTTGCCCAGGTTTTTTTGTTTTTATTATAGATTGCACTTGTTTCTCCATATCCTTGAGCGAATGTTAAATAATTTTCTCCGTCATTAAGCATTTCATAACGTGTCACGCCTAAGGCTTGAACATAATCAATTCCTGGCATATAACACATATCTTCGCTCCAAGAAGAATATGGGCAAGTGTCTGCGACTGGATTAAAAATCCAGATGCAGTTATAAACTTTCATTTCATTAAAGATATCGTATAATCTTCTCCAACCTAAAATAAAGATATCTGGATCAAGAAGAGACATCATACCAGAATAAGAAGTCCAGTCAGTGTTCATTTCGTTATTTAATCTAAACAAAACTGGTTTGTGGTATTCCCTAAGCTGAGTTGCTAACTCTCTAAAATAATCGTCATATTTTCCTCTAATAACATCATAGATAGGAGTAAAGTTATTGTCTTTGTTCCAAATAGAAACATTATTATTGTTTCTTGTGTATTGGAGGGTGTATTGAAGAACAGGTTTGTTATTAAATCCATTTCCTTGAGCAAGATTAAAAGTTGCCATGTATGGGAAATATGTATCTTTATCATAGAAACCTAAATGGGTGTAGGTGGGCAAGATTTCCACATCATAATCCATATTGTCTTTGTACCACTTCGTGTCATCAATAACTTTTTGGATAGTTGAGTCTCTTAATTCAGGTTCATTATCTCCTGGGAGGGAAAATCTAAAGAAACCGAAATCAAAAGTATTGAAGTTTTTCATTTTATTAAAATAATTGCGAGTTTCTTCATTCCAAAGAGGGTTTTCTTTTAGTTCTAAACTACCTGTGTGTAGATAGCTTCTACCAAAGTCGTCGATAATCCTGAACGATTTAGCGATATTGATGTGTTCGTCATATCTATTTGTTTTACTTTTTTGGACTAATAGGTAGAATTTGATATACTCTTTTCTATTTCTAATAATTGAGATGTTGTAATAAGGATGAGATATCTCATCATTATCTTTAATTAATATAGAAAAAGTTTGAATTTCTAAATTTAATTCTTTGTTAGTGGTTTTAGATTTGGGTTTTACATACTCTAAACTGTTATCTTCTAAGAATTTAGGGTTATCAATATATCTAATTAACCATTCATTTAGATAAGTTTCCCAACCGGTTTTAGTATTTCCATAAGGGGAAGAATGTTCATAAGAAATTGTTAAGATAGAATCATTAAATGTGGTTCTTGTTCTATATAAAGATAAAGAATAATCAAAAGTAGCGTCTTTATCTGGCAAAGTTAAAGCGTATCCATCACTAGAATTGACAAAGCGGAGATGGTTTTCGCTTTTGAATTCGTATTTAATATCTTTTTTATCGCTTAATTCAATTGTGAAATCATCTATATAGTCTTCATCGTAAAAGACTTTTGCTTCTTTAATAGTCTTATTTGTGATGTTATTAGAAGGATCATCATAAATGTCTTTGTAGACATGTCTAAAATCATTATTCATAAGTTCTCCCCCGTTACATGAGACAAGACCGCTTGTTAATAAAGAAAATAAAAGAAAACTTTTTAATAACTTTTTCATAATTCTATTTATATTATCTAAAAAATATCTAATAGTTTGGTAAGAAAATATACACAAATATTAAGTTTAAATATGTAAATAAGGAAAAATATATATTAATAATAATAAATAGTAATAAAATAAAAATATGAAAACTCAAAAACTTTTTATTAAAGATTTATCAGATGATTTTAAACACTCCTCCGCATATTTAGAGTGTTGTATTTCTGATTACATGGATTATGCGAAATTCACAGGTGAAAGATATCCTAGACCTGCTTTAATGATTATTCCTGGAGGTGGGTATGGGTATTGCTCTGATAGAGAAGCCCTTCCTATTGCCTTAAGGTTTATATGCGAAGGTTTTAATACTTTTGTATTAAGATATACTTGCAAACAAAAATATCCAACCCCTCATAAAGAGCTCGCTTTCTTTATGAATTATTTAAGAGAACATCAAAAAGATTTTGATATCACCGATGATAATATTTCTCTTATTGGTTTTTCCGCAGGAGGACATCTTGCTGGTTCTTATTCTTTATATTATAAAGAACTAGGAGAAGAACTAGGTTTAGATGTTTCTAACTTAAAACCTTTAGGCATTGTTTTAGCCTATCCTGTTATTAATGTTGGAGAATTTTCTCATTTAGAAACTCGCGACATTATCACAAACAAAGAAAAAGAATTGATGGATAAATTATCAATCGAAAAGCATGTCACAAATGATTATCCACCTACATATATTTTTACAACCTTAACTGACACAGTTGTCCCACCTAAAAATACTTTTGAAATGATAGAAGCGCTTAAAAGAAATAACGTTAAATATCTATCTCACATTTTTGAAGTTGGACATCACGGAGGCTCGTTATACACCCGTGGGGTTTATCATGAATTTAATAATGAACACCTAGACGCAATCAATAACCGAGTTTGGGTGGATGAAGCTAGCGACTTCTTATTTTCTTTAATCAAAGGAGAAAAATAATTATGAAAAAACCTTTTTATTTATTAACTTTGTTTACTCTTCTCCTTACTGCGTGCGGTTCTCCTAATAATGAATCAACCCCCGATAGCGAGAGCAATAGTAGCGAAGAAAGTATTTATGTTGATCCTCGTCCAGAAGAATTTTTAAGCAATGATTTATATCAAGAGATTATCCCTTCTTTAGGAGAATACACTCCTACATTATTTGATGAGACATCTTTAGATGTCACATTAAATGAAGAATTAAGCGAAGGTGTTGCTTTAATTAATTATTCTTTTAATCTTAAAAACGGCAAAAAGGTTAAAGCTTCAACAGTAGAAGTTGATTTATCAAAAGCAGATATTAGAACCAATTATTCTGTTGGAGCGTCTCAAACTTTATATTCTCAAATGACTTCTTTTGAAAATCAAAATGAAGGAATAGATGTAATCGCGGGAATTAATGCAGACTTTTTTGCAAGAGGTGGCACAAGCGTGAACGCTTACATCAAAGATTATCAAATTATTAAAGCCGGTCATAACGATAAAGGTATTTATGATTATAAAAATTTAGACGCAGATATACCTGCAAGTATGCCTATGTTATTAGGAACAGGCAAAGGACATGCAAGAATTGCACCTATTGTTGAAAATGAAAGTGTTGAAAACACAATCAAGTCCAAATTCCATCTAAAAATTAAATATGCAGGAGAAGATAAAATAGTCCACGATTTAAGTGGCAATTTAGAATTAAATCTTAAAAACGGCGTTAATAAACCAACAGCAGATTATACTTTTGTAAATCAACCAGTTAATTTAGGTGTCAATCCAGGTATTGGTGATATTTGTTATGTTATCGAAATGGAAGAAGGACAATATACGATTAACCATGGAAAAGTCATCGAGAGATGGGAATGTGATGGAAACCGCGTTTACACGGATGACACAGTTGATGGATATGCATATTTGTTTATGAAAAACGGTTTAGAAGAAGTTATTAATGTTGGAGATTATGTTGGTTATGTAATCGGAAATGACGACTCTAAATTCGATGGCTATCAAAACATTATTGGCGGACGACAATCTTTGATTGAAAACGGAAATATCGCTCCTACATTAAGCTTAGAAAACTCTAATGGCGCTCAGGCGACAGGAGTTCCAAGAAGCTCTGTTGGAATCAAAGATGATGGCAAATTAGTTATCGTTGCAGTTGAAGGACTTAGATATGGAGGAACTAGTAGTTCAAACGAAGACGGTTATGGAGTTTCTCTTCCTGAACTCGCTCAATTCATGAGAGAGATTAATTGCTATGATGCGATGAACTTTGATGGAGGCGGATCCACCTCATTAATTACTAGAAACTTAAACACTAATTCAGACTATCAAGTAACTGTTAGAAGTTCTGATTATGGAACTTATAGTCTTAACCAATCTAGACAAGTCTATAATTGCTTAATTATTACATCTAAAGACTAAAACTGAATATATTTATATTTTTAATTAATAAAATCATACGTTTTGACAATTTTTCTATTTTTGATAAACGTATGTTTTTTTATAATAATTTTGCAAAGAACAGAAAGGAGTCTATATGTTTAATAAGAAAATTATTTTTCCTGTTCTCGCTGCACTTGGATTATTACTTGTAGGCTGCTCCGGTGGCGGTGGCTCTAACCCAAGTGATTCTACAGGTGGAGATTCTATTACAAGCGAACCAGGATCTGAAGCACAAACTTACGAAGTTACTTTTAACACTAAAGGCGGTTCTGCAGTTAGAAAACAAACTGTCAAAGAAGGTGAAAAAGCAACTAGACCAAACGATCCTACAAAAGGCGGTAACAAATTTGTTGACTGGTATTTAGAAGATTCATATGAAACTGTTTATGATTTCAATACCCCAGTTACATCAAGTTTTACCCTATACGCAAAATGGGCGTTATCAACCGATAGCACACTTATTGCACAAGTTAATTACTATTCCACAGATGATTCAGGCGTTGAAATTGCGATGTTTGATGAAGCTGGATTAAAACTCCATAACATCAATGGTTGGGTTGGTGAAGGCTTAACTCACAATATGAGTTGGAGAACTATTATGATTGTTGACGCACAAGGAAGACTTGCCTTTGGCGTCCACTGTCCTGCAAATGGTTATGGTAACCCATCCGAATATTCCTATGCATCTAATGAATATTACGGACCAAGTGGTGTTGGTTACACAAATAACCCTGCAATTGTCCTTGGAAATTCTTATAATTCCAATTCCAACGACTTTGAACTCGTTATCCCAGAAGGTGGTTTTGCAGTCACAGGTCACACAAATGGCGCGAACGCTATTTACACAATGATCACAGGTGATACTAACCTAATTTCCTCTGAAGGCGCTGATTTCGAACTCGCCGAATCAAGAGGTAGAGCTTTCAATAAAACACATGGCGAATGGTCAACAAGAACATTCTCAGTTGATAAAGCAAAATCCGCTATTAATGTTTACGATTTAGCAACCCACGTTACATATTCTGGTGATTTCTCTGGTGCCTTTGTTGGTGATGCTGAAACTGCCACATACACAAAGACAGTCAAATTAACCGCTGGCAAAAAAGTTGCATTTAAATACTTTAATGGTGTTTTATCAATTCCAGTCGTTCCAGCGGGTTACACATTTGAAGGTGACTATGGAGCAGAAAATGGCTTAGTCTTAGACGAAGAAGTCGAAAACACATTATTAGTTACAAAAACAGGTAACTACACCCTTACATTAAATGTAAACACAAACACATTTACAATTACTCGTGAAGCAGTCAACGATTTCAAAATTAATTTAGTTGATATCGTTGGTACAGTCCCAGCTTATATAGATGTTGAAAAAGGTGGAGAATACACCCTTCCAACTCCAACAAACATCCCAGCAGGTTACACCTTCTTAGGATGGGTTGATGGAAGCAAAAACGACATTTCTTTAACAGGCACATTCAATGGTGAAGAAGATGTCACATATTATGCATGCTATGAAAAAGAAAGCACAAAAGTTGCTTACGCTGGCTCTATGGCAGGACTTTCAGTCGACGCTGATGCACAATTATCTGTTTGGAGTGAAAACACCATCCTCCACGATAAAGGCGCATGGGTAGGCAACGACGGCTGGAGAATTTACGCCGTTGTTGATGCAGAAGGTAGACTTGCTTACGCTGTCATGTATCCACCAAATGGGTACGGCGGACCTGATGGTAATTCATATATGTGTCATGATCACTATAAAGCAACAGGTGTTGGTTATGCAGGTAACCCAGCAATTGAAGTCCTTGATGGTTATGGACCATATACACCAGACGGAACTGCACATAATCAATTCATCATTAAAGTTCCAGAAGGTGGCTTCGCTATTTCAGCTCACGGAACAGATGTTGTCAAATTAGTCTCTTTATTAACAAATAATGCATTCCCAGGATTTGATGGCACTAATGAAGCTCAATATGAAGCCTTAATCAATTCTTCAGAAAATGTTACAAATAATACATTCTCTTACGATAAGGCTAATAATATCTTCTATTCATCATTGTTCTAAGAACAATTAATTAAAATATTAAGGGTTAGAGTTTCTTCTCTAATCCTTTTTTAAATAATATAAATCTAAATAAACCAAAATAAAAAAATATTAGGAAAAAATAGTAAGATTTTACTAATAGAAATATACTTATAAATAATTTAAGAAAAAAAGTGTAATAATTAATTTACAAGACAATTTCGGAGGAAATATTTATATGAAATTGAAACCAAGTTTAATGGCTCTTTTGCTTGTTTTAGGTTTAACCGCTTGTGGCCCAGCAGGTCCAGCAGGTGAAACCGGTCCACAAGGCCCAGCAGGTGAACAAGGTCCAGCAGGTGAAACCGGTCCACAAGGCCCACAAGGCGAACCAGGTGAACCAGGCGAAGACTTAAGAGTCGAACCATTTACAGTTACATTTGATTCCATGGGTGGAACACCAGTCGCACCTGTCGAAATGGATCATATCGGACGTATTACAAGACCAGCAGACCCAGTAAGAGGTGTCTATGAAGCATGTTCCGGTTGGTACACAGAAGACGGCGTTGAATGGATTTTCTCTAAAGATGTAGTCGCAGAAGACACAACTCTTTATGCCCATTATGCATTTGACGATGTTCATTATTTCAAATCATCCGCTAACGTTTTAAGCACAACAGGTGATTCAGAATTCACAGTTTGGACAGGTTCTGATTGGATTGGCCATACAGTTGATGGCTGGCAAACAGGCTGTACAATCAATATGTCATGGAGAACAATCGCTGTCTTTGATAGCGAAGGCAAACTCGCATACGGAGTTTGGTGCCCAGCTAACGGTTATGGTGGCCCAGCAGGCAACACATACATGACAACATACACAGATTACACAACAAACCCAGCAATCGTTTTAGGTGATACATTTGCTGAAAACGCACAAGACTGGCAATTAGTTGTCCCAGAAGGTGGCTTTGCTATTACAGCCCACACAGCAGGTGGCGAACAATTAGCAAAAATGCTCACAGGTGGTTTATTATCCGCACCAGGAGCAGAATTAAATTCCAACGCTGTTTTAGCACCAGTTCACGCATCATATGATGCAACAAACGCAAAAGTCGAAGTCGTTCATCACAAAGCATTCTACACAGGAACATTCTCTGGTATCTGTGAATACGTTGATGGCGTTTACACATTCGAAGTCACATTTAATGCATGGAATAGATTCCAAATGTTCTATAACGGTCAAGTCGTTAACTTCACAACATGTGCATCATGGAGAGGCGCAGTCATCCCAACAGTTAGTGGTGCTGACTGGACAACAAACCTCTATGATGAAAATGGCTCTGGCGTCTTCCTTTGCTGCACAGGCCCAACAACATATAGCATCCGTTTCAACCCAGCTAACGGCGGCGATATGCACATCGTAGTTAAATAATAAATTTAATTAGCAATAATTAGACCAGGCCCGCCTGGTCTTTTTATTTGCGTATTAAAAATATGCAAATATTAATAAAAAATAATAATTTATACATCTTTACTAATATTTTTTAAAATAAAAAATAATATTCAGTTATAATCTAGTCATGAGGTATCCAAATATGAAAAAGAAATTTTTATCCCTTTCAAGTATGGCACTTTTAAGCGTTTTATCTTTAGGCGCTTGCGGTGGTGCCAAACTTGGAACACCTGTCACGGTTATTGATGATCGTGAAGAATTATATGTCGCTGCATTAGGCGAAACAGCTGACGGAGTATTTGAAGTATACGAAAGAACTAACTTCAAATCCTTATATGAAGCCGCTCACTATGTCATGGAAAATGGTGACAAAGGTTCTTATGTTTACACTTTAGGTGATACAACAGAAAGAAATTTATTCTCCATTACTGGTCTCCAATCTGACTATTGGTTCTATTATAAAGATGGAAACATGTTAGATGGTTATTCAATCTATGTTGCAGGTGATGTTGAATATTATAGAGGCGAAAAATATACACGTATCTTATCCGCATCTGGTTATTCAGCAGCAACATATCAACCATATGTCTTAATGGGTCATGAAGAAAATGGAACACAAGCATGGAATAGAACATATTACATGGACACAGTCGTTAGATATAATCCAAAAGCATTTACTGGTATTCAAGACTCAACATATTTATTTGAATTAAGCCAAGCAAAAATTAGACCATCACTTTCCAGTGCATCTAAAGTTATTCCAACAGTTACACTTTCTACAACCGACTCTTATAACTGGTCTAACCAAGGTATCTATATGGATTCAACTACAGGTAACTGGTACTACGTCGAAGGTGAAGTCCAATCCGCAGTTAAAGCACTTGAATATGATGAAGACAACATCATCATGCAATCAAAATGGGATTCTTCTAAACAAGAATTCACACCTGAAGCTGACGTTAGAATGACATTAAATATGGTCTATGATGAAGAAAACGAATTCACATCAAACGACTTAACAATCGAAGTCATTAAAGATGGCAAAGTTACAAAAACAATTAAAAAGAATTACGAATATTCTGGTATGACAATGCGTGGAACACATAGAGCAAACATCGCTCTTGACATCGTTCCAGCAGATGAAGAACTTGATGAAGAAACAACAACACCAGACTTTATGTGTGGCGCATACTTCGATAACGTTATTGTTTCCGAAGGCAAAGGTACAGTCAGAGAAGGCTTAACCGATGAAATTTATCAAGGTGACTCCCCAATGTGCTGCGAAGCAGGCGAAACTTATGACTTATTATACGCAAAGGGTGGTTATAATAACCTTTCTGGCACAGATGTCTTATTAGATAACTATGCATGTATCGATTATTCAGATAGAAACGCTGAAAAAGATACATGGAGAATCTCTTACGCTCAAAGCAAATCTGAAATGATTCGTAGTCAAGAAGTCGAAGACGTTATCGAATTAATCAAATTAATCCCAGAAAACGCTACAGTCTTCACTGATGAATTCATGACAGCGTATTCTCTTTATCAAACATTAACAGAACCACAAAAATTATTAATTTCCGAAATCGACGGATATAACAAAATTAGACAAATCTTAGGTGAATAGAAAATGAAAAAAGTATATATCAACATTTTATCCACTGTTGCATTATCACTTTCACTTTCAACATTAGCTAGCTGTGGAGGGGGAGCAGAATCCCCCTCTGAACCAGCTAGTTATTCTGCTACTAATCCTCAAATAATTGAATTAGATGGCGATGATTCTCCATCCATTCCATTAGTAGGACCATTTACAATCCTTGATGCAGAAGGAAATGAAGTAGAATTAACAAAAAACCAAGACGGGCAACTTGCGGACGGAATTGAATCTACTTACGACAATATGTATAAAGCAATTCGAGTCGCAGGCGCTAACTCAACTGGTAAAAATCCACTTCAAGTTCAAGACGCAAATTATGTTCAAATCTTCAAAAGAGTTAAGAAGAGCCAGACATATGTTTTTAAAGGACATGAATATGTTGGCACTGCAGCAGAAGTCCCCGCTAAATCATTCTGTTTAGAAAACGACAATGCTTATGCGGTTAATGGTTTAGGCAGTGATTATTATTACCTCTCTAGAGATGATTATAGAGAAGGACAAACAACAGATGAACAAACACTTGAGACATTCTCAGGTGCTTACAATTATATGTTTTCCACATCTGGAGATGGATCAAAAACCGGTTTTGCATATGCAACTGCAACAGTTAGATTATCTGAAACAGTTTACGCTCCACCAACTGATGGAGGACAATGGAATGCCTATATCTTTATTAATTTAGCAGGTGGCATTCTTGCAGACTTAGGTCTTATTGGTTCCTTTAATCCAGGAACAAAAACTTGCTACTGGAGAATGGTTAGAAACTGTAGTTCGACCGAACACCCAGCGGGCACAAACGGAATTGAAAACGAAGCAAAATTCTACGTTTACAATGACAAAACAGTCACAGAATCCAAATTATACAATTCTGAAACAGGCGAATGTTCTGGTTTTGATGATTTACATTTTGAATGTTTCATGAGAACTGATGGATGGACTGTTAATATTACAAATTTAAGAACTGGTGTTGTTTATAATTTTGAAGATAACCACACTCATGGTGATGGTTCTAAACTCATTGAAAATAGCAACCCAATGTATGGTAGAGCTCTTCTTGCTGCCTCTTATTGTCCTGTTACCGCTCCTGTATGGAACTGGGATTGTGGTGCTAAACTCACAAACGTCTTATTTGAAAACGTTTTATTAACAAGATGTTTAACAGGTGATAATAGAGACGATATCGAAGCATATAGAGATGATTCTTTAGTAAGAGAAGAATTCTATCCAGACTCAGACGTCTTTAATTACGGATACTCTCAAGGTGACTTCCGTGCATCATTCGAATATGGAACACATGAATATAATGGAACATATAAAAGTGGTGCGGCTTACACAGCTGGAAGCAAATATATCATTTATAACGTTGATTACAACGATTAATTATTTAATTAAACGGAGGATTTAAAATGAATAGGAAATTTAAAATCCCTTTAACCTCATTAGCGGTTGTTCTTATGACCGCTTTAACAAGTTGTGGAACGATTGACATCTCACCTGACTTAACAGTAGATGTATCAGATCACGACCACATTACATTAAAAACTTATTTCCCTAACTTTGGCTGCCCAAACCAAAAGATTAAAAAAGGTTGGCTTGCTAATGAAATTATTAGACAAACAGGCTATAACGTAGAATTTAATCAATTCTCACCTTCTATGGATACAGAAGTTAATAAGTTTTTAAATACTCAAGAACCAATCGATATGTTAAAAGTTGGTAGCACAATTTTTAATAACTATGTTACTTTAGATTACTTTACTGATTTAACTGATGTTATTGAAAAATATGCAAATATCCCAGTTAAATCTGATGGAACAACTTTTAAAAACTTATTCACAAAAGCTCAATGGGATGCATGTTCTTATAATGGAAGAATTTATGCAATTCCTGAAATTGGTCACACCGCGATGGCGGATCAAGCAATTGTTTGGAATAGAGATCATCTCAATTTAGTAGGCATCAATAAAATTCCTCAAACAATTGGTGAAGTAGATGAAGCCTTATCAAAATTGCAAGCCTACTTTGGACCAAAAAATAAAAATTATTATGCATTTGGATTATATGGAACAATTCCTGTTAACAATCCTCTTTCAGGCGCTTTTGAAGTCCCTGGCGAATGGTTTGTTGATGAAAACGGTGATCTTCAAAACGTTATTCATTCAGAACAATTTGAAAAATATATTACATGGGTTAACGGTTTATTAAATAAAGGTTATATCGCAGGTGACTGGGTCTCTCAACAAGAAACCAATGCGATGAATAACTTTGTTAAAGAAAACTGCTCAGCCTATGTTGCAGCTTATTGGAACATCACATCAGTTAGAGAAATGCTTGTTTCAACATATCAATCTTTCCCAGAAGGTTTAATTCTTACTTCTGATAAAAGATCTTATGTTTATGGAGAAAGCGAACTCGTTTCATTAAAAGATGACGCTTTACTTTCTTGGTCAACATACGTTAAAGGTGATGGAACCCTTGGCAGTGTCCCACAAGAAAAAGGTGTTGTAAGAGAAGGCCCAACTGGTGTTGGTTATTTCATTACTGTCCCTATCGCATGTGCGAAAAGAGCGGCTTATGTTGTTGACTGGGTTTGCAAAAAGAACACTGAACAAATGACAATTACTTTAATCGCAGGTGAAGAAGGCACACACTTCGACTACACCACAAAAGACGATGAAGATGCGATTCTTTTAAATAAGCAACCTGAAACATATGTCAAAATTCATGACCAATTCTTAGCGGATATTTCTGGTATGTCACAATTCCAAACATCCGTTAATATGGATATCGCAAGAGAATGGTGGCCAATTGCAGAAGCTGGTTTTAATGCTTGGAACGTCCTTGTTATTGATGAAACAGGCAAAGAAGACGCAAGTAGAGTTATTAAAAACCCATTCGCTCTTCACCCAGTCCTTCCAAAATTCGCAAAAGTGGATTTAGAAGCACAAAACTATGTTATTACTCAAGCGCAAGCGCTTATTAATATTGCTACAGAAAGATTAAGTGAAAACCTTGCTAATGCAAGAGTCACTTATAACACTCGTTTCTACAATTCATGCAAAGATGAAATTAATTCTTGGTATAAATCAAATCATTAATTAACTATGTTAACTTTAAGCAAAAACAATTTAAGACTGAATAAAGTCAGAATCAATAAACAAGGTTATTGGCATCGTGTAGGCCAAAAGCTTAAAAAGTACGGATCAATTTATTGGTTTGTTCTTCCTGCTGCCTTCTTGGCTTTGTTATTTGGCTATATTCCTCTATTCTTCCTTTTAGCAGCCTTTAAAGAAAATGTCGCTTTTGGACGTTATGGAATTCAAGCCATCTTTATGGGTGGGTGGACTTTAGACCAATTCGCCGCTATTTTTACAACAAATTCTGACCAATTCTTTAGAGCGCTTGGAAATACACTTGTTATTAATTTAGCTAAATTAATCTTTGTGTTCCCTCTACCAATCATCTTAGCGATTTGTTTAAGCGAAGTTAAATCCTCTTTCTTAGCAAAATTATTTTTAATTATTTTATGTTTGCCAAACTTCTTATCTTGGCCAACAGTTATTGGTATTTGGCAAAACTTCTTTAGACTCCAAGACGGTGTTTTAAATAACATCTTTAGAACAAAAATTAATTTCTTTGACTATAACCTATTAGGTCCAGGAGTTAACTTATTTAGATTCTTTGCAGTCTTCTTTGACGCCTGGAAAGGTGTTGGTTGGAACTCTATTATGTTTTACACCGCGATCATGTCTATTGATAAATCATATTATGAGGCCGCGGAACTTGAAGGAGCTACTAAACTTCAACAAATTAGACACCTTACTCTTCCTTCAATTTTCCCAATTATCGCTCTTATGTTCATTATGAACATTACTTATATCTTAAGCTGTGGTTTTGAACAAATTAACTTAATTGCAGAATGGAACCCAGAATTCATTACCCACGAAACAACACTAGATTATTATCTATATTTTGTTTCATTACGTGAGGCTGCTAACTATTCATTTGCAACTGCACTTGGATTATTCAATTCTACAATTAGCTTAGTGTTCATGCTTGTTGGTAATAAGATTTGTCGTAAATTCTTAAATAGGGGGCTTTGGTAATATGATTAAAAAAGTTCACTTAAGAAAAATCATTAAAAAGCCCACAGGAGAAAAAGTATTCTTAGGTTTTGTCTATGGATTCCTTATTTTCCTCACCCTTTTAATTGTTATTCCATTACTTAACTTAGTTGCTTTTGCCTTTTCTAATGAAAACGCAAACGCGATGGTTACATTCTTGCCTCAACAGCCAACAATGCAATATTTCCAATATGTTTTAACTAAAGACCCTGTTTTCTGGAGTTCTTTAGGTAATTCGTTATTAATGACTTTGGTTGTTACCTTAACAAGTAATATCCTTATGGCAATGGCGGCTTATCCTCTTAGCAAGGATGACCTTCCATTTAAAAAAGGCGTTTTAACATTCTTTGTTATTACAATGCTTTTTGGAGCGGGTATTATTCCTACCTATTTCATGTTAAATACATTAGGTTTAAAAGATGGAGCGGCCTTATGGGGTGTTATTATCCTTTCTATTAATAACATTTTTAATATGCTCCTATATAAATCCTTCTTTGAAGGATTACCTAGAGAAACTATTGAAGCCGCGCAGGTGGATGGGGTTAGCAATATCCAATTATTCTTTAGAATAGTTGTTCCTATGGCTCTTCCAGTATTTGCTTCATGTTGTTTCTTTACAATTGTTGGAACATGGAATTCTTATAGCAGCGCACTTATGTTTATTGGTCAAACAAACGATTCCCAATGGCCACTTGCTTATTACATTTATAACTTACTTCAAACAGACACATCCACACCTGGAAGTGTTATCAATACGAATAACTTAATTAATATTTCTTCCGCAGCGATTATTATTTCAGTTATCCCAATTTTAATTATTTATCCGTTTGTTATTAAATACATCAAATCAGGTATCACATTAGGAAGTGAAAAATAACATGATTGATTCAAAAATTTATAATGATATCTTTAAGCCAATCGAAGAAGAATCTTTTGATCCTGAAAAATTAGAATATGAATTTTATTCTCCTTTTGATGAAGAAAAATTCACAATCTTTAACAAAAGGCATCTAGAAGAAAAAACATTTTTCCGTTTAAGCGAAAAAGAATTGGACACTGTTTTTAACGTAAGTAAAGACGTTCACTTTTTAGCGAAACATTCTTCTGGAATTCAGCTTCGTTTTAAAACAGACTCTAGAATCATTAAAATAAGAGTTTATAACGTCGAAGATTTCAATATGAAAAATATGACTTTTATGGGTTGTTCTGGTTTTGATACTTATTATAGAGAAAACGAACAAGAACAATTTAGATATCATAATGCGACTTTCCCTCTTTTTATCGATGCAAGAAAATGGATCGGCTATGCCTCTTATTTTTACTATAAAAAAGAAAGAGAAATTATCATTGATTTTCCACTTTATAATGGAGTCTATTCTTTAGAAATTGGTTTAGAAAAAGGAAGTATTATTATTCCAGTTAATAGACCAAACAAAAAGAAAATATTATGTTATGGAACATCTATTCTTCAAGGTGCATCATCCTCAAGACCTGGAATGAATATTACAAATCAAGTTTCTCGTTATTTTGATCAAGAAATTTATAATTTTGGTTTTTCAGGAAGTGCGAGACTTGAAAAAGAAGTCGCGGAAATTATTGCCTCTACTAGTGATTTAGAATTTGTCTCTATTGATGCGGAGGCTAACGCGGGAATGAGTGAGATTTTAGTAGAAAGATTTGAAACTTTCATTAAAACAATCTTAGACAAACAACCAAATCTCCCATTAGTGGTCTTCACAAGAGAACGTTGTAATTATGATGAGATGTCAGTTAGATATCCAAAAATGCGTGAATATAATAGAGATTTTATGAAAGAAATATGCGAAAAATATTCCAAACTTGGATATAAAATTTGTTTCTATGATAAATATCATTTATTCTCAGATTTAGAATTTACGATTGAAGGACTTCATCCAACCGATGTTGGAATGAATAAAATCGCAAATTACTATATTGAAACATTTAAAGAAATTAAAAAGAAAATTTAAGATTATGAAAATATTATTTCTCCCATTAGATGAAAGACCATGCAATTTAAAATATCCATCTTTAATGCCTATTGAAGAAGGTGTTTCTTTTGCCTTTCCTGATAAATCTCTTCTTTCTCTTAAAAAGAAAGTCTGTGATTTAAAACCACTTCATGATTGGATTAAACAAGAAGCTATTGATGCAGATTATTTTATTGTTTCTATGGATACACTTCTATATGGAGGAATAGTTCCTTCAAGATTACATCATGACTCTTTAGAAACTTTAATTCAAAGAAGCAATATTCTTAAAGAAATCAAAGAAATTAACCCTAATATAAAAATATTCGCGAATGAACTCATTATGAGAACACCCTCATATTCTTTAAGCGATGAAGAACCAGATTATTTTGATATATGTGGAAGAGAACTATGGCAATACGGAGTCTATTTAGATTTAGAAGAAAGAGGATTAATTAAAGAAGAAGAAATTGTTGAATTTAATAAATTAAAAGAAACTATTAATCCTCAATATCTATCTGATTTAATGAATCGTAGAGAAATTAATAAACAAGCGATTTATAACACTCTTAATTTATACAAAGATGGTGTTATCGATTATTTAATTATTCCTCAAGATGACTGCTTTCCATTTGGTTTTACCTCTAGAGATAGAAAAGACATCCTTGCCTACATCAAACAAATTAATTTAGAAAAAGAATTAATCATGCATCCCGGCGCGGATGAGGCTGGATTAACTCTTCTTGCAAGAGTCTTAAATGATTATCACAAAACTTCTTTAAAAACATATGTTATTTACACAAGCGAACTTGGAAGAGGCGCGATTCCTTGCTTTGAAGACCGCGGGGTAGAAATCACAATCGCATCTCATATAAAAGCGTGTGGTTTGACACTTACTGATGATTATGAAAATTCAGATATCGTCTTATTTGTTAATAACTGGGATTACTTCACAGGTAGTAGCAAAGAAGAGGTTTTAAAGATTAATGAAGGCCGCGATTTAAGCGAATTCATAAATAAATTAATCAAAGCGATTAATGATAATAAAATTGTTGGAATCGCAGACAATGTTTTATGTAATTCAGGGGATGAAAAATTATTCCTTAAATTATTTGAAAATGAATTATTTAAATCCATTCATTCATACGCGGGATGGAATACATCTTCTAACACATTAGACACAACAATATGTGGATTAGCGGCTTATTATTTTTCCAAAGATGATTATAAAAAGAACTATTTCTTACTACATCGATATGTAGAAGATTTCTTCTATATGGGAAGTGTTAGAGATGAGGTTATTAATAAAATTAATAATAACCCTAAATGGAATATTAAAATAAATGATCTTAAAAACCTCAAGTCTCCTCTTGAACAATTCGCGAAAGAAAGACTTGAAAGATTAATTTATAAATATCAGTTAAATATTCTTCATCCATTCTTAAAAATATCAATCGACTTTGTCTGGAATAGAACATTTGAAATAGACCTAATTATCGAATAGGAGGAGCTATGGAATATATCTTAGAAAAAAACGTTATCGCCATTAAACACAATGATAAACAAATTAATATTCAGTTTTTAAAAAATAGCTGTTTAAGAATATATGAAAAGAAAGTCAAACAAGACTTATATGAAATATATGAAAAAGCTGATAAAAACGAATATCAAATTTTTAACAATGATAATCAAATCACAATTAATTATCAAAACAAAATCATCGTTATTGATGAATCTCTTAATGTATCAGTTTTAAAAGATGGAATTAACATTGCAACATTTAAATTTAGCCATGATGAAGTTAATTATGTTACATCTTTTAAGATTAGCGATGATTCACGTATTTTTGGATTAGGCGACAAAGTCTCCTCTTTAAACAAAAGAGGTTATGTCTATGAGTCATGGGCGACAGACCATTCCTGGCATCACGATGAACTTTATGAAACCTTATATAAGGCAATTAACTCTTTATTAATCTATTCAAATAATCATTATTTCGGTTTATTCTTCCCATCAACTTTTAGATATTATTACGATTTAGCGAAATACGATTTAGATGAAGTTAAGGTTAAATCAAAATACGCATATAACGATGTTTATCTTTTCTTAGGAGATACACCTAAAGAAATTATTTCGTCATATTCATTATTGTTAGGCACTCCATACATGATTTGTATGAAGATGCTTGGTAATAACCAATCTCGTTGGTCTTATGAAAATGAAGAAAAAGTTCTCGCAGTTTATAACGGTTATAAGAAAAACAATATCCCATTAGATTATATTCATTTAGATATTCACTTTATGGATGGTTATCGTGATTTTACAGTGGATAAAACACGCTTCCCTGATTTAAAAGGTCTTTGTGAAAAGATGCTTGAAGGTCATGTTGGAGCAATCTGTATTAATGATGCGGGTATTAAAGTTGATGAAAATTATAGAGTGTATGATTATTGCATTAAAAATGATTTAGCGGCGAAAAACCCTGATGGTTCAACATTTGTTGGGGTTGTTTGGCCAGGAGATTCTATCTTCCCAAATTATTTCCATCCAAAAATGAAAAAATATTGGAAAGAAGAATGCGCAAGATTTGTTGATGAAAACTCTTTAAGTGGAATCTGGAATGATATGAACGAACCTGTTTCATTTAAAGGAGAACTTCCAGAAGATTTAATCTTTGATATTCCTGGACGTAAATTGTCGCATTTAGAATGCCATAACGTTTATGCGGAACATATGGTTAGACCTCTTAAAGATGTCTTTAGAGAAAAGAATTTAAGACCATATTTGTTCACAAGAAGTGGGTTTGCAACTACCTCTAAATATTGTTTTACTTGGAACGGAGATAATTATTCTTTGTGGCATCATTTAAGATATTCCATACCTCAAATTGCTACTTTAGGTATGTCTAACTTCATGTTTAATGGAGTGGATATTGGAGGTTTTGGAGGAGATTGTAATAAACAACTCCTTATTAGATGGGTTGAAGGTAATATTTTAATCCCATTCTTCCGTAACCATTCAACATTGGACACGAAAGCTCAAGAGCCATATGCATATGATGATGAATTGATGAATATTTATAGAAATTATTTAAATATTAGATATGCATTAATCCCATATTTATATAACCTTGCAAAAGATATGAATAAATATGGTGAACCTATGCTTAGAACGATGTTCTATAACTATCCAGAAGACATTAATTGTATCGATATCAATGATCAATACATGGTTGGCGACTCTATCCTTATGGCGCCTATCCTTGCTCAAGACACATATAAAAGAATTGTCTATTTCCCTAAAGGAACTTGGATTGATTATTTCACTAACAAAAAATATAAAGGCGAAAAATATTATATGATCGATATGCCTTTAGATAACACTGGTATTTATATTAAAGAAAATTCCATTATTCCTATGTATGAAGGATTAACTTATATCAATAAAAAAGAAATTGATACGATTATCTTTAATCTATATGGTAAAAATGGAAAATATGAACTATATGAAGATGATGGAGAAACTTTAGATTATGAAAAAGGTATCTATAATCTTTATAATGTTTCATTTAATAAACAACAATTTGCTTTAAAAGTGAAAAGAAATAAATACAAATCCACCTATAAGAAAATTAAAGTTATCCATAATGGAAAAACTTATATTAAAGACTTTAACGGTGTAGATGATGTCATCATTTCTTTTGAGGGCTAATATGAAAAAGATTAAGGCTGTTATTTTTGGTTTAGGTAATCGCGGGAAATGTTATGGGGGTTATGCCTTAGAACATCCTGACGAATTAGAAATCGTTCAAATCATGGATACGAACATGACCGCTTTAAGACACGCGCAGAAAATGTTTAATCTTAAAGACGATGCTTGCTTTACTTCCTTTGAAGACTGGCTTAAACGAGCGCCTAAAATCGGAGATGTCGTCTTTAATTGTACGATGGATCAATACCATTATGAGACCACTCTTCCATTATTTAAGATGGGTTATGATGTCCTTTTAGAAAAACCAATTTCTACAAATCCCAAAGAATTAAACGAACTTTTGCACGAATCTCGTAAATATAACCGCAAATTCGCGGTTTGTCATGTTTTAAGATATGCACCTTTTTATAGGAAGGCAAAAGAGATTCTTCTTTCAGGAGAAATCGGAAAATTAGTCTCTATTGAAATGGCGGAACATGTCTATATTCCTCACTTCTTAGCTTCTTACGTTAGAGGCAAATGGAGAAGCGAATCTGAATGCGGTTCCCCAATGATAATGGCGAAATGCTGCCACGACACAGATTTAATGTGTTGGCTTAATAGTGAGGCTGCACCCAAATACATTTCTTCCTTTGGAGAAAGAAGTGTCTTCATTCCTAAAAACAAACCACAAGGTGCTTCAGATAGATGCCTTACTTGTAAATATAAAGAAGAATGCCAATATTCTTGTTATTTTAATTTAATTAATACTCATATGGACCCAATTATTTTCCAAAATGCATTTGAAGGTAAGCAATGGGATGAACTAACTAAAGAAGATAAAGAACAAGTTTTATTAAAATCAAATTCTTTAGGTAGATGTGTCTTTGATGGACCTCAAGATTTAGTGGATCATCAAGTGACATCTGTAGTATTTGAAAATGGAGTAACAGTCACTCTTAACATGATAGGTGGCACTTCATATCCATGTAGGACACTTCATATTATTACAACCTCTGGTGAGATATATGGAGTTATGGAAGAAGGAAAGATATTTGTTAGAAAATATCAAAAAGATAAATTCTCTAGAGAATTAATCGAATACGATTTAAATGTCCATGATGGACATGGAGGAGGAGACCTCCTACTTGTAGGAGATTTCGTCCATTATCTTGCAACTGGTGAAAGAAGTTTATCTCTCACAGATGTCGAAGATTCAATTAATGGCCACTTAGTGGCAATCGCCTCTGATAGAGCGATGAAAAATATATCTACAGTCACATTTAGCGATTTAAAAAATGAATTATAGGAGGCTTAATTTATGTCAAACGAAGAAATCTTAGAAACAAAGGCTCAACGCAAAAAAAGAGAAAAAATTGAAGCAAAAATTAAAGCGCATGAAGAATATGTTAAAAATGTAATTAACTATAATCGTGTCGCTGCTATCGAACTTGCTAATAGAGCAAAAGAAAAGAAACCACATAAAGGAGCGTATGTCTCTATTCAAAAGGTTAACAAGATTTATGATAACCTTGTTCAAGCGGTTTATGATTTTGATTTGGATATCAAAAAGAATGAATTTATTGTCTTTGTTGGTCCGTCAGGATGTGGTAAATCCACAACTTTAAGAATGATCGCAGGTTTAGAAGAAATTACAGCCGGTAATTTATTTATTGATGAAAAATATGCAAACTCTCTACCTCCAAAAGATAGAAATATCGCGATGGTCTTCCAAAGCTATGCTTTATACCCACATATGTCAGTCTATGACAATATGGCGTTCGCTCTTAAACTTAGACCTTATGATATTCCTTTATTTGATGAAAATCATAATCCTGTTATGGGTATTGATGAGAAGAAAGTTGCTTCTATTAATAAACAAATCGCTGATTTAGAAAAACAAATTAATAACGTTTTATCTTATGGCTATAAAGGCGGAACAATTGAAAAAGAAGTAATAGGTGTGTTACTCAATCAAAAAGCTCAATTAAAAAAACAATTAGAAGAAGCTCAAACAACCCCTGTTCAATTATGTGAACATAGAAAATATACAAAAGAAGAAATTGATAAATTTGTTTTAGAAGCAGCCTCAATTTTACAACTTGAAGAATATTTAGGCAGAAAACCAAAAGCTCTTTCCGGTGGTCAAAGACAACGTGTTGCTTTAGGTAGAGCAATTGTTAAACAAGCAAAACTCTTCTTGATGGATGAACCTCTTTCTAACTTAGATGCAAAACTTCGTGTTTCTATGAGAAGTGAAATTAAACGTTTACATAAAACTATTGGGGCAACATCAATTTATGTCACTCACGACCAAACAGAAGCTATGACAATGGCGGATCGCATTGTTGTTATGGATAAAGGTGTTGTTCAACAAATCGGTTCTCCAAAAGAAATATATGATCATCCTGCAAATGTCTTTGTCGCGACATTTATTGGCTCTCCTGCAATGAATATTGTTGAAACCACACTTAATAAAGGTGTTATCGATTTTAAAGAAGCTGGAAGCTTAAAATTAAGCAAAGAACATTTCAAATTATTTGAAGATTCAATCAAACAAAAAGTTTTAGAAATTGATAACTTTGTTGAAACTGGTTTAGAAAAAGAATATGAAAAAGAATTATTAGTGAAACGTGAAACAATTGTTTTACAACTTAAAAATAAGAAATATAAACCTGCTAAAGGTGTCACAGGTGACCCACTTGATAATTTAACTTTAGATGACGAAGAAAAAGAAATGTGCTTACAACTTTTTGAAAAAGAAAAAGAGGCTAAACTGGCCCTTAAAGCACAATATCTTGAAATGCTTGAAACAGGTATTTATAAGATTAAATTCGGTGTTAGACCAGAAGATGTCTTTGTTGTTGATGGTAATATTCCAAAAGAAGCAAATCCATCTAATGAACTCTCTTCTTTAGTTAAAATTACTGAATTACTTGGTAATGAATACTTCGTTCACGTCGACATTTTAGGTAAAGATTTTATCTTTAAAACAGGAACAACTGCTTCAGTCAACGAAGGAAGCGACGTTAAAGTTGTCTTAGACACAAATAAGATTCATATCTTTGATGTTTTAGATTCGAAAGTTATTTTCTAATATGATTAATTTTGATAAGACTACGAATACCTTTTATTTAGATAATAAAAGAATATCTTATGTCATCCATATTAATGAATATAAGATGCTTATTAAATTATATTTTGGAAAAAGTATTGATTCTTTTTCCTTTGCTCAAATTGAATCAATCCAAAATATATACGCAGACACATATTCATATTTAGATCTAGAAACAAATAAAGAAGTTTCTAATCCTAAATTAGACCCTTTTTCAATTTTAAGTGAAGTCCCATCTAATTTAAGAAATGATAAAAGAGAACCTCTTTGCATCATCTCTCATTTTGATAATAGCAGTGTTACTGATTTTAGATATCATTCTCATAAAATATATCAAGGTAGACCAATTTTAGAGGGTCTTCCTCACTTAAGAGTGGATGGATCTAATTCAGAAACTTTAGAGATCGTTTTAAAAGACGTTAAAGATGAAATCTATTTATACGCTTATTACACGATCTTAAAAGATTATGATGTTATTCTTAGACATAATAAGATAGTTAATAATTCTAAAAATATTATTAAAGTTAATCGACTTTTCTCACAAATACTAGATTTATCTAATTGTAATTATGAACTTATTTCCCTTCATGGAGCATATGCTTCAGATAAGCTTTTAGAAACTCAAGAATTACACCACAACAAGATTGTTATTGAAGATGTAAGCGGCGGGAAGGGATTTAATAATTCCTCTGTTTATATGCTAAAAGAAAGTAGCGCTTCTTTAAATCATGGAGAAGTCATCGGAGGAGGATTAATTTATTCTAATAATTTTAAGATGACTTTTGAAAGAACTCAAATGGAACAACTTAGAGTCACAATTGGAATGAATGATTATAATTTTGAAGCTCAATTAGAAGAAGGTGAATCTTTTACTTCTCCAGAATCTTTTGTTGCTTATACAAGTGAAGGCGTTAACTCAATGACTCATATATTCCACGACATAAATCGTGAATATTTATTGAGAAAACTTCCAAAAGATATGCAAAAATCAATTATTTTGAATTCTTGGGAAGGATGCACCTTTGATTTTAATACAGACAAAATTATTAAAATGCTAGATAGATGCAAAGACTTAGGTATCACGCTTTTTGTCTTAGATGATGGATGGTTTAGAAATGACGATACTTATGGCCTAGGGGATTGGGTTATTGATGAAAATAAAATTGATTTAAAAAAAGTAATCTCTCACGCGCATAATTTAGGTATTAAATTTGGCTTATGGGTTGAACCAGAACAAATCTCTTTTAATTCTAAACTATATAAAGCACATCCCGAATACGCTTTATTTGATCCAAATATAAATCAACCTACAACTTTAAGACATCAATTTGTCTTAGATGTCACGAATAAAGAGGCGAGAGACAATGTCTTTAATCAAATTTCTAAGATATTTGATAAATACGATATCGATTATTGTAAATGGGATTTTAATAGAATGTTAACAGAGGCTTATAGTAAGACCTTACCTATTTCTAAACAAAAAGAAATATTCCATTTATTCGCTCTTGGAACATACGATTTATTAAATAGATTTATGACTCGTTATCCAAATATTGTTTTAGAAACATGCTCCGGAGGCGGAGGTAGATTTGATTTAGGAATGGCTTTTTATTCACATCAAATATGGGGTAGCGATGAAACTGACGCTATACCTAGAAGTGAAATCCAATATTCCGCAAACACTTTCTATCCTTTAAGAATGATGGGAAGCCATGTTTCAATGAGGAAATATTTATCTATAAAAGAAAAAGCTGCAGTAACCTATTTTGGAACATTTGGCTATGAACTCGACCCTACTAAATTAGACGAATCTCAAATTAAGGAAGCTCTTGAATGCAATGATATTTTCCTAAGAAACAAAGATATTATTGATAACGGAGATTATTATTCGCTTATTTCCCCATTTGAATCTAATTTTGTGTCTTGGGAAGTTGTTGATAAAAACAAAGAAAACGCAATTGTCTTCTTTTTGAACTATAGGCATATTAACTGGAGAAGTAGATTCCTTAAACTTAATGGTTTAGATCCAAAGTCTAAATATTTTAATAATTTAGACAATAATATTTATTTAGGTGAATATTATATGAATGTTGGGTTAAACTTATCTATGGGTAGGGGTAATTTTACTCCTACAATTATTGAAATAGTTAAGGTGAAATGATGAAAATGAAATTATTTTATGAAAAAAATTCTCAAAGATGTTTTTTAATGACTTTGTTAAATGCTTTTTTTGTTATTGTTTTCGGCTTGGTTATTTATTATAGCGCGCTTCTTCCAATCAAAAACGCAAACTACAAGGAAGATGAAATTCAAATGTTAGATGATAGAGCTACTCTTAACCAAATGGCGACAGATGCTAAGCTTCTTCATAATTTTGATAATGGAGACCAATATTCAATTAATAATTATTATGAGTATTATTTAAGAACACTCCTTAAATATAATTATGAAAATTCATCATATGACTTAGATGAAGATATTGAAAAATATAATGAGAAAAAAGATACATTTAAACCTTTTATTGATATCGAGGTGAATGGAAATGTTGTTAACGATGATTTCTTAGGTAATTTTTTCACCCAATATATCGTTGATAAAAAAGATTCAAATAATAATTTAGTTATTGATTTCTCTAACACAAATCCAAAAGATTATTTCTATTATGAAATATTAGATATTGATAATGAGGGAGCGAAATTCTTTAAAGATACAAGTGGAGAATATCCATATTTTAAAGACGATGTTAGAAAGGCTTTATATTCTTATAATTTCCTTAAACTTGTTGATGATGATTATTATCAAATAGATAAAGAATTTTTCCAATTTTTCGTGCAAAAATACAATATTTCAGGAGAATTTTTACTAAAATGCGATAATTACGCGACACTTTTAGAAAGACATAATTCCATCTATCAAACCCTTTTAAATTACGACACAATGTCTACCTTTGTAAGTTATGGAATCTCACTTATTGTTATCACTTTAATCATTCCTCTTTTCACTAAATATCATAGAAATCCAGGTGAGCTCATTCTTAAAAGAGCGTTCATAAAAGAATCAGAAGAAAAAGAAGAAGCTACGATCGTTTCTTTATTAATTCGTTTCGCTTATGGAATTATTAAATATTTATTCGCTGGATTTATAATTTCCTTATTTATTAATTTAACCGTTTCATTTGTAGTTCCAGTTTTCACTCTTGGAGCCTTCTCGGTTTCATTATTCGTGCTTACTATTATTTCCTTATTAGTAAATTCTATTTCTTTATCAATTTCAAAAATAAGAGGAGATAATAAAAACCTCGAATGCTTAATTAGCCGCACTCGAGTGTTTGTAGTCGAAAAAGATTATAATAAAGAACAATAATTATTGATGTAATTTCCTATATTCTTTAGGAGTCATCTTATTACGTTTTTTGAATTCTCTAATAAAATTAGACGCTGAATCAAAACCACATTCAAATGATATCTCTTTAATTGATTTATTTTGAATCTTTAATAATTTTTTAGAATAGTTAATCTTGTAATGGGTGATATATTCAACATATGTCATCCCTGTTTTCTTTTTAAAGATTTCACAGAAATAATTCTTTTGATATCCAGAATAAGAAGAGATTTCTTCTAATGATGGTGATTTTGCGAAATTCTTATGAATATATTGAAGGACATCATTTCTTAATAATGTCTTTTTCTTTGAGTTCTTTGTTTTTTGAGAACCAATAATTGTAAATAATAAAGCATTTAATAAATGCTCCATAATAATATATTTATTGCTTCTTAAAGAATTAGAAATATCGTACATGATGTTAAGAAGGGAAACTGTTTGTTGTAACTTATGAGGAGTAAGAGCAATAACAATCTCATTTTCATAACTAAAAATAGTTTCAATAATAGAGTCATCTAGAATATTCACATTAAAACCAATGTTATACATTGTTAAAGGATTTTCTGCTTGGATTTCGTGATAATCATTAACGTGATAAATAAAAACAGTAGAGGTATCTACATTATATTTATTACCATTAACGATCTGTGTTCCACTTCCTTCAATTGCGATCTCTAATTCATAAAAACTATGAAAGTGAATTGGGTAATGTTTATCCACCTTAGAAATTTGGATAAAAACATCATTTCCGTTTAAGGCGTCTTGGGTTCTTTTAAATGATTTTTCGCTCATAATATAAATATTATAATACTATGACTAAAAATATTCTAATATTTCTTTTAAAACTTACAATTTTTATATTATTCACTTTTTAATAAATATATTATTTTTATTCAAAAATATTTAGATATTAGGTTTTAGGAATCCTGGATTTATTTAATAATATTAAATTTGTATAATGGATTTATGAAAAATAAATTTGTAGTTATCTTAATGGCGACATCACTTCTTTTAGGTGCGTGTTCGCCTTCACAAAATTCAAGCGAAAGCATTTGGGGTTCAGGAGGAGGTATTTCTATGGATGAAAACAAATGTATTGGACTCTCAAGTGGATACGTTATCAATCGTTATGTAGAGGGTGAAGTTATGCTCATGTCTCTTCATGAACAAGGAAATTATCTTATTCTTAATTCTAAAAATAATATTGTTTACACCGCTGCTAACGTGAAAGCGGGTTATGGATTAAATAACGAATATTATTCAAACGGTTTTACTCCAACTTTAGTTGATGGTAATATTGTTATTCCTAATGGTTATAGAGGCTATAATTTAACTAATAAAGGTTATCAAGAACTCGTCAATTTAATTTCTTCTAATGAAGTAGTTTTATCCCTAAAGCGATATAAAAAAGATACAGTCACTTCTCGCTGGAACTCAAGCGAGAACGAATATATTGATGAAACAATAACGGTCGAAGTTGAAGAAGAATCTTCTTTAGTCAAGAACAAAGAAGCTCTTAGATTTTCCTCCGTCTATGATGATTTAAACATCGATGGTAGAGCGATATATAAAATGATTGCTCCTTATGATGATGAATACACAATCACAAGTAGTGACACCACTAAGATCGAAATCTTTGATAGTGAATTTAAATCTCTTGGAGATTCTTCAAATTCTGTTTCAGTTTTCTTAGATAAAGATGATTTAGTTTATCTTTCCATTACTGGTAAAAGCGAAACTTTCGTTAATGTTACAGTTACATTAAAAGAACATGTTCAATTAAATCCATATGATGTTTTAGAACAAGAAAACATTGATTCTTATGATGTTTATGGCGATCCAAATGTTGACCCACTTGTTTCTCAAGAATTAAAAGTTAAGAAAAGAAGTGATTCAAGAGGCTTATATATTAACTGTAATAACCCAGAAGCTTTAGGCACGATGTGCTTAAATACAGTTTTAACTAAGGCTGATGTTAGTGATAAAGATGTATTCTTTACATTTGAACACAATAACAAAACAGACCATAGTTTCTATTATGCATATAGAGTAACTAATACTGGTAACGAAGATATGTTTGTTACTGTTAAAAACATTGGTCATCAAGTCGGTGGAGCGGGTAGCTGGCTTGGCGAAGATGAATGGATTAAATTTTATAATTTAAAATTTGATTCACATTATGATGAATTAAGCGATTCCCAAAAAGCTAATTTTGATGCTTATGTTGGTTTTTCAAATAACTACAAATCCATGAATTATCAACCAATTACTTATAGAGTTCCAGCTGGAAAATATATTTATGTTATGGGCGGTACGACCGCGGACGCTTATCAAAACATTAACGTTTTTGGCACTGCTGATCAAAAGGTTGTTCCTTCATTAACAGGCTGCTCTAATGGCGCGGTGCTATTCACAGTTAGAGGTTCTAAAGCCTTAGGTCAATTTATGGCGTATCGCGATAGCAACGCGAAAAATATTAATAAATCCGAATACATTACCGAAGGTAAAGAATTAGGATATATGAAAAATAACGGTTATGGCGCTCAATATGTCGGTTATGACACATGCCACGGAGTTGTTGATGCTTCCTTAACATTTACATTTAATGACAAAACAGTTTCAAAGATTTTACCTGTTTCATTTACAAACCCATATTTCACAACTTCTAAGAGTGGTCCCGAATTCTCTGAAATTCCTGATTTGCAATCAAAATCATTTGTAAACCAAAGCACTTGGGTCACTCATATTAACCCAAATGGCACTGCTAACGCGGTTGGAACTGATATGACAAGATATATCACAATTGATTATGAAACAGGACAACCAATTGTTATCGACCCAATGCATTTTGATGGAAGATGCACAAACGCGAATATTGGTAACTGGATGGTTGACTATATTGATACATTTACTCTAGTAAACCAAGGCGACAAAGATAGAACAGTTACTTATAGACTTGGTCATAACGGAGTTATTCTTGCTTATGTTAGAGACCAAAATGGTCAAGCGGACATTAATGCTTTCGCACCTAAATATTGCGTTAGAATTAACAGTTCAAGTTATGGCGCTGCTATTACTGACCCATTTGTCTATACAGTCAAAGTCCCTGCTCATAGTGTTGTTAGATTCTCTGTTGACTATAACTTACTTGCTAACTCGACAGGTTATATTACTCACAAATTAGAATTAGGAGACGCTGAATAAACATGAGAATTAAATATTTAGTGTTATTTCCACTTTTATGTATGTGTGCAACAAGTTGCAGCGGAGGAGCTTCTATGATTAATAAAGAACTCGATAATATTCAAACAAGCGATTTTATGTATTTTCCTGATATCAAAATGGAAGTTAATCAAAGATTATGTATTGATAACTACATTATTGAATATGAAAATTCTGAAGTATTAATTTATGACTCCTCGCTTGTTAAATTAGAAGATAATTGCCTCATAGGTCTAAAAGAAGGTTCAACTTATTTGCTTTTAAAAGCAAATGATTCATATCAAAAAGTTGAAATTGATGTTAAACCTATGGGAACTTATAAAAGAGCCTGGAATATTTCTAGCATGCAAAAGGGAGAAAAAATAGTTGCCTTTGGTGATTCTGTCACCGCGAACGCTACTATCAATGCTGACTTAACTTATGTTAGAAAAATCGCTAAAGAATACGGTTTGACTTTTAAAAACAATTACGCAATCGGAGGAACTACTGGAACATATATGTATGAAGGTAGCAATATTTGGAAAGAATATAAAACCTTAACAGATGTTCTTGATGGGCCAAGAAGAGTCAAACAAGCTGTAGATAATGGAGAAATTAACGATGTCGATTATGCATTTATTGCTTATGGTCATAACGATCAATATTTCCAACCTCCAATCACAGTCGAGGGTGATGATATTTATAACGTAGATAATTTTGATAACGCTCATTCATTTAAAGGTAGCTATCGCTTTATGGTGAATTGCTTAAGAAAAGCAAATCCAAATATTAAAATTATTCTTCTTAACTGCACATATTCTGAATATTGTTTAGATTCTGGAAGAACTTGGGGTAGCACATATTTATATAAAGACTATAGACAGGCTATTACTGAACTTGCAGAAGAATTAGATTGTTTAACTATTGATCCATGGAATCATATGAAACAATATTTTGATGCAAACGATAGAAACGTTAATTATAAAGATGTTGTCCATTTAACTGTTAAAGGACATGAAAAACTTGCTAACTATATTAAAAAATTCTAATTATATTATTCTATGAATAATAGAAAGGATAATTTATGAAAACGACCGCTTTTATTTTCTCTTTAATGTTTATTACAACATTCCTTTCTTCTTGCTCTAGTAAAGTTGACCCATGGGAAGGGATAGTTAAAGAAAAAGGTATTAATTTACATACTTATGTTTACGATAGAGAAAAAGATTCAACGATTGATGTCTATATCGAAGGATATGAAAGCGGATATTCATTAGGAATTTTTGATAAAGATTCTGAACCTGGCTCTGCAAAAGGAGCGATTAGAAGAAAACCAATTAAGAATGACATTTATGTCTATTCTTTCGAAATCAAAGATTTGAAAAAATCAGGTGATTACAACTTATTTTTATTTGATAAGAATTTAGATATAGTCTGTGACTATGAAGTTGTTACGATATTAGACGATGATGAAAATGATTACGGGGTTAGCGCTGCCTCAATTAATGTCACTAATAACGGTCTAATCAATTCAGAGATAACAATAAATACAACCCATTTAGAAGAATTAAAATATTATCTTTATTGGGCGAAAGACAATGTTAGATTAGAAGATTATACATATATTAAAACATTTACATCTAAAGATTTAGATGAAATCGTTATCAAACTTAATGATGCGATGTTCGCACCTGAAATAGCTAATCAAATTGAAGTATTTGTAGAAAACGGTAGAAGTAGTTCATATTTCTTTAATATCCCTGACACTTTAAAAGTTAATGAATCTACATATTTGACTTCGCTTCAAATTTCTAGCGACACACATATTGAATCTAAATATACTTGTAAAAATTATAATTCTCATTTCCTTTCTAATCTTAATGCGGTCAAAAACTATGAACACGAAAGCGAAGGTTTAGTGTTTGTAGGAGACACTGCGAACACAGGGAATAAAAATAATTATGATTTATTTTACGAATATATTGATTCGGTTTTTGAAACTAGGCCAACCCTTTATCCGATTGTTGGAAATCACGAACTTCAATATTTCACAGTCTATGAAGACGCAATTAATACTTATAAAGAAAATACCGGTATGCCAGGCGCATATTTCACTTTTGAATTAGGCGGATTTAAATGTTTCGCTTTAGGTAGTGAAGATGTTTCTACTCATGGAGTTATGAGCGTTAATCAATTAAATTGGTTTAAAGATGAGATATCAAAACTTGATAAAGATGAAAAGATTATGATCTTTATGCATCAAGGTATTTATAACACTGTTTCAGGAACTCTCGAAGGACATGGATGGCATGGTTTAAACACAAAAAATAACGGCATTAGAGATGTTATTAAACAATATAAAAATGCTTTTGTTTTCTCTGGTCATTCTCATCAAGATTTAAATTGCGTTCAAACATCACTTTTTGGTAATGGAAATGACGCAAATTATGTTAACTGCGGTTCAAGTGCTTATGTATTAAATGATAATCGAGAACAAGTTTATGGTTCTACCTTCTACTTTGTAGATGTTTATGAAGACTACCTTATTTTAAAAGGCAGATTATCAATTGAAAACAAATGGATTTCCGCCGCACAATTTGTTATACCTTTTGTGAAATAGAGAGAATAAAAACATGAAGGAATTAGGTTATATGATTGATTGTTCTCGCGGACAAGTCCCACGCGTAGAAACAATCAAAAAATTTATAGATATCATTTCTAAATTTAATTACACATATTTAATGCTTTATACCGAAGATATGTTTGAAATGAATAATCATCCATATTTTGGTTATATGCGTGGAAGATATTCAAAAGAAGAATTAAAAGAAATAGATGCTTACGCCCATTCAAAAGGGATGGAATTACGTCCTTGTATTCAAACTCTTGCGCATATGGAAAGAATTCAAAGACATGGACCATATAGAGATCTTTATGATATTAATGACATCTTTTTAGTTAAAGATGAACGTGTTTATAAACTTATCGAAGATATGATATCTACGATGAGTGAAACTATTTCATCTCGTGTAATTCATATTGGGATGGATGAAGCTTGGAGATTAAGTAGAGGCAGATATCAAGATATTCATGGACCTGCGAAGATTCAAGAATTAATGGAATACCATTTAGATAGAGTTAATAACATCGCTAAAAAATATGGTTATAAATGTTATATTTGGGGTGACATGCTTATGTCTTCTTATCTTAATGGAGATGTAGTTAAACTCCCTGAAAATATAACACCATTTATTTGGAGATATTCTCCAATAGGAAATAAAGAAACCGACAAAGAAATAAAATTATATAAAAAGATATCTGATGATAGAGTGGCCTACGCAGGTGGAATTGATAAGTGGAGAGGGTTTGCTCCACATAATTCCTATGCCTTTTTATCCATCAAAGAACAAATATTAGGAATAAGAAAACATAACATAGATAATTTCTTGCTTACCGCTTGGAGTGATGGGGCTGCTGATGCTTCTATTTTCTCTGGTCTTCCTGGAGCGTTCTATGCGAGTGTTTTGTTTAAAGAAGGTAAATTCAATAAAGAATGCTATAAACAATTTTTAGATGTTGTTGGAATGAGTTTTTTAGATTATTTACATATTGATGATTTAGATAGATTCAATCAAGAAAAATCTAGATTTAAAGGCAATATTAACGACTTAAGTTTTATTCATTTATATAATGATCCACTTCAAAACATTTATAACGAAGTGGAAGATAATTCTTTTTATGATTTTTATAATAAAGTTCAAAAAACTATGCAAAAACTGTCTAAAAACGAAGATTTTGGATATATTTTTGCATCACTAGCCTCTTTAGCAAAGCTTCTTAAAACTAAAGTAGGATTAGCTTCAGATTTGTATAAAGCTTATAAAAATAAAGAAGATCTATCCCCAATTATTTTAAGAGCGAAAAAGGTTATTAAATGCATTGATGAATTTATTAAAACTTATGAATTCCAATGGCTTAAAGAGGCTAAGGGAATGGGTTATGAAAAACAAATTATTCGTTTAGGTGGCCTTAAAGAAAGATTTAGATTTTTAATAGTTATATTAAGCAAATATCAAAATAATGAAATAGATAAAATTGATGAATTAGAAGAAGAACAAATTCCATCAAATATGTGTGGTCATAAAGTTAATCCAGGTGCAGATGTTGTTTGCTCTTATAGACATATCGTCTCCGCGGGAGCCCTTATCGAGATTTAAGGTAAAATAATCAAATATTAGTTTTAGGCTTAAGAAAGTTTCTTTCTATATTTTTGTTTTGCTAAAATATAGTCAAGAAATTTTATAGGAGAAACCATTATGGCTAAAATTAAATTTTTACCTTTAGTTGTTTTGCTCTCTTTACTTGCGTCTTGTGGAGGTGGCGCTTCAGAAAGTGTTGAATCTGAAAGCGAAAGTGAACCACCAGTAAGCGAAAGTGAAAGCGAACAAGATACTACTCAATTTGGTCTATCTCTCGCACTTAAAGATGGAGAGCCTTTAAAAATTGCTCAATTCGCTGACATCCATTTTGGTATTGAAGGCAATGATTGGCATAACGATAAGGTTGATAGAACCAAAACTTACATGGACTACGTAGTAGAAACAGCCAAACCTGACCTTATTGTCTGTAGTGGCGACAATATTTTATCTACAGGTGTTACAAAACTTAAAAACTTTATCAACATTATGGAAGATTATGAAACTCCATGGACATTTATTTATGGCAACCATGATTCAGAATCTAACCAAACCGGTTATTCTAAAGCCGAATTAAATGAAACTTTATTAACCTCTAATACCGAATATCTATTATATGCGAATGAATATTATGAAACAGGAGCAGAAAATAGATACGGTAACTTCTCAATTCAATTACTTAACGAAGCGAAAGACAAATTGCTTGGTTCGTTAATTTTCTTTGATGCAGGCGTTCATACAGGTAGTGAATATCAAGCTATTACCCAAGGACAAATCAACTGGTATAAAACTAAAATTGATGCATTACAAGAAACATACGCTGCACAAAGTGGTAACGCTCACGAAGTCGTTCCTACAATTGTTTTCTCACACATTCAACTTCAAGAACACGCGACCCTTTATGGTAGAGCAGTTGAAGGTGATGGAGCCTCCTTTGTCATTGAACAAGATTTAGGCGCGGACGCAGTTAATTCAATTAAAGATGGTGGACCAAAAGTTAATACCGGTTTATATGATGTTTTAGTAGAAAAAAGAAGTACAAAAGCTTATTTTGTTGGTCACGCACATACATATAAATATCAAGTTAAAGATGACACACATAACATCGTTCTTGGTTTTGGACCACAAGTTGGCTTCTCAAAATTATTTGAAGATAATGACTTAGCAAGAAATTGTTACGTTTATCATTTAAATAGTGATTTCACATTCACAACAGAAAACGTTAAAGAAGATTGTTCAAATATTGGTTTACTTTATTCAGGAACATATGAAGGCAAGATGAAAGTGAATGTCGAAACTGGCTTATATACAGTTCAATTAGAATTCGCAATCTGGAATAGAATCGTCTTCTCTTATAGAGGTGAACGTCTCAGTGTTAGTGATTTTACAAAAATTACTGGTTACTTCCAAAACACACCTAACGCAACATGGGGAGATGATTTATACAGCTCCACAGGCGATAATTTCATTTATTCTGGTAATACAGGTAATACATATATTTTCGAAATTAACCTTGAAGAAATGACTTTAAATATCGATATTTGGGTTGATCCAAATGCTCCTGTTATTCCAGTTACAGATGTCGAAGTTGCAAAAATTAACTCTGACGCAGGGGCTGACCTTGTCGCAGTTTATGATATTGCAAACACAAAAATTAAATCATATGACGAATCTACAGGTGCAAGTACTTGGTCATACAATGGTTGGAGATATTACATTATCGTTGACCCAGAAGGTAGAATTGCTTATGCAGTTCAATATCCACCAAATGGTTATGGTGGTCCAATGGGAACAGGATATTACTGCAATACATACTATGAAAATTATTTAACAAACCCATGCTTCAACATTTTAGATGGTTATGGACCATCGACACCTGAAGATAGTTCGGCGAATAAAAAGTTCGAAGTATTCCTTCCAGAAGGATGGATGTTAATTACATCTCACGGAGCAGGAAATTCTAAACTCGTTTCCGCCTTCTCTAATGGGGAAATCAAAGATTCAAGCGATGCGAACGTCAATAGAAGAGGAGTATATTTAGATTCCTTAAGAGTTACATTCGACGCGGATAATAAACTTATCAAAGCATCTTGGATTGATTAATATTTTATATATAAAATATAAATGCTAAGGCGTAAAAACCTTAGCTTTTTATATGGTTGATTAAATAAGATATTTCTTGGTGGTTATAACTCCATCAGAAAGTAATATTTTTGTTATGAATCAAAAAGCAAAAGTGAAACCTATTTTAGAACTGATATTTGTAGGTCAAATAATCTAAAACATTGTCAGTTTTTCTAAAGGAACGGAATTTACTTTAGGAATTCACAATAACGGTATCTGGTCAATTTTCAACTTGAATCTCTCTCTCTCTATATATATAATAAAGAAAAAATCAAGGAGTTTTTTGATTATGAAATATTGTAGTACATGTGGGTCCCAAATCAATGATGAATGTTTAATTTGTCCAACCTGTGGTTGTTCCACAGAGTTAGGAAAAGAAAAATTAACAGCCACAACAACAAAAAAATCCTCCGCGGCATTGGTGTGCGGTATATTAGCGGTCGTTTTTGGCGCTTTAGGTGGTTGGCTAGGAGTGTTGTTTGGTATTTTAAACCTTGTTCTTGATAAAACAAAAAAATATAGAGCCCTTGGTATTATAGGTATAGTTCTTTTTGCCGTCTGGATTGTTATATTTTTGTTCTCGTTATGATCTAATTCGACATCTTATTATTACTAAGATATATTACACTTTGTGTATAGGCTGAATATTATTATTCTTGAGAACACTAGAATTCTTTATGAATAAAAGATTGATTTTAATGATGTCTATTTTTCTTGATACATGAATAAAGTGAATGTTGTTACGTTTTCTTCTTTATTAATGTATGGATTAATTACATCGACATCTCTAACTTTATACAAGTTATAAAATTCAATTGATTCATGGTTAGCAATACAAACAACATTGTCGTCAGTGTAATTTAAAGATATATGTTTAGCTGCGTGAGAAGTAGAGGTTGCTTCTTTAGTTAATCCACTTATTGAATCAATAAATTCTTTACATTGTTTTAATGATTGTCTATGAGAATAGAAGACAGTGTTTTTATCTAATTTATAATCTTTGATTCTACTTCCAAGAGCGTAAGTGATTTTATTATCTAAAGTGGTAACAACTTTCGCTGATTCATAATCAAATAAAATTTGATTTTCATTAATCTTCTTACCTCTATTTGAGGTAGGAACGATTGCAAAATCAATAGAATGAGATTTGAAATCTCTTTCCATGTCGCTTAATAAAGAATAATATTTCTTTAAAATTTCAACATCTTTAAAGATAGGATTTTCATTATATAGTTTATCAAAAGCGAGATCTGTATTAGATTTAACATCCCCATAAATTCCTACGATACAAGTTGTGTTTTTAAATGTTAATTGGCTTGGAGAAGCGTAAGCTTTTTCAAGTGTGCGATAATCTTTTTCAGAAATTCTAAAATACTTAACCCTGCCGCGAATTCCGGTTCCTCTTCCTGTAAACCAACCATCCATATATGTTAAGACATCGCCTTTATTTGAACGACCTTGGTATTTACAAACACCATCCGCACGTTTTCCTTTAGAGTTAATCATGTTTGTTGTGTATGAATAAATACCAGAGGCAATTCTTGTGGAGAAATTATAATCAAATGAATTGTTTTCACTAGAAAAGAAAAGAGTGTCGCTTCCAGAGAATTTGCAAGATAAACTTAAGTTTCCACCTATATTTGTGATATGGAATAATCTAGTTGTAAAACCTTTTGGAACATAATTACCATCGCTATATTCATCTTCAAAAGAATAATATACCCAATAGCCTGTAATCATTTTTCTTTTAGCTTTTTCATCGACATCAAATATTTTCACTAAAACTTGCCCAACAATCATAAGTAGAGGTATGGAATCAGCAAGGATTGTAAATTCCATAGGAAGGATTCCTTGTAAAGATGGGATTACTGTAAAAGCAAAAGCGATTACTAAGAGTAAAACTGAAACAATATTGATGATTAAACTAAAGATTTGACTATATTTGTTCGCGAATAAGAAGATATATATTTTTGTAAGCAAATTGGTTTTATAAGTGTTGTTTTTAAACATCTTAAATTCAATCTTAGTAGTGCCTTCACTAGATGGTACAAACCCTCTTTTACCAAAGCGAAGCAAATTAGGATCATTAATTGAAGATTGGTTTTGATAAATATTGCAAGGAACATAATTTACATCCAAAGAGCATGTATTAATTTCATTAACTTTTTCAAGATTTAAACGCAAAACGAGTTCAATACAAGCATCGAAAACCTCGTTTGTGTTAACCACTCTTGAAGGCATTATAATATATTCAATAACGTGGTTATGTAAATCTTGCATCATCTTTGATAAATCTTTATAAAAAACAAGAGTCACATTTTTGTTTAAAAATTGATCATCGTTTTTAATTATTTGTTGTTGTTCTTCATTAAGTTGTAATTTAAAAACACCTGCTTTAATATCCATAAATTTAAATCCTCTTTACTATCATAACAAAAAACTCCTCTATTTATTAAAGGAGTTTGAATTTATTGATTAGTAAAGTTTAAAATTCTTCTTTTTTGGCGGTTAAAATAATCGCGATAACACTAGAAGCGGTTATTAATTGCGATGGTAAAAAGTCGTATGAGAAGACCCCTGCAAAAAGAATAGAAGAATACATAAAAGAGTAATACACCATCACCAAAGCAAAGGAAGATAAACCTATTAAAGCGTATACCTTATTATGTCTTTTTTGGATAAGAATAGTAAGAATAGAAATGATAGAGATTAGTGACCTCCTCCCCGCCTTATCTATCAATTAAAGGCAAGGCTTCCTACTCAAGTAATCTAGTGATTACAGTATCAATAGGCTATCCCCGATGGTCCATCGGTTGATTTTATTAACTTATTTTAATTAGAAGATTCAAGAACCATTCTTATTCCTTCTTTTTTAATATTTATTGCCGCATTGATGTCTCTATCATGTTTCTTACCACATATTGGACAAACCCAGCTTCTTTGAGATAATGTTAGTTCTTCGTTCTTGTAATAACATTCATTACACCTTTTAGAAGAAGGGAAAAATCTATTCACCTTAATTATTTTTTTATTAAGCCAATCTAATTTATAAGAAAGGTAATTTAAAAATGTCGAATATCCTAAATCAAATATTCGTAAACCAAATTTATATTTAGTTTTAGAACTAGACATTTCTTTTAAATCTAAATCTTCCACGAATACATAATCGTATTTGTTTGCGATGTTACGTGATACTTTATGAAGAAAATCTTTTCTTTGGTTAGTGATGTGAATGTATAGATTATCTATTTTCTGTTTCTGTTTTAAATAGTTTTTACTATCTTTAACCATGTGAGACAATTTTCTTTGCTCTTTTGCTAATTTGGCAAGAGAATCTTCGTAATAACTAGGAGCGTCAATGTGTTCACCTTCACTGGTAACAAAAAAATGTTCTAAAGAAAAATCTAGACCAATAGAGCTATTTACATCTAATGCTTCTTTGATTATTTCTTCATAATCTACGCATTCTTCTTCTCCCATTAAAGAAACGTAATAGTATTTACCTTTCCTAGATATAGATACCATAGAAAAAGAAAATGATTCGTTTATATGACGATGTTTGACAATTCTAACTTTACCTAATTTAGGGATTTGGATATCATCCCCCATAAAACGGATAGAATTATTTATATTCATGGTCGTATAACCATAATCATTCTTTTTCTTTTTAAATTTAGGAAACGAAGCATTGTGCTTAAAAAAGTTAATATAGGCATCATAAAGATGTATAACACTTTGTTGAAGGGCGATAGAATCAACTTCTTTTAAATAGGGGAATGTTTCTTTATATCCAGGGAGAAGTTTAATTAAATCGTATTTTTTAATCGTAAATTCATAATTTTTTTGATACGAATCAATACACATAGAAAGAAAATCATTATAAACTTGACGAACACAACCTAAAGTCTTCTCAATTAATTCTTTTTGAGAAACGCTTGGATATATTCTAAATTTATAAGTCTTTTTTATCTTCTTCAAATTCTTCTCCTTGTGATTTTATATATTGTTTAATAACGTCGACACTTACTCCACCTGAAGTTAACAAACAATAGCTTTTTGTCCAAAAGGCTTCTTTCCATAATTTATCTTTAATTTCAGGATAAGCAACTTTAATCAATCTAGATGATGCGGATTTATATGCGTTGATGAATTTAGATAAGTTAGTTGTAGGCTCACTCCTAAATAGGACGTGTATATGATCAACATCGTGATTCCATTCCTCGAGGGAAATTTGAAAATCATTTCCTATTTTAATGAAGTGTTTTTTTAATGTTT
>JAFVUY010000129.1 GCA_017502465.1 Bacilli bacterium | reverse complement strand
CTTTAGGTTTGATTTCAGTGAATCTTGGCGGACTCATTAAAATTATTCCAAAAAGTAGCTGTTTTTCATAAAAAAATCACAATTATTGAAGATTTTACAAAGTAAGACAATGTTTAATTGTCAAAAATCGTGAAACTCAATCAATAATAATGTTATTGAAATAAATTTGCTTGAGTGATAAGATTATATCGCTATATGTAAATATAGGAGGAAATTAACATGAAAGTTTTAAGAGCAATCGGTGCATTCTTCGCACGTATCGGTAGATGGATTAGAGATACAGCGTGGGTTCAACCATTATTAATCGTTGGTGGTATCTTCGCAATTATCTTCTCAATCCCATATATCACAAAAGGTGTTCAATCTTGGTTCAAAGAAGGCGATCCAGTTGAAAAATATTATCAAAAATATGCTTTAAGCTTTGACGGTGTCGAAGATGAAGAAAAGAAAGATAGTGAAGTTGATAGATTATTCCAATATATGGAAGATATCGATGAAGCTAATGGTGATGTCTCTAAATTAAATAAAGATGATGTCAAGAAATTCGGAGAAAAATTCTTCCTCTGCTTCGTCCAAGAAAATTGTGATGGATGTGCATCTGGTTTCCCAGGTTTTGAAACATTACAAAAAAACTGGAACAAAAAAGGTTTAGTCATCGATGATGATAATGGATTTAAAATCCACACAATCTACATTGATACAGTTGATGATGATATTGATTCCGACAACCTCTTTAACGATTTCATTTTAAATAGATACGCAAAAATATTTGAAGAAGTTAGCCAAGTTGCCCAAGAATCTAACTACTGCATTAACCAAGGTGGTTCTACTTCTACATATTATTCTTTAGCAGGAAATATGCTTGAAGAAGGCAAATTCAATTCACCAACAACATTCCTTGTTGAAGCAAATCCAGCTGAACCAGTTAACTGGGAATACGGTGTTAACGAAGTTCTCTTTGACTACTCACCAAAAGAAGGTCAAGGCGATGGTAACTTCGCAAGAGCTGCTACATTATGTGATGCTTGGAATCACAAAGGTATCTTCTCTGATGAATACCAACAACAATAATTATTGATTCAAATTAAAACCGCTCGTTTGAGCGGTTTTCTTTATGCGCGTACGCATGTATATTTAATAGATATATAATTATAATTTCTTATAAACTGCGTTAGGAACAAGCTTAGAAACATCAACGCCATTTCTATGAAGTTCCATAATTGTTGAGGAAGAAATAAATGTTGTTTCATTTCTCGCCATGAAGAAGATCATATCAATTTCTTTATCTGCGAATTCATTCGCTGAAGCGATTTGGAATTCATATTCAAAATCTGTAACCGCTCTTAAGCCTCTAATTAAATGTTTCGCGTTATGTTCTTTCGCGTATTTGACAGTTAATCCATCCGTGACATCCACTTCTACATTTTTTAATCCTAATTCTTTAACAGAGTCAAGAATCATGTTTTTTCTTTCTTCAACTGTAAAGAAATATTTCTTTTTAGGGTTAACCGCGATTAGAACGATTACCTTATCAAAAATTTCCAAACTTCTTTTTAATATATCAAGATGACCATTTGTAATTGGATCAAAACTTCCAGGGTATATTGCAACTTTCATTTTTTACCTCCAGAAAATATTAACAAATATTTTTCCGTATTTATATATCTTATGTTTTTTACATGGGATTTCAATATCTAATTGATAATCACTTTCCATAATGATTATCCCATCCTCACTTATTATATTATTTTGTAATAATAAGTTTAATATATTTTCATATTCACCTTTTTTATAAGGTGGATCTAAAAAGACAATATCAAATTGTATTTCTTCATCGATAAATGTCTTAATCGCGACTAAATCGTTATTATAAATAACGAAATATTTGTCCTTTGGGATATTTACTCTAGAAATATTATCTTTAATACAATTAATCGCGTTTTTGTTTAAATCGACAAAATATGAGATTTTTGCATCTCTAGAAATAGCCTCAATTCCCATCGCTCCACTTCCAGAATATAAGTCTAAAAAAGATTTATTAGAAATATCTCCGAGTGCATTAAAAATAGCTTCTCTGATTCTATCTTTTGTTGGCCTAATATTTTTATCGCTTGGCCAATATATTTTGCGGTGACGATATAAGCCACCTATAATTCTCATTTCATTAAGTTTTTCTTGCATAAATCTAAAGAGATATCTTTAAATAAGATATCATTTATTTCCTCTAACATAATTCTTAATCTTTGATACGCCGCTAGATAGTCTTTTACAAGAGGATGCTCATCAAGAGCCTTTTTGGCGACATATAATTTATGTCTAGCTTCTTTTTCCTCATGGCTACCTTCTTTAAAATGCTTTAAAATTTCACTGTATTCGCTTGAAGCGATATCCACTTGATAAGCAAGAGAAATAACCTCTTCATTATTTTCCATAAGTTTTTCTTTTTCTAATAGAGTAATATAAGCCTCAGAAGACTTAATATTTTCTTTTAAATCAATAATTGCTTGATATGTTTCATTTCTCATGAAAAAAGTATATCACATTCCTATAATTTTTTACTAATTTATGGTAGACTTAATTTATGAAAATTAAAATTATCAAAGACACCAATCCAATTATGAGAAAAAGAAGCCTACCAGTTAGTCTTCCTCTTTCCAATGAAGATAGAGATATTTTAGATTCAATGCTTGACCATTTAAAAAAATCTCAAGACCCTGAATATTCTAAAAAACATAATATTAGACCTGGTGTTGGAATAGCCGCGATTCAAATCGGATTATTAAAAAGAATGTTTTGTGTCTATATCGATATGGGAGACGAAATTGTTCAATATCAATTAGTAAATCCTGTTATTATCGAATCAAGCCTTAAAAAAGCCGCACTTAACGGGGGAGAGGGTTGTTTATCTGTTCCAAATGAGCATAAAGGTTATGTCCATAGGCATTATAAAATCAAAATGAAAGCTTTTGACGCTCTTACAAATGAGGAAGTTGTTCTTACCGCAAGTGGATATATCGCTATTGTTTTACAACATGAATATGATCATTTAGATGGAAAATTTTATTATGATCATATCGACAGTAAAAACCCTATGTTAATACTCCCTAACGAAGAAATTATTTAATATATTTTTCTTTACATATTAATTTATATATAAATATAATATAACTAACATATAACACATAACATAATTAGGAAGGAGAGAATAATGCAAAATAATATTTCTATGCCTGTATCTATCTATGCATTAGGCGGTTTAGGCGAAGTCGGAAAAAATATGTACTGTATCGAAAACGAACAAACACTCATCATTATTGATGCAGGTGTTAGGTTTCCTGGTATTGAATTGCCTGGTATTGACTATGTCATACCTGATTTTACCCATTTAAAAAACAATAGAAACAAAGTTAAAGCTTTATTCATTACTCACGGTCATGAAGACCATATCGGTGGTATCCCATTCTTAATCCAAAATATAAATATCCCTGTAATTTACGCTCCTAGACTTGCTGCTGCTCTTATTAAAAGCAAATTAGAAGATAATAAATTACAAGAACGTGTAAGAATCGTTGAATATGATGAAAATAGCATCGTCAACGTTGATACTTTTAAAGTTTCCTTTATTAGAGTGACTCACTCTATACCTGATTCATTTGGTATTTGTGTTGACACTACCGAAGGTAGAATCGTCTCAACTGGCGACTTTAAAATCGATCTTACTCCAATTGGACCAGATATCGAATTAACTAAATTTGCACGTCTTGGAGAAGAAGGTGTCGACTTACTTTTAAGCGATTCCACAAACTCCGAAAATGAAGGATATACACCTAGCGAAAAGACTGTTTTATCTTCAATCGAAGAAATATTCTCATTAACTCCAGGAAGATTGATCATTTCTACATTCTCCTCTAACATCGCACGTATCCAACAAATATGTGAAGTTGCAGTTAGAAATAATAGAAAAATCGCTATTATTGGACGTTCTATGGAAAAAGCCATCCAAATTGCTAGAAGTTTTGGATATATCAAAATCCCAGATGATAGCATTATCCAACCACAAGATATTAAATTATATAAAAGCTATGAATTAGTGGTTCTTTGCACTGGTTCTCAAGGTGAGCCAGGTGCTGCATTAAGCAGAATCGCTAATGGGGAACATAAAGATTTGTCCATTATGCCAGGGGACACTGTTGTCTTCTCTAGTTCTGCTATTCCAGGTAACCAATTGATGATTGAAAGAGTTGAAAACTCTTTAACTAGATGTGGTGCGGATGTTATCACTAATTCTGTATTAAGCGATATCCATAGTTCTGGTCACCCAGCAAAACAAGAATTAAGATTATTATTAAAACTTGTTAATCCAAAATATTTCATGCCAGTCCATGGAGAATATAGAATGCTTAGAATCCATGCGGAACTTGCTCAATCTTTAGGGTTAGATTCAAATAACACTTTTGTTTTAGAAAATGGTGACACATTAGTGTTAAGCAAACACAAGATTAGGATGGGCTATAAAGTTGAAGCAGGAAACGCTTATATTGATGGCCACGATATTTCAGGTTTAGCCCAAAGTGTTATTAATGATAGAAAGGTATTAAATGAAGAAGGTATGTTATCTGTTGCAATCGCAGTTGACACAAAAACAAACGAATTAATCCTTCCTCCAACTTTCTATGTTAAAGGTTTAATTAACCAAGGCAGTCCAAAAATTATTGAAGAATGCCGAATCTTAGTAGAAAAAAGTATTAGGGAACTACTTAAAGGAAAAACAAATTTCGCTGAATTAAAACAAACTATTAAAGTTATCGCCAGCGACTTCTTATATTCCAAGACACAAAAACGTCCAATGGTAATTCCAGTTATTATGTCGAAAGTTGAATAATGATAGTTTTAGCCTCCAAATCACCAAGAAGAAAAGCTTTAATTTCAGAATATCTCACTTCTGACTTTTTAACTTACAATTGTGATATTGATGAAGATCTATCTCTTCATTTAGTTGATCCTATTTTGATAGTAAGAGATATCGCTAAAAGAAAAGGTGAATTCGCTTATAAAAATTTTAATAAAGAAGATATCATTATCTCCGCTGATACAATTGTCTATATAGATAAGACTATCTTAGGCAAACCAAAAGACGAAGATGATGCATATCGAATTTTAAAATTGTTATCAAATAAAACTCACTATGTAGCGACCGCCTATTCAATTATCCATAACAATAAATGTATACTTAAACATGTTATCTCTGAAGTAACCTTTAACGAATTAAGCGACGAGTTAATTAGACAATATATATCAAGCAAAAGTCCTCTTGATAAAGCTGGAGCCTATGGCATTCAAGATAATGAAAAATATCACATTATAAAAGAATATAAAGGCTCTTATTATAACATTGTTGGACTTCCAATTGAGGAACTTCTCGAAAGTTTAAATGAAATAAAATAATAGCGGATTTCGCTATTATTTTTTGATTATTTCTTCGATTTTTGCAGCGTTTTCTTCAATTACAAGAATTAATTTATTCGACATCTTTAATAAAGAAGTTACACCTAATTCTTTTAATTTAGTCTCATTTATTAAAGAGATTTCTTTAAGTGATAACGTTAGTCTTGAACCTCTAGAAGATATTTCAAGGATGTTATCTTTTCCTCCTAAAGAATCTAACCAATCATTCGTGGAAATAGAATATGTAGTTTTATCTATTTTTTTAGTTTTGTTTCGATTAAATAAAAACAGTATTATTAAAGTAATAAGAATAATAACAACAAAACCCACCGCAATCCAAATTGCGTTATTTTTTAAAAAAGTATTGATGTTATTTTTAAATTCCCCATCCATAATTATTCAGCAAAACATTCTCTAACTTTATTGATATAGTGATAATCACTCTTATGTAAAATACTAACAGTTTGGTCTGAAAGTTGAATCTTAATACGTGTGGAATCGTTAATATGTGAGGTTAAATGATCATAACCCACAACAACGTTTGTTAATTTACCGACGAATTCAACAATTCTATCTGAACTTAGAACTAATGATGAGCCAATTGAACGATAAGATTTGTTGAAAATAGGAGCGATTTCAGTCACTTGAAGTGTGTCTAAAGTTGGACAAATTAATGAGCCTCCTAGAGATCTATTATAAGCAGTGGATCCTAAAGAAGAACAAACAATTAAACCATTTCCAGAGAAGGTTTCAAGTTTAACTCCATCAACATAAACATCACTCACTAATGTGTGGAATGGGTTTTCGATTCGAATTTCGTTAACCGCATATAAAGTTTCTTTTCCTCCATCAATTAATGTGAGTTCAGCTTTTAAAAGACGATGCTTGCTGATGTTTTTTTCTGTCTTTTCTAAATCTTTGAAGACTTCTTCTAGTTCATCAATCGTGTAATCATAGAAAAAACCAAGTTTTCCATTATGAATGCCAATAAAGAAAATATCGTCTAATTTATCTTTGTTTTCTTGAACTGCACGCAAAAACGTGCCGTCACCTCCGATATATAAGACGCAATCAAAATCTTCATTATTGATTTCATGATTGTATTTTTTAACAAGTTCAGCGACTTTCGCTAGGATTATTTCCTTGTTTTCCTTTTCTTTTGAGTAAATAGAAATTTTCATGCTTTAATGATACTCTTAATTCTTTAATTTTGATAGAGGAAAGAAGGAAATATCTAAATTTATAAATTTAATATAAGGTATCCATTTATCTTTTGTTAAAACAAAAAATCCTTGATAAATCTCAAGGATTTCTATTTTCCAAATTCTCGGAGATGTCAACTAAAGAATTATTCGCCTTTAGAATCTAAAGCATGATCACAATAGTCAAACTTCGGACAATTGCCCTTCATACATTCCCACATCGCAATACGTCTAGCGTGGGGGATGAATGCTCTGATATCTTCAGAATTGTAGCCAACTTGAATCTTCCTATCATCGACAATGATAGGTCTTTTTAAGATTGACGGATTTTTTCTGATGAACTCAATAAGTTGCTTAATTGTCATTGAGTCAATGTCAATACCAGATTCCTTAATGATTTTGCTCCTTGAGGAAATGATATCATCAGTACCATTTTCGCTTTTCATAAGAATATCTTTAAGTTCCGCTTCTTTTAATGTTGCGACAAAAATATTCTTTTCGACATAGTCGATTTTTTGTTCGTCAAACCATTGTTTGACTTTGCGGCATGAACTGCAAGAAGGTGATGTGTAAATAACAATCATATTTTCCTCTATTCTCCTTATGCCCTAATTTTAGCACACAAATTATGTTTTGTTGAAATAATGCTTTAAAATAATTACAATATTAATATTGTCGGAGGTAAAAACTATGGCGGAAAGAATATTAACTGGCATTAAGCCAACAGGAAATTTACATTTAGGTAATTACATCGGGGTTTTAAGAAGATTAAAAAACTTTCAAAATAGAGGAGAGTGTTTCATTTTCATCGCTGATTTACATGCTTTAACTCTTCCAATTGATCCTGAAGTTTTAAGACAAAACTCGATTGATATTGCCTCTTTTTATCTTGCCGCTGGTCTAGACCCAGAAAAAGCCACTATGTTTTTACAAAGTTCTGTCTCCGCGCATGGCGAAATTAATGCAGTTTTCCAAAACTACTTATATATGGGTGAATTATCAAGAATGACTCAATTCAAAGATATTTCTAGCAAGATGAAAGACTCTTCTATTGGCCTTGGTATTTTTGCCTACCCTGTCCTTATGGCGGGCGACATCGTTTTATACGATGCAGATATAGTCCCAGTTGGAGAAGACCAAACTCAACACGTCGAAATCGCAAGAGATTTAGTTAATAGATTCAATAATCGTTATGGCAAAGTCTTAAAAATGCCTAAAGCCGAAGTCTCTAAAGTCGGAAAAAGAATTATGTCATTAAGCGATCCCACTGTGAAAATGTCTAAATCAAACCCAAAAGGTGACATTTTCTTAAAAGATGACATTAATGTCATCCGTAAAAAAATTATGTCCGCAGTTACCGACTTAGGATGCGAAGTTAAATATGATCCGGAAAATAAACCAGGCATCTCTAATCTTTTAGTTATCTACGCTGCGATGAAAGATATTTCTATCGAAGAAGCCGAAGCTAAATTTGTTAATTATCGTTATGGCGATTTCAAAAAAGAAGTTGCTGACGCTGTAATCGAAGTTATCGAACCACTTCAACAACGTTATAAGGAAATTGTTGAGAATAAATTATATTTAAAAGTCCTTCAAGAAGGCGCTATTAAAGCAAGAAAAGTTGCAGATAAAACACTTAAATCTGTCCATAAAGCAGTAGGTTTATTAGATATTAATGAATAGATATTTAATTGCTATCGATCTCGATGGTACACTTTTAAGTGATAAAAAGAAAATTTCTTTTGCAAATAAGAGATATTTAAGAAAGCTTCAAAAAGAAGGTCATATTGTTATGCTTGCAAGTGGAAGACCTTCAAGAGCTTTATTATTCTTTCAAAAACAAATTGGTTTAAAAGGACCTATTATTTGTTATAACGGGGCCTATTGTTACATCCATATGATGAAAATTTCATTCCTACCGCTTTTAATTTTCCTGTGAAATTAGTTAAAGAAATATATAAGGATATCGGTCCAGATATTTATAACAATGTTATGTGCGAAACCGACACAGAAATTTGGTTAATCAAAGAAGATGATGATCTTAATTCTTTCTTCTGGCAAGAAAATATGGATATCACTTACGGAGATTTAGATGAAACATTAAATAAAGATCCTTGGACCATGATAATCCAACTTAAAGATAGAGACCACGATGATGTCGTCATTAATGCAGTTAAGAAACATGAAGGTTATTCACTACGTTTCTGGTGGTCACGTCCTTACGCGGAAATTTATCATTCAGAAGTTTCTAAAGCATCCTGTATTAAAAAAGTCGCTGATTATTATAATATTCCTATTTCTAATTGTATTGCGATTGGGGATGCGGATAACGACATTGAAATGGTTAAAAGTGTTGGCTTTAGCATCGCGATGATTAACGGAAATAAAAATATTAAAAAGCTCGCTAACATTATCTCTAAAAGAGATAATAACCATTCAGGTGTTAAGCAAGCTTTAAAAGTAGCAATTAAATATTTAAATAATAAATTATAATTCTAAAATCTTTTTAAGTTCTTCAAACAATCTATCACATCTATTTAGATTGTTTTCTTTTATTTTAGAATTAACAGACATATAGAATTTAACTTTAGGTTCCGTTCCACTTGGTCTAACAGCGATAACTGTTCCATCATTAAATGTTAATTTGACTAAATCAGATTTTGGAAGGTTAATTTTAGATTCCTTTTTGCCTTCAAAACACACTGATTTTAAATAATCTTCAACTTTAACAACACGCAAACCATCAAGTGAAATATATGGATTAGTGTGAAGGATGTTCATTAACTTATTCATCTTTTCTTCTCCAACAGGACCAAAGAAGGCGATGTTAAAAACTTTATCATCATAATATCCATATTTTTTGCCTAATTCATCCCACACTATATCAAGAGATTTGCCTTGCTTATCATAGAAATTTGCCATTTCAGCGTATAAAGTAATAGCTTGTAAACCATCTTTGTCCCTTGCAAATGGGGCTATTAAACATCCATAGCTTTCTTCATAACCAAAGACAAATACAGGCCCTCCACGTTTTTCGTAATAGTCAATTCTACTACCGATATATTTAAAACCAGTTAAGAAAGCTTCATATTTTAAATTGAAGTGTTTGGTAATAACTTCTCCTAAAGGAGATGTAACGACTGTGTTATAAACTACTCCATCTGCTGGAAGTAAGCCCTTGGCTTTTAATGATTCAAACATATAATCCATGAGCATCGCAGCGGATTGGTTTCCAGTAAATGTTTGGTATTGACCGTCTTTATTTAAACAAGCAAGTCCAACTCTATCACCATCTGGATCGGTCATAACAATTAATTTCGCATTAATTTCTTTCGCATATTTAATTGGTTCGATAAAACTTCTTTCATCTTCGGGGTTTGGAGATAATGTATTAGAAAAATCAGGGTCAGGTGTGCATTGTGACAATAATGGTCTAACATCAAAACCTAAATCCTTAAACACTCTCATCCCATTAACGTATGCTGTTCCGTGATTTGGAGTAAAAACAATTGGGAAATTAGATTTATCAATATCTTTGTTAATTGAAATAGATTCAACCGCTTTTACATATTCATCATCAATGGTTTCATCCAATATTTGAATCGAAGCAGGATGAATGTTGGGAGTAAAATTAACATTTAATTCATCTGGTAAATCATCAATGATATTGATTAAACGTTCAATTTTATCTGGGGTTAATTGGCATCCGGTTTCATCGTATACTTTAAATCCATTATATTCTTTTGGATTATGAGAGGCGGTAATCATAATACCCCCGCAAGCCTTAAGGTATCTAATCGCAAAAGATAGTTCTGGAGTTGGTCTTAAAGAATCAAATAAATAAACTTTGATTCCAAATTCAGACATCACTTTCGCACATAAAAGGGTGAATTCACGAGACATATGTCTATTATCGTGAGAAATAACAACTCCGCTTTTGTAAGCATCATCAAATTTTTCAATTAAATAAATAGCAAAAGCAATAACTGCTTTTCTCACTGTGTGAGAATTTAATCTATTTGTGCCTGGACCAAGAACACCGCGCATACCTGCCGTGCCAAATTCGACATTTTTAAAGAAAGCATCCGCTTTTTCTTCTTCACTCATGTTTTTTAATATTTCTTTATCTTTGTTGGAAACAATCGTGGAATTTAACCATCTCAAATAATTGTCTTGAATACGATTCATAAATCCTCCATTATAACGTTTTAAGTATATCAATATATTCACTTGGCATATCTGCCTCAAACGCTTGTTGACTGAGATATCTTAAAGGTTGGTCTAAAAGACCAAATTTAATATCGTTCGCATGTAAAAATTGATTTTTGAAATCAAAAGCTTTTTCAAATCTTTTATTAACCTCAAAATCTCCATATTTATTATCACCAACAATTGGGTGATTAATGTATTGAAGATGAACTCTTAATTGATGAGTTCTTCCTGTAACTAGAGTTAAGTCTAATAATGTGTAATCATTATAATTTCTTAAGACATGGTATATAGTTTTTGCTCTTTTAGCCCCGTCTTTTATAGAATCAACAATAACTTTTCCGGTTTCTAAATCTTTCTTTAAAGGCGCTTCAATTATTCCATCTTCTAAAATTACACCTTTTACAAGAGCGATATAGTGTTTTTGGATATCTTCTCTTTCCTTAAGGATCGAAAATAAATATTGCAATGTTTCGATATTTTTACCAAAAATAACAATACCGGAAGTATTTCTATCAAGTCTATGCGCTGGTCCGGGAGTGAAACCCAAATCGATAGTTGGATCGTATTCACCTTTAAAATAAAGATATTCCAAAACCATCACATCAAGTGATTTTGTAAATTTATCATTGCCTTTTTGGACTAATAAACCCCTAGGCTTGTTTATAATAATGATGTTTTTATCTTCATAAATAATGAGGTCGCTCAAATTATCTTTAGGTGATAAATTCTTATCGTTTTTACATAAATCAAGTTCATCATCTTTAATGTAAATAGAAACCAAATCACCCTCTTGGATAATGTATTTTTTATCTTGCCAGTGGCCATTAACTTTAATATCTTTTTTCCTAAATAATTTATAGATGATGCTTAAAGGGACATTGGACAGAACCTTTTTAACATATTTTTCTAAAGTTTGTTTAGCTTCGTTATGAACAATTTCAAATTGCAACATATCTTAAATATAATATATTTATATTGTTGAATAAACAAAATAAAGAAAAAAATATTAAAAAGATAAAATATTAAGTGCATTAAAAAATATTTTTGCTATAATAATTAAGCACATAGCACGGAGGAATACCCAAGAGGCTGAAGGGGCGGGCTTGGAAAGCTCGTAG
>JAFVUY010000128.1 GCA_017502465.1 Bacilli bacterium | reverse complement strand
GTTTTATGCGCGGCTACTTATTTGGCAAAACGGGCTTTCTGCAGGACACAAAAAAACGTGGGCGAAAACTTGTCCACGTCCTGAGGCCCTGAGAAAACCCGTAAAAACCAGACAAGTTATGCCCATGCTAAAAGCGCAGACATTCGCAACTTGTTCACGGTTTTTACTGTCATTCTAAAATTTCTCAGGTTTTAGGGCATTACCGAACAAATAGCAAACGCTATGGTTATGTGTTATTTTAAGGTTGTCAGCAGAATATCAATTCATAATGCATAATTCATAATGCATAATTGAAGGTTCCTAATCTTCAAATTTTCTTTATTGCTCTGCGACATTTTTTTCTTTTTTTTCTGTTTCTTATTAAGTTATATTTTATAAATGTTTTAATTCGTTGTTTAAAAATTCTATTAAAGACTCCTTTGATGGGAGTTGTAGCAAATATTTTGATACAAATAGGTTCTCATCCATGCCTGCTGTAGCATATCTTACCATATCACTTGAAACATCTGTACATAGCAATATCCCAATTGGCGGGTTGTCGTCTTCTGTTTTTACCTTATCATGATAGTATGCTACGTATGTATTTAATTGAGCGATGTCTATATAACTGAATTTTCTTGTTTTTAATTCTATCAATACATGACATTTTAGTATTCTATGATAAAAGACTAAATCTACAAAGAAGTATTCATTATCAATCAGAATACGCTTTTGTCGTGCTTCAAAACAAAATCCATTGCCAAGTTCTAAAATAAAATCTTGAATATGATTTATCAACATTGTTTCGAAGTCACTTTCTTCTACGACATCAGAACTTTTATATCCGAGAAACTCGAATACGTATGGTGATTTTATGATATTTGTTGTTGTGTAGTGTTCTGCTTTCTGATGAACCAGACCTGTTAATAATTCTGGTTTATTGCTTAGATTAGAGCGTTCATAGCAAGATGATTCTATCTGACGTTTTAATTCTTTCACACTCCAACATCCTTTGATGGTTTCTATTTCATAAAACACTCTTTTGAGAGGTTCATCAATGTATATCAGCTCTGCAAAATGAGAGAACGAAAGATTATTGAATAATTTTGCCGGTTCAATTTGTGGGAATTTTTCAGTTGTTGACTGAAAAATCTGCATTTTATTGGTAATTAAATCATTAAATGTAATATCGTCTGGTATCAGTAATTTTTCAGTCGTTGACTGAAAAATCTCTATATATTTTTGATTGTGCAAATATTTATTAATTTCTATTCCGATAGTAGGATAGGTTAAATAAAATTTGCGGCATTGACTTAATGTTGTTACACCCAATCCTTTTACACTTATCGTTTTTGAAATTGTATCAAGTAATTTGTCTCCATATTTAGCTCTGTCTTCTCCATTTTGTTCAAACTCGACAATCCAAAATCCAACTAACCAATTACGTACAGTAATATTTTGATTAATTGCACGAAAAGCATTATTTTGCAAGATTTCGTGTGTGAATCTGATATTGTTTGCTAATTGCGGAAAATTCATCTAAATATTTTTTGAATTGCAAAGATATTAAAAAGTCTAAAGTCAAAGGAGTGGTGGGAAAAGATTTTTTTTGGAGGGGTGATATGTCAGATTTTAAAAAAAATATCAAATTTCACTTATAAGTAAAATATTAATATTATCTTTGCATATAATAAAATCGAAGTTTATGAGTGAGGTTGAATTGATGCTCTCAACTTTCTTTAATGAAACATTGGTAACCGTACCATAGAACCTGATATTTCACCTTTCATCCTTAACCCCTTTCATCCTTTATGACTTTGCGACCTTGCGTCTCTGCGACATTTTTTTCTTTTTCTTAGTTTAAAGTTTTTAAAGGTTGATGATGATATTTTTTAGTTGTGTTATAACTCTTCTTCTAATTCTTTATACAGTGCAACTGGACCTAAATGCCACATTTTTGTTTTTTCATCTTGTAGCTTGTCGTAGAGCTCTGAGGAATATATTTTCTTTATCGCTTCTACGATGCTAAGTCCTTTGTTTTCAACGAGCATATCGGCTAACCAACTTACTTTCGAAGGTAATAGCAGATAAAGATTATCTTGATTAACGTCAATCATAATATCACCTCCTTCGCTTCAATGAATTTGAGAGTCTTTAAAGATTCTTCTGTGTGAAATAGGTATTGGTCAACTAATTTATATGTTTTTAACTCGGAGATAAGCGCTTGTTTGTTTATAAATCCTCCTTCGAATAATGCAAAGGATGCATATACTTTGTCGTTTGCAACTGGTCCATATACAATATCATAGTCATGTTCAAAGGAATCATGAATACGATTCTGCATTACGAAATCGAGCCATTCTTCTGTTGCCGATTCGAAAATCAGATGCTTGAAATTGTTTATAGAATCTTCGTTAAATTCGTAGATATTAATGTATCCCTTGCTTAATTTTATTTCGTTAGCTCTCCTTTTAACCCACGACAGTGCTTGCTCGTATGACGTGGTTGCATAAAAACCAGATCCGTAATCTAATGAACGATTGGTTTCGCGAATCTCTGGTTTCTCCTCTACAATCTCTATGCTACCATGATAAACTTTCATCTTCTCCTCCTATCTCCTTATATTAATAAATTCATCAATGTCTTCTATGATCCATTGGTAACTCTGAGTATGCAGAACTTCAAAATGTTCGTTGAGATAATCAAGGACTCCATATCTCGCAAAGGTTTCCATGACAGTTGCGCCGTCTAATCCTTTGGCATTCTTGTATTGCTCAATACAAAATGAGATAAAATATGATATGTCCTGATTCTTGTTTTTCATCTTTGTTCTTTCTTTTGCAAAGATAATTAATTCAATGGAGAGTAGGGAAGTCAGGAAGAATATTTTTTTACCATAGTTGTTGGCTATTGAACTTTAATCCTTTCACTCCTTTACGACCTCGCATCTCTACCTCCTCTCTCTTTCAACAAAATCACCTCTCATCTGTTTCATGGAAAAATTGTCTTATGAAACATATCGTATTTATTATAGGTTCCCTGAGGAAAGATTCTTTTAACCGTCAGCTGGCTATGGTGGCTGAGTCGTTACTCAAAGATAGATTCGTCATCTCTTATCTCGACTTTGAAAATTTACCGTATTTTAATCAAGACTTGGAATCTTCGATTGTCAACAGTCAACAGT
>JAFVUY010000127.1 GCA_017502465.1 Bacilli bacterium | reverse complement strand
CCTGCAACACCTTTTTCATCTAACTTCTGATACTTCTCATCTAAAGATTCAAATTTCTCGTCAGTTTCTTTAGTTACATTATCCAAAACATCCATTGTGACAACATTCAAATTCGGATTAATAACCAATTCTGCCAATTGAGTGTTTGACATCTCTAGTTCAATCCTAATCGTGAGTTGTTTTACAGTTCCACTTTCAGGCGCTTGTTTTGTTGTTTCAGGGAATTTAGACACTACAAGTAAATTATTCTCTGCATCAAAAACCCCTGCCTCTCTTACCTCAAAACCACCAATCTCAGCAGGAACTGTTGTTACACAATAAAACCTATTATCAGTCCATTCGCATTTCTCAACATTCCCACGCCAAACCTCATTGACGAGTTTGGTTTGAGTTCTTGACGGCTCATAATACTTGCCGTTTCCATCGCCTAATGCTATATGGGTAACTTCAAAAGAGATTCCGTCAGTTATACATCTTAATTGCTTTTCAGCACCATAATCCGTAACTAATGAATAAAATTCTTCAGCCATCTTAACTCCTAGAATTAATAGTGATTGTTTCTTCTTCAATTAAGGCAGAGTAAGAATACATACTCGCCAATGCAGATAAGTGAAACTGAATTTCTTCTAACCAAGAACGTTCATTCTTGTATTCATCAATCAAAGCTCGTAGCTTTGTTTCAGTTTCTTCATTGATTGAACGATTAAATATCTGAAGAATTACTTTGAAATGGTATGGATTACCTCCGTAATTAAACCATTCTTCAATATTTCCCACGATATTTAATGTTTTAAATATTTCTTCAAGCGCATATTTTGTACCTTTGTATCTATGCATTTTTATTGAGGACTTAATAAGGTTGCGTTTTTCAGTATCGCTTAATGCCTGCAACCAACCCTCGTTCCCTGTTATGTGATATTGTTCAGCTAAATGTGGCAAAGCATCAGCAGGAACATTGTCGATAATAGAAATTAAAACGGCATCTAAATCAAGTTTCGCAAACCTTTCTTCGCAGATTTCGTCAAATATCTTTAAATTAACATCATTAATTGGTGCTAAAGAATTCTTATTCATCAGCATATCCTCCAACTTCTATATTAAAATCAACTAAATTCGCCCATTCAGACTCGATAATATCGATGTCGCTCGGTGTTTCTAATTCAACTTTGAACACTCCATAAACGCTGTTTAAAATAGAAATAATCTGCGTTTGAATGACGTTTTTCCCTAGTTTTTCAGCAAGTGAAATTTTGTATTCATTCAACTTTGCATGAATAGTTGTTAAAACACTAGTGACATCAGCATCTTTGTATAGATAAATTTTTGCCTTTATAGAAAAATCAGTTTGCTTTGGCGATAAAACCTTAACTAAGTCCGTCAAAGGTCGAATTTTATCGTCTGATAAATAAGCCTGAACGATTTTCAAAATCTCGTCATTAGGATTTCCATCAGTTGTTAATGGGTAAATATTAACGATACCAGGGGAGGGGGAATTTATTGCAACATCAATTATTGATTGATGTGCCGTTAAAGTATGGTATTTATACGCACCACGACTTCCTGCATTAGAAAACTTTTCTGGTGCTTGTCTAATTCTTTCTCGTAAACTTTCAGCTTCCTCATCATCTGCTCCACCCGCTGAAATAGTTGTGTTTTCAACATCGCTGATATATCCCAACGGAGTGATTAAATTATTGATTGAGCCAATAATATAATTATTCGCAGCAGATCCCGGAGTCTCACAAGATGCCTCAGCAGAAACTTCTAACTGTCCTGATTTCAAGATTACAGTCTGAGTTGTTTGAAATATAAACAAGCCGTCTTTAGTTTCAACTTCAGTTCCACTTTCAATTACAAAATCAAAATCCAAAGGCTCATCAACCTTAAACTTTAAAACTGTAACTGAGCAATTAGCAAGAAGTTT
>JAFVUY010000126.1 GCA_017502465.1 Bacilli bacterium | reverse complement strand
CTACAGGGACTCTCATAATCTCACGTATGTTTTCTTCAGTTAACTTTCCATCAAGATATCTACAAATATCTTGATAACCCTCATATATGTCCCCCCTTAAACAAGCACCCCATCCAAAGATGCCTCTTAGGAGAACTCTCCTCTTTAACCAATAACACCATTGGATGTAAGGAACAATATGGTCCAAAACAAATTTGCGTGCTTTAACATGGGTTGGATCGAACATTACAACACCTTTAAATAGGTCATAAAGTCCACCTTCTTCAAAGAACCATTTATCGAGTCTTTCAATAAATTCTGGGTCTTTAAAAGTGAATTTATCTGTTTCAATAGTTGCATAACAAAGATATCTGTTCAACTTTGTAAAAAAGTGAAGTGTCTCTCTTGATACAATGTATGTCTTTTCATTCTTCTTTTTCATGTCAGCGTCTCTCCTTACAAATATAATATAAAAAGATGGAATAGACTTTTAAAAGATCCTGAGATGACTCGAACTAAAAAAGGTGTATCATTTAATCTCAATCTGCGTATTTCTTTAGCATGAACCAGAGACAATCAACATCCATCTTATCTTGACCAGTTAATTCAATCTCCATAATGTCACGCTTGTTTTCTACAGTGAGCATCTCATTAAAAAATTTACACATCTCTTGATAATGCTTATACATATTACTTCTATAACGAGCACCCCAACCAAAGAACCCTCGACAATAGATTGTCCACTGCAACCAGGGCCACCAATGAAGACGGCGTGTTACTTTTCTAGTGATATCTTGTTTTTGAAGATCAGTATAATCCATTAAGATGCCCAAAAAGTCGTTGAACTTTTCATCAAAAAGATCAGCCATTTTCTTAGTAAATTCTTTATCTCTATAGCAAGGATAATCTTCATTCAACCAAGCAGAGTGCATAAATCTTCTTGTCTTTACCAAGAATTGGATTGTCTCTCTTGATACGGTATATGTCTTCTCATTCTTCTTCATAGCAATCATCCTTACAATTATAATATAAAAAGATGGAATAGACTTTTAAAAGATCCTGAGATGACTCGAACTAAAAAAAGGTGTATCATTTAATCTCAATCAGCGTATTTCTTTAGCATGAACCAGAGACAATCAACAACCATCTTATCTTGACCGGTTAATTCAATTTCCATAATGTCTCGCTTGTTTTCTACAGTGAACATTCCATCGAAATATTTACATATCTCTTGATAATGCTTATACATATTGCTCTTATAACGAGCACCCCAACCAAAGAATCCTCGACAATAGATTGTCCACTGCAACCAAGGCCACCACCAAAGACGACGTGTTACTTTTCTTGTGATGTTTTGTTTATCAATATCTATATCAGCAACTAAAACGCCATAAAACATACTGAGACAGATTTCGTCAAAAAGATCTGCCATCCTCTGCGTAAATTCCTTGTCTCTATAACAAGGATATTCTTCTTTCAACCATGCAGAGTGCATAAATCTTCTCATTTTTACCAAGAAATGAATTGTCTCTCTTGATACGGTATATGTCTTTTCATTCTTCTTCATAGCAACCATCCTTACAATTATAATATAAAAAGATGGAATAGACTTTTAAAAGATCCTGAGATGACTCGAACTAAAAAAGGTGTATCATTTAATCTCAATCAGCGTATTTTTTTAAGAGGAACCATGCTCCATGAAAAGTCATCATATCATCACCCGTTAGTTCGATTTCCATAATGTCTCTCTTATTCTCTACTGTAAACATACCATCAAAATATCGGCAGATTTTTTGATACCCTTCATATATATCTCTGTCTTTCTTAAGACCAGCACCAATCCCCAAAATACCTCTACTATAGATTGTCCAATATAGCCAAGGACACTGCTCAACATAAGGTAAAATTTTAAGTACACTAAATCTGAATTTACCATAGTGGCCTATTAAAACGCCATAAAATAAATCAACACATTCTTCAAGAAAAAGATCTGCCATCTTTTTAGTGAATTCCTTATCTCTAAAACAAGGATATTCTTCCTTCAAATATGCAGAGGTTATAAATCTACACAGCTTTGTCAGGAAGAAAAATGTGTCTTTTGATACAGCGTATGTCTTTTCATTCTTCTTTGTTTTCATGTTGGTCATTATCCTTACAATTATAATTTAAAAAGATTGAACAAAAAAATATGCTCAGTCTTTCACTGAGCAAAATGTCATCTCTCAATCAGCGTATTTTTTTAAGAGGTACCACGCACCGTCTTCTTGAAGCATATCACCTTCTGATACCGGAACACTCATAATTTCACGTATGTTTTCTTCAGTTAACTTCCCATCAAGATATCTACAAATATCTTGATAACCTTCATATATGTCTCTCCTAAGAGCAGCACCAATTCCAAAGATTCCTCTTAAGATAATTCTTCTCTTTAACCAATAACACCATTGGATGTAAGGAACAATATGGTCCAAAACAAATTTGCGCGCTTTAACATGGGTTGGATCGAACATTACAACACCTTTAAATAGGTCATAAAGTCCACCTTTTTCAAAGAACCATTTATCGAGTCTTTCAATAAATTCTGGGTCTTTAAAAGTGAATTTATCTGTTTCAATAGTTGCATAACAAAGATATCTATTTAATTTTGTGAAAAAGTGAAGTGTCTCTCTTGATACGATGTATGTCTTCTTATTCTTCTTTGTTTTCATGTTGGTCATTATCAATCCATATATTTCTTTAACATGAAACAGAGATTATAGAAAATCATCATGTCACAACCTGTCAATTCAATTTCCATAATGTCACGCTTGTTTTCTACAGTGAAATTCATATCATCAAAAAATTTACACATTTCTTGATAATGCTTATACATATTGCTCTTATAACGAGCTCCCCAACCAAAGAAACCTCGACAATATATTGTCCACTGCAGCCAAGGCCACCATGAAAGACGACTTGTTAGAATTTTTGTAATCCTCGTCTTATTCAAGTCATCATCATCAATCAAAACGCCAAGGAATTTATCAAGCACAATCTCATCAAAAAGACTTCCCATTCTTTTTGTGAATTCTTTATCTCTGTAGCAAGGATAATCCTCCTCCAACCATGCAGAATGCATGAATCTTCTCATCTTGCAAAGGAAGTAAATTGTGTCCTTTGATACTTCATAAGTCTTTTCATTCTTCTTCTTCATAGCAATCATCCTTACAATTATAATTTAAAAAGAAAAATTAAAACAGATTAAAAATCACGCTAATATATAATGAATTATTTTGTTAAGAGATGGATCATGAAGAACTTTTTATCAAAAGAAATGTAAAAGCGGTGGAGGATTCCAGCAGCTCACCGTCGCCTTACGCTTCTCTACGCTCACAGGCGGCTGCTCAGGGAACCTCCCTGTTGCCCCAACGCTTTTGTTTAGCGGGCTATACTGTGGGGGAGAGGGGGGAGGTTGACAGGAAGGAATATCTATAATTATAATATAATTATAGATATTGTATTTGAATGGGATGCAGATAAAGCCATCAGCAATCTGAAAAAACATCAAGTATCATTTGAGGAGGCTCAAAGTTTTTTTCAAGATCCCAATGCATTGCTCATTGCAGATCCAGACCACTCTATTGAAGAAGATAGATTCATTCTTCTCGGAATAAGCAAAGAAACAAAAATTTTAGTTGTCTGTCATTGTTATCGTAGCAATGATGAAGTTATACGGATTATTTCAGCAAGAAAAGCAACAAAATCCGAATCGAAACAATATGAAAGGAGTGTATATGAGAGATGAATACGACTTTAGCAATGCCATCAAAAATCCCTACGTGGCAAAAAATAAGCAGCAGATAACAATTCGCTTGGATCAACAGGTTATCGACTATTTTAAGAATATGTCAGAAGAAACTGGAATGCCATATCAAAACATCATTAATTATTATCTCCTTCAATGTGTAAAGGAAGAAAAGCAGATGGTAATTCAATTTCAGAATTAGTAGCCCCTCGTCCGCTGAACTGTAGAGGGGTGTCTTTCATAGTCAAATCCGAGTAACAGCTTTGTTCCGAAACTACAGGTTTCTCATTGTGAAACAAAAAGTTTTGTACTGTGAAACAAAAGGTTTTCCAGTATGAAACAAAAGTTTCTCACTGTGAAACAATTGGTTTTTCAGTGTGAAACAAAAGTTTCATAGGTAAAAATCATGTGAAACTTCTACTCTTTCAGTCAGGGAACCACTGGTAAGCTTGAGTTAGGCGTTTGTAGGCTGGTGGTGTGTCAATATCTAGGTTTAAAAAGAGTTTCTGTATTATTTGTTGTTGTTGAGGGGTTAGGGCAGATTCTTCTCTGAGTACTCGATAGAATTTACTCTTGCCAAGGGTGGCAATAAGTTGCTCTTTGATTTGTTTTGCCTTGCCATGGGGAATAGTGTCCAACAGTTCTTTTATGCCCCACGCTAATTGAATCGGTTCATTACTACGAAAGAATGGACAATTTTCTCCTTCCTGTGGATAACAGGATGGATTAACAATAGCAATAAAGGTTTTATCTGCGGGGCGTTGTTGATAGGCAAGGTG
>JAFVUY010000125.1 GCA_017502465.1 Bacilli bacterium | reverse complement strand
GAAATGGTGACCCCAACGGGATTCGAACCCGTGAATGTTGCCTTGAGAGGGCAATGAGTTAAGCCGCTTCTCCATGGGGCCAAGTAATTTAATTATATTTGCTTGCTTAATTTTTACAAGATTATTCTTTATCCATAATTTCTCTAGCTAAAGAAAGATAAGCAGTGGCTCCACTTGAGGTTGGTCGATAAACAGTTACAGGGACACCTTTAACGTTGCTCTCAGGAATGGAAATATTACGAGGGACTTGAGTTAAGAATGTATTTTCTTTAAAGAGTCCTCTTATTTGCATACATACCTCGTTTCCTAAAGTGGTTTTGGAATCGTACATAGTTAATAAAAAACCTTCAATGCCTAAATCTTTATTAAAACTAGCTTGAATTTTAGAAATGTTCGCGAGCATTTGAGTTACAGCGTCCATCGCAAAATATTCACATTGAACAGGAATTAAAACAGAATTAGACGCAACTAAAGAGTTGATAGTTAATAATCCAAGAGATGGGGGACAATCGATAATAATGTAATCATATTTCTTCTTAATATCCCCAATAGCGTCTTTAAGCATTGTGTATGGTGATTCAACATTTAAAGTCATTAATGAATCTAATGTAGTTAGGACCAATTTTGCAGGTAATAAATCTAAATTATCAACAACTGTGTTTTGAATAACGTCGTTAATGTTTTCTTTTTTTAATAGAACATCAAAAACAGTTTTATCACATAAGGCGATATCTAAACCTAATCCTTTAGATGAATCTCCTTGAGGATCCATATCAATAAGAAGAATTTTACGGTTAAAATGCGCTAAAGCGGCGCTTAAATTTATAGATGTGATGGTTTTACCTACACCACCTTTTTGATTTGCGATAGAAATAATCTTTGTCATAATTGCCTCAACTATAATGGTCTTTTTTTAATTTGATTATATTCACGAGAATATTTGTTGCTCGTTGGTTTTATCTTTTTAATTAAAACAATATTTCTTTCTTCCTTTGAAATAGGTAATGTGAAGTTATTTATTTTAGTAATTTCTAAACCTAATATTTTCAAAGCGTTTTTTGCCTCTTTTATTTCAACATCTACATTTTTGCCTTTAAGAGCAACAAAGGTTCCACCTACTTTTAAAATAGGAGCGATAAGTTCTAATAAAATATTTAAAGAAGAAACAGCGCGTGCAAATGCATAATCAAATTTTTCTACATTCTTTCTTGCAAAAACTTCAGCCCGTTCACTTATACCAGAAATTTTTAAATCATATTTATTAGAAAGTTCATTAAGGTGATCGATTTTCTTTTTAGTTGAATCAAGAAGAGTAACATCGGCATTTGGTCTTAAAATTTTAAGAACCATTCCAGGAAATCCTGCGCCGGTTCCAATATCAATAATTTTCTTATTATCAATATCAAGGTCATATAGAGCAATAGCAGAATCAAAAATCATTTTTTCTACGAATTCATCTCTATCTTTTATCGCGGTTAAATTAAATCTTGTATTAGCCTCAAGAGTATCTTCCATGAATAAAAATAAGTTATCTATTTGAGAACTCGTAAAAGAAATATTTAATAATTCTAATTGACCTACAAGTGTGTTTCTATCCATTATCTATTACCCTTTTTAATGTTTAAAATTAGGATTGAGATATCAGCAGGATTAACTCCAGAGACCCTGCTTGCTTGACCAACAGTTAATGGTCTAATAATATTTAATTTTTCTCTAGCTTCAAGAGCTAATCCATTCATGTTTAAATAATCAATATCTTTAGGAATTTTAAGTGATTCTAATTTTTTAGATCTCGCCGCATCCTTTAATTGTTTTTGAATATACCCTTCGTATTTCACCATTACTTCTAATTGTTCAACCGCGGTTTCAGACAAGGAAATATTTTGCAATTCTTCAATAAAATTAACGATTTCTAAGTATTTTACACCTGGGCGTTTTAAAAATTCACTTGCAAGGATTCCTCCTTTAAGTTCGTTAAAACCTTTGCTAATTGCGTATTCTTCTATCTCTTTACGTTTACCAAGATAAACCTTATTTAAAATATCATAAGCCTTTTGAATTGAAACTTGTTTTTCTTTAAAAGCTAAATATCTTTTTTCTGGCAACAATCCTATTTGATAACCAATTTCGCTTAATCTTATATCAGCGTTATCGTGTCTAAGAAGGAGTCTATATTCAGCACGAGATGACATTAACCTATATGGTTCGTTGGTTCCTTTGGTGATTAAATCATCAATCATAACCCCAATATATGCTTCATCTCTTGCTAAAATAAATGGTTCTTTACCTCTAATTTTAAAGACGGCGTTAATAGCCGCCATTAAACCAAGAGCAGCGGCTTCTTCATAACCAGATGTACCACAAATCTGTCCACCAATATATAACCCTGGCCATTTTTTAATTTCTAAAGTTGGACCATATTCTTCACAGTGAATCGCATCATATTCAATTGCGTATCCATATTTAAGAACAACGGCGTTTTCAAATCCTGGAAGAGAGCGAATCATTAAATCTTGGACTTCAACAGGCATAGAAGTTGAAAAACCTTGAACGTATATTGAATTAGAATTTCTAGATTCAGGTTCTAAAAACAATTGATGTCTTTCTTTATCAGCAAAGTTAACAATCTTTGCTTCAATAGAAGGGCAATATCTAGGACCCGCACCGACAATTTGTCCAGAATAAAGAGCGCTGTCATCTAGATGCTTTCTAATAATTTCATGAGTTTCACTCGTTGTATAAATCAAATAACAGAGTTCTTGTTTTTCAAGTGGAATAAATGTATCCGTTTCATAAGAAAAAGCATATTTTCCTTCAGTGCCAGGTTGAATCGAAGCGTTAGTAAAATCGATTGATTCTTTAGCGATTCTTGGAGGGGTACCCGTTTTTAAACGGTATATATTAATACCCATTTCTTTTAATTTATCACTTAATCCAATAGAGGATTTTTCATTATCTGGTCCTTCGTGTAAAACTTCATGGCCTCTATGAATTGTTGAATTCATATATGTTCCAGTAGTTAAAATTACTGCATAAGCAGTAAATCTTCTACCATCTCTTAAAATAACTCCATAAACATGGTTATCATCATGAATTAAGTCAACCACTTCTCCATCTGTATAAGTAAGATTAGGAGTATTTAGGATTTCTTTTTGAAAATTTTCTGGATAACCAGTTTTATCTTGTTGAGCTCTTAAGCATTGAACACCAGGTCCCTTACCAGTATTAAGCATCTTCATTTGAAGATAATCGATATCGGCAATCTTGCCCATCATGCCACCAAGAGCGTCTATTTCTCTAACAACTATACCTTTAGCGGATCCTCCGATAGATGGATTACAAGGCATGTTGCCTACTTTTTTAAAATTTAATGATATTAATAATGTTTTTTCTCCCATGTGGGCACTGGCAAAAGCGGCCTCAAGGCCGGCATGTCCACCACCAACAACAATAAGAGAATAATCCATATTACCCAACACTACCTTCCATATCCATTTTAATTAATTGATTTAATTCGACAGCGTACTCCATAGGAAGTTCTCTTGAGAATGGTTCAATAAATCCCATAATAATCATTTGAGTTGCTTCGCTTTCACTTAAACCACGAGACATCAAATAGAAAAGTTGATCTTCATTAATCTTACTAACCGTAGCTTCATGTTCGATATATGAAGAATTGTTTTTAACTTCATTTGTAGGAATTGTATCACTACGTGATATATCATCTAAAATTAATGTGTCACATTCAATATGAGAACGGCAGTTAGTAGCGTCTTTATGAAGTCTAACTGTGCCTCTATAATTAGCAACTCCCCCTTGTTTAACAATTGATTTTGAAATAATTGTTGAAACAGTATTAGGTGCTTCATGAATCATTCTAGCGCCTGCATCTTGATATTGTCCTTTAGAGGCAACAGCGATAGAAATACATGTTCCTTTTGCCCCTTTGCCTTTTAAAATACAAGCTGGATATTTCATATTTACTTGAGAGCCAATATTTCCATCAATCCATTCCATAGATGCATTTTCATAGCAAGCTGCTCTTTTAGTAACTAAGTTAACAATATTTGTTGACCAGTTTTGGACGGTTGAATAACGACATTTACCGCCTTTTAAAACAATAATCTCAACTACAGCAGCGTGAAGTGATTCTTTAGAATATGTCGGAGCGGTACATCCTTCAACATAATGCACATCCGCACCTTCATCAACAATAATAAGAGTTCTTTCAAATTGACCGCTTTTTTCATTATTAATGCGGAAATAAGATTGCAGTGGTTTATCTAAATGAACGCCTTTTGGAACATAAATAAATGAACCACCTGACCAAACCGCCCCGTTAAGCGCAGAAAACTTATTATCAGCGATAGGCACAACAGTGGAAAAATATTTTTTAAATAAATCTGGATAAAGTTTAAGCGCCATATCAGTAGAAAGGAAAATAACTCCTTTTTCTTCTGCTTCTTTAAGCATGTTATGATAAACAACTTCAGATTCGTATTGAGTGGATACACCAGAGAGGTATTTTTGTTCCGCTTCTGGAATACCTAATTTTTCAAATGTATTTTTAATCGTTTCTGGAACTTCATCCCAAGATTGGACTTCCTTTTCGCTTGGTCTTGTAAAATAAGTAAAAGAATTAAAATCTAAAGATTTTAAATCAGGTCCAAATTTTGGAAGAGGCATTGCATAAAACGCTCGAAGAGCTTTTAAGCGGAATTCAAGCATCCATTCTGGTTCATTTTTAAGTCTAGATATTTCTTTAACGATTTCTTCGTTTAATCCTTTATCGGTTTTATGGATAGAAACATCTTCGTCTTTGAAACCATATTGATATTCATCTATAAATTTAACGTCTTTCTCGCTCATAATTATTCCTTTAAGAGTTCTTCCATCGCACGATAACCGATAGTCGCGCATCTAATTCTTGAAGCTTGTTTAGATGTATTTATAAACACAATCGCTTCCTCTAAAACTTCTTCATCAAATGGTCTTTCATAAATCATATTGTTATATTGTTCAACAATATAGGAAGCTTCTTTAGAAGTCTTTCCAATTAATAATTCGCACATAATATCAGTGGATGAGGTTGCAATCGTGCAACCAACTCCATCAAAGCACGCATCTTTAACGATATCGTTTTCAATTAAAAGGAAAATATCCATATCATCAATACAGTTATCAGAATGCATATGAATCTTTTTATAAGAATCATTTAATGGTTGATGTTTATGAGTAGGATTTGAATAATGATCCATAATAATGGATCTCATCATGTCATTAGTCATTGAAAAAGGCATCTAAAATGTCACCTCCATTAATAATAGCTTCTACAAAAGCATCAATGTCTTCTTTAGAAGTATATAGATATATAGACATTCTACAAGTTGCAGGTGTCTTTAAAAATTCATTTAAAAGTTTTGCACAATGTTGTCCACTTCTAATTGCAATTCCGTGTGAATTTAATAAAGTGGCTTCATCTTGCGCAAAAACATCTTTGATATTAAATGTAATAATTCCGCTGTCAGCGGTTTTATTATACATAATAATATTTTCATAATTACTTAATCTGCTAAGAGCGTAATCTCTTAATTCAATCTCATGGTTATGAATATTATCTAATCCAATTGATTGAATAAATTCAATTGCGGCTTTAAATCCTATAATAGAAGCAAGATTAAGAGTTCCGGCTTCAAATTTAGTAGGGGCATCCAAATATTGAATTTCTCCATCTTTAAAGAATTTTGCATTCATTCCTCCACCTAAACGGGATGGATTTAAAGAATTAAGAATATCGTATTTTCCAACAAGAACGCCGATTCCTGTAGGACCACACATCTTATGTGCGGAAAAGGCAAGGAAATCACAATCTAAATCTTTAAAATCAATTGCGATGTGAGGAGCACTTTGAGCAGCATCCACGACCATAATCGCTCCATATTCATGTGCAATTTTAGTAATTGTTTTAATGTCTGCTAAATAGCCTAAAACATTACCAATTTGAGCGATACTAACAACTTTAACTTTATTAGAAATAACTTTTCTAAAGTTATTAACTGTTATTCTTCCTTCTTCATTTAAAGGAATATATTTGATAGTCGCTCCGCTTAATTCAGCAGCTTTAAACCACGCTAAAACATTAGAAGCATGTTCTGCTTCGCTAATTAAAATAACATCATCTTTATTTAATTTTTCAGCATATGAACTTGCTAATAAATTAAGAGAATCAGTTGTTCCGCTTGTGAAAACCACTTCTTTAGATTCACAGTTAATAAATTTTGCAACCGTATTTCTTGTTTCTTCAACTTGAACATCCATGTTATAGCAAAGATCATAATCTCCACGGTGAGAATTAGATGTGATATCAGTATAATATTTTTCAATAGCGTCTATGACGCATTGTGGTTTAAAAGTTGTTGAACAATTATCCAAGAAAACAAGGGGTTTTCCTTGCATTGATTTATTGTTTAACATTGGGAATTGGGATCGAATATTTTTGATGTCGTACATATTACATTCTCTCCTCAATTAACTTTAATATTGATTCTCTAACATCGTCGTCTTTGAATTCAGAAACGATTGGTTTTAAATAACCAAGAGTAATCAACTCTTTCGCCATTTCTTCGCTTAAACCACGGCTTGTTAAATAAAACATTTCGTCATCAGAAATCTTTCCAACACTAGCGGCATGGCTTGCTTCAATTTCATTTTCATCAATCTTTAAAATTGGTTTTGCAATAGCATTAGAATAGCGATCAAACACCATGATTTTCGCGTTTTGTCTAGTGATAGAATTGTTTGAATTTTTTAAGATATGAGAAATGCCAGAAAAGAGTAGTTTTCCATCATCTTTACCGACGCCATAATTATCAATATATCCATATGTATTCGCGTAGTGATGACATAACGAAATATCAAATTTCTTATTATCTTTTTTGCTAGATAAAGAAGCAACTTTCCATCTAGCTTTCGAACCTCTTTCTAACAAATGAATGTCGACTTTATTCACAAAATCGCCTTTTGAAAAATCAGCAAAAAAGCCTTCAATTTCAGCGTTTTCCATAAGATTTGCAGTGATTTCAACAAATTTATGTTCGTTTGAGAATAAACATTCGATTCTTAATTTTGAGTTTTTAGAAAGGTTGAAATTTATTTTAGTGTTTTCTTTTAAATTAAGGATCAATAAGTTGATAGATGCATTTTCCTCAGCCCTTATTTCTAGAGAAGTTTCGTCTATTTCTTCCCCTGATAAAACAACATCTAAAACATCCTTAGAATCTAAGAAATTAAAAACGCCATTTTCGTAAAATTTAGTTAATGAAATTCTATCCATAATTATTTGATACTTTCCTTAACCGCACAGCTTCCAATTGAGACTGTATTCATTTCAGATTCTTCTTTATTAATTTCGATTCCAAGTTCGCTTCTAATGAACTCATAACCGTTTTGATCGATGCGTTTAATTAATTCAGGTCCTCCATCAAGAACAATACGACCATTAATCATAACGACCGCTCTAGTTGGATTAATTAAATCAAATAATCTTGTGTAGTGAGAAATGACTAAGAATCCTTTTCCGTTTGCTTGTTCTTTTTTAATGACATCAGCAACAATTTGCATGGCATCAACATCAAGACCGGAATCAATTTCGTCTAACAAGGCAATCTTTGGAGAAAGTAGGATAAGTTGTAATATCTCATTTCTTTTCTTTTCTCCACCAGAAAAACCTTCATTTAAAGATCTAGTTGCAAGGTCAAATGGCATCTTAAGTTCTTTAGTAGCGCCATCAAGTAATTTATAAAATTTATAAGTAGAGATTGGTTTTTCGTTTCTAGAGTTAACAGCAGCTCTTAAGAAGTCAGAATTTGAAACTCCTGGAACTTCCGCAGGATGTTGTAAACCTAAAAATAAACCAAGTCTAGCTCTTTGGTCTGTAGAAAGTTCTAAAAGATCAACTCCATCAAATGTAATAGAACCCTCTGTTACTTTGTAACGTGGATGACCCATAATTACATTAAAAAGAGTAGATTTACCATGTCCATTTGGACCTAAAAACGCAATTGTTTCGTTATCGTGAATTTCAAGATTCACACCTTTTAATATTTTTTTGCCTTCAACTTCGGCGTGTAGATTGCTAATTTTTAAAGTTGACATAATTCATACCTCAAACGTGTTTAATTTTATAGATAAAACAATGGTATTTCAAACAATACGATAATTTTTTTCAATTTTTTAAAAAATAGGGTAAACAATATCACCCAAAAATTATTAGCAATTTGCTCTATATTCGCCTTCATGCGTGCATTTTCTTTATATATGCGCAAAATAGTGCTTGCAATAAAAATCAACAATAATATAAAATATTAAGGCAATTCATTTTTAAGGAGGAAACGAAATGAAGAGAAGTAAACTATCAATCGGATTAGTTACTAGTTTCATTGCTGCTATGGGTTTAACTGCTTGTGGTAGTACAGTTACTTCCAATGATAAGAATGTTGTCTCATTCAAAGATTATGATGGCAACGAAGTCGGGATAATTACTAATTCTATTTATGAGGAATATAAAAATTCTTCTGCTGGTATTAGTAAATTCTATGACGCTATCATGGAGGTTCTTATTCGCTATGAATTTGAAACAGCTGATACCACAAAGTTCGCAAAAACTTATGAACAAATTAAATTAGAAGCAGAAAGACGTGTCGAAGATAAAAAGACAGAAGCTAGCTCTAATGCCGACAATAACGGAACTTCCTATAGTACCGAATGGGAAGCAATCCTTGAAGGCGAAGGTGTTGAAACAGAAGACGAATTGCTTGAAAAATACATCTACGCTGGAGAAAAAGAAGAAATCGAAGATTGGTACTTAAAAGAAAATTTAGAAACACTTAAAGCTGAATACCTCGGTGTTGATGGAACCGGTGCTAAAGTTGCAAGCAAAGTTAGCGCTAGACTCCCATACCACATCCGTCACATTTTAGTTAAAGTTTCTAGCGGTGCCACAAACTTCTATAATGGTACAGTTTCTGCTGATGAAGCCAAAAATCTCGCAGCTGTCGCTAAAGCATTAGTTGACGGAAAAGATACATTTGGTCAAATCGCATACTACTATTCCGAAGATACAGGTTCCGCCGCACTTTACGGTGACCTCGGTATTATGGATACAAGCACATCATTTGTTAATGAATTCAAACTTGGTATTTATGCATATGATGCTATTTTATCCGGTAGAACTGAAAACGCTACAATCGAAGCAGGCTTAGGCATCACACCTGATGTTAAAGCAGAATTAGCTGGTGGCCTTTCTTATGTTCCATACGAAGCTATCAAAGAACTCGGCAACGTCAAAGACGTTACAGATGATGATGGTATTCGTGTTAATGGCGGTAATGAAAATTACTATCCAAGAAACATTCTTTGGAACAAATACTTAAACCACCACAACCCATTTGTTATCACAAATAACGTTAGAAATCCTAATGACCTTAACGGTGAAACAACATCAGTTGATGTCACAATTACTGAAGCCGCTGCTGGTAAAACAGGTTTCCGTTATGTTCCAGGTGTCTGTGCAACAACTAACCAAAAAGTTTTAACAGATGAAGCAGGACGTGTCCTTATCGGTGTCCGTTCTGAACATGGTATCCATTTAATGGTTATGCAAAAATCAATTTATGATTTCGATGCAACCACAAACGGTATCTCATTAAATGATTACTATACAACTTACACACCTGCAGATGCTCAATATCCAAATGTCAATGTTCCAACATATGTCACATATTTAAGCAATGCAAGTCAATCAGTCTTAAACGAAAGAGCTACAAAAGTCAAAGATACAATCAAATCATTCGACTCCACATATGGCTATCGTTTATATAACTACTTCTTAGATCAATACAAATTAACATTTAATGGTGATTTAGGAGAAGAAATTAGCAATTATATTGCTGCTCAACAAGAATACAATATCTGGACAAACGAAAAAGATATGGCAAAAGCTTGGAGAACATACTTAGAATTATTAGATGTTCAAGAAGCAAACAGAACCACAGAACGTTTAATCCCAGAAGTCTGTGCTATCAAATTCAGAGATGCATATAACAGCAAAGGTGAACTTTATGATGCAGATTTCAAAGAAGGAGGACAATGCTACTATGCCAACTAATTTAAAGAAATTTGCTGCTTTAGCAGTTCTCGCTACACTCGGTTTAACCGCATGTAATTCAGAAATCGTCGCAAAACCAACCGATTATGAAGATCCAATCGTCACAATCGACGGTTATGATGAAGAAATCTATAACAACGTCTTAAGTGTTGTTTATGATGCAATCCATGATGGAACACTTCCAAGTGAAACACTTGATGCTGTTTTATATCAATTCGCAATCTCTGTTGTTGGTAATTACAACACAATTACAAGTGACGTCGAAGGCGTCACATTAAAAGAAGCTTTTGCTTCTGCTGAAGGAACTGACAAAACAAAGGCCAATGAATTCGTTCAAGCTCACAAAGCTTATTGGGATGAAGACCGCGAAGAAGGATCCACAACAGCAGCTACAGAAAGCGAATTAGCAAGAATTGTTGCTAAATGGAATACTATCGAAGATAGAATTGCCGAAAAAATGTATAAAGATGTCACATCTGGTTCCTATTCAGATAGAAACATCTTCTCTGAAGAAGACTACTTATACACCCTTTATAGTGGTATGGATAAAGTTGCTAACCCAGCAAACGTCTCCACATTCACAAAAATGCTTGTCACACCAGACATCGAAGAAACAGAAATTTTCTCCGAAGGTGTCCTTCACAGAGAATATTACCAAGATTCAATTAATGATGAAGCAAACGCTAAAAACACATATGTTGAAGATGAAATCATCCCAACAATTTACCGTGAATTATTAGTTGAACAATATATTTTAGATGAAACATATAACACACTCGGACGTTCATATGCCCGTAAAGTTAATGTTGTCTCTATCGCTGTTAACAAAGAATATCCATTAGCAGCTAACTACTTAGTTAATGAATTCGTTGAAACATACATCAACTCCAATCAAGAAGTCGGATTAGAACAATTCAAAATCTTATCCAACGCTTGGAAAGGTGTTGATTTAGATAATCCAGATGTTTATAACTTACTTGAAAACGCTGGATTAGAAGGTGTTAACACAGATTCTGATGCCGAATATGAATATTTCTTAGGTACAGCCTATGGTGATTTAATGGATGATTATTCCAAAATTACAGATGATCCATTAACCAATGACACATCTATTGAAAACACATTCACAAATAACAATGCCTACACCAAAGAAATTGGTTTAGAAATTAAAACAAACGAAATTGAATTAAAAGACCATACAGAAGATGGTTGGTATATCAAAAACGGCGGTTTAAGCAACCTCCCAGAAGATATCCGTACACGTTTATTCAATATCGGTGTTGCTAACGAAATCAACGACAAGAACGTCTTAGATCGTAAAGATAATGGTTATCAAAAATACGCAAACGAAGATGACACCAATTCTTATATTGCAAGAATCAATGGCAAATCTTACTTAAAAGTTGCTGAAACCGAATCTTCAAATACAGACAAAGATATGCTCTTCTACGATACCGCTAGTAGCACATATTACATCATTCAAATCGAAGAAGCTGCTTCCTCTTCAAAATTATCTAAAGATTCCGATAGCAATTATGCAGAAATCTATAATAGTGCTGAAAAGATGGAAGAAATCGTCGCTGATGTTGCGCGTGTTGTTGCAGAAAATGATTCTTATAAAACACTCTCTACAAAACACTGGCTTGAAAAAGCAGACCTTCAATATCACGATGAAGCAGTTTATGATTATTTCTTAGAAAATTATCCCGAATTATTTGAATAATCTTTAAAACTCAAATATTAGGCGCGGAATTATCCGTGCCTTTTATTTTGCTAACTTTATTAGAATTTAGTTATAATTAAATTATAAAGAGGTAGTTATTATGCACGATGATGTATTTTGTAAAATTGTTAGAGGAGAAATTCCTTGTTATAAATTATTCGAAGATGAATATGTATTAGCCTTTCTTGATATTTCTCAAGTCACAAAAGGACACGTATTAGTTATACCTAAAGACCATTACGACAACTTTTTAGCGACACCTCAAAAAGTCATGCACAAAGTAATGGATATCGCTCAAAGAATCGGACAAGTCCTTATTCAAATGATGGGGGCGAAAGGTGTTAATATATTAACTAATAACTTTGAAGCAGCAGGTCAAACCGTCATGCATTTCCATGTTCACGTTATTCCTAGATATAAAGAAAGCGATGGATTTAGACTAGAGATGCACGATAATCACGAGGGATTAAACCTTCCTGCCATTCAAGAGATGATTAAATCAAATCTCGAATAAAATATCATTTAATATAAAAACAAGGCTCCACGGCCTTGTTTTTGATTGTTATTAAGTTTTATTTATGTTTGTAGAAACTGCGGTTATCTAAAGCAAACACTTTATTTGAGAATTGTCCAACTTCAGTGACTTCAAGAGCTTTTTCTACAATTACCATCTTACTATCGATATTATCAATTAAATATAAGAGTAATGCTTCTTTAATTAATGGGAGAACTGGAGAGCCATATTCGAGTTGTCCATGGTGAGACAAAATCATATGTTGAAGCAATGTAATTTGTTCAGAATTAATATTTAGTTCTTCTTTCGCTTTTGCAATTTCAGTGTTAATGATAGAAATATGTCCAAGGAGTTTACCTTCTAAAGAATATTTGAAGACTACTTTGCCTTCTAATTCAATTGTTTTGCCAATATCGTGAAGAATTGTTCCCGAAAGGAGCAAGGACTTATCTACGTTTGGGTAATATGAGGCAAAATATGAGGCATGATCACACATTGACACAGTGTGATGGAGCAAACCATGTCTATATTCATGATGAATAGAGGCCGCACCTGGATTAAAGAGGAATTTTTCTTTGAATTTGGAAAGAATATGTAACAAAACTTTTTTAACATCCCCTTCTTCAATATCATCAATATGTTTATGAAGTTTTTCTTTTAATGTTTCAAATGGGACAGGTGGTTGTTTAGTGAAAGCGACAACATCAACTTCCTCATCTGGGACAAGTTTTGCAGAATAAATTTTTAATTGAAGAGATGTTTTATAAAAAATAACTTCAAAATTAGCCTCAATAACATTTCCTGCGACAAATATTTCTTCATCGCTTGGAGTGACTTCCCATTTTTTCGCATTAATTGAGCCTGTCGCATCGCGAAGCTCAAGGGTGAGATAAGTAAGTCCATTGTTTGTGACACCTTTTAAGGCTGAAACTACAAGTAATTGAGATGTGAGTTTATCTCCATCTTTAAAATCAATAACACGTATCATAATTATTTCTCCATTTCTTTAACTACATCAACATAACGATATCCTTTACCTACAAGGTAATGAAAGATATATTCTTTTTGTTTGAATCTATTATCAGGATATTTTTGTTCTGCTTTTTTTAAGGTTTTAAGATAATCTTCTTTCAATTTTCTTTGTTCTTCTTTTTCAGGGCTAGGTTTGACATTTTTAATAACACTTGAAGCGACACTTGAATCAAAGCCTTGTCTAATTAAAGCGTTATAAATATTGCTTTTCTTCTTTTCGAAATTGTAATTTTTATATTTTCTATCTAAGTTAGGAAGAAGTCTTTTCGCTTTTAAGATTTCTTTTGATTCTAAAAATTTAATCTTTTTGATTTTATCTTCAAAAATACCTAAATCATTTAATTTTTGAATAATTTTATATTTACCGTAATTCTTTTCTTCTGCTTCAAGCAAAAAATCTTCAATAAAAACGTCATCGTTAATTAAATCATTTTGTTTTAAAAATTTAATAATTGAATCTACTTCATTTTTATTTAATTCTTTTGAATAAAGTTTTTCTCTCATTCGATATTCTGTATAAATAGATTTTTTAAGCAAATTTAAGGCGTATTTTAAACCCGCATCTAAAGATGTCATACGTTTTAAATCATTAATTTCTTTACGAGTTAATGATTTTCCAACATATAAATATGAATTAGAATATGCTTCAAGCGAGATTTCTAATTTTTCTTTAGAAAAGTAAATTGTTACTTTCTTTTCACTTGGTCTAATTTTTGTAATAATTTTACCAGTATTTTCTTGTTGCACGTTTATAAACCTCAATGATGTTTAAATAAAATTTTTCTAAAGAATATTTATCAACAATTGTTAAAGCGTTGTTTATAATTTTCTCTTTTTCTTCTTTAGATAAAGAGAAGATATAATCTATTTTTTCTAAGAATGATTTTTCATCAGTAAAGAAGAACCCTGTTTCACCTTCTTTAATAGTCCCTGATAAATTATCATCAAATCTTGCAATTACAATAGTCTTCGCGGACATTGCTTCCATAAAAGTAAGTCCTTGAGTTTCAGTAACAGATGCGGATGTATATATATCCGAAAGATGATAATAAAATGGGACTTCGCTTGCTTTAACTGGTCCGACAAAAATTACATCATTAGATATACCTAATTCATGAACGAGCAATTCCAGTTCGCTTCTTGCAGGTCCGCCTCCAACGATTAATAATTTAAAATCTTTTTCAGGATATGTAATAATGTAATGTGCGAAACATCTAATAGAAACATCCATACTTTTTTCTTTCGCAAGTCTTCCTAAGATTAAAATAATTTTAGAATTTTCATTAATTCCATGACTTATTTTAAATTCTTTTGCTTTTTCTTTATCAAATTTTGCTTCATCAAATAAGGAAAAATCAATTCCTGTCGGGACTATATTTACATATGTGTCATATCCTACGGATCTCATAAAGTCTTTAGTTTTATAAGAAGGGGAGATGATTTCTGCGACGTGAGAAGCAACATATTTTGAGTATGCGCGGATAGTTTTTTTCGCCGCGCGGTCAAGAAAACCTCTAGTTACATAATATGTATAATCTTCATAAGATGTGTGATATGTATAGACAAGTGGAACTTTTAATCTCTTCGCAACCATTCTTGCGAATTGCCCAATAGTGAAATCGGTTTGATAATGAATTAAATCTGGTTTAAATTCTTTAATAATTTCAAAAGCTTTTTTCGAAAATAAAGTGGTGATTTTATATCCATATAATTTTTTCATTTCAATACCAGGGATATAGATAACTCCATCTTTGTATTCAAAAGTATTACCCTCTCCGTTTGGGGTAACAACAATAGTTTCATGTCCATATGTATTTAGAATTTTCACTAAATTATATGTAGATGTAGAAACCCCATTAATAAATGGGGGATATGTATCAGTAAAAATTGCGATTCTCATTAGATAGAGTCATCTCCATCAAAGATATCAAATTTATCATAATCATCTTTCATTTTTGTTTTAGGTTTAATTTCTTCATTTACTTTTTTAGTTTTACCTAATGATTTAATACGTTTATTAACCGCTTCTCTAGATAATCTTGTAGTCTCATAAACTGCATCCGCGGATTCTTTTCTGTCTAAATAAGTTTCTCTTTGTAGATCAACGAATGTATTCCTTGATGGGAATTTTGTTTGCTCGTTATCAACGCGTTTACCACCCGTCTTATAAAAGGCGGTAACAAAGCCCGCGAAGACAAGAGGCGCGGTAAAGGTAATTGTTCTCCAAAGGAGAAGCGCAGCCATACACATCGATTTAGAACTTACAATTGGGTTTGTGCTAGGAGCGTAGAAGAAACCTAAAACTGGATTAGATTCATTAACGAATAATCTTGCAAAGAAATATTCTGATACCCCAGCAGCCCCTGGAATAGGAATTAAGCCCGTCACCATTTGGTGATAATTGCATAAAAAGACACTGTCCCAGAAAGACGCCACTGTTGATTCGTTGCCAAGAGAAATACCAACAAAATATGGGATAGAAAATCTAATTGTCATAGAGACAAAAAAGCAAAACGCCACTAAGAATAAAAATGGGATATTAGTTAATAACCGTTTTAATTCAATTTTGAAGTTTTCGACTTGAGTTCTTAAATTTTCTCTTTGTTGTTCTGGTTTTTTAATAATTTTAATCTTGGCTAAAAAGGTGATAACTGGACCCATCATAAAACGATGGAAACCCTTCCAATATGACATTAATAAAACAATTAAAATAACACTTAAATTTAAAAGAAAACCGATGATGGTAAGTGGCCAAATAGGGACAGAAAATTGCCATCCACCGATATTAAATGGGATATCTCCAATCGCGTTAATAAAGTCGTATTTAAAAATAAAAGAGACAACTCCATATAAAATTAAAACTACTTGGTAAACGATGGACCACATCGCCATAATACTAACCGCACTTGAAATAGGGATGCCTTGTTTTTTATAAACATAGGCTTGCATGATTTGTCCTCCAGATGCACCTGGAGTAACCGCGTTATAGAAAATACCTATTTGGTCAACAACTACGCCTCTAATAAAGCTATATTTTTTTGTGTATAGTCTAGCAAAGAAATAATACACTAAACCTCTTATTGCAAAAGAGGCTACCATTAAAGCGACAATAACTAAAAGCCAACGATAATCAGATGATTTTAAATAATCAACAATTTCGTTGAAGTTTTGATAAATTGATAAATAAACCGAAATAAAAGTAACAATTAAAACAATCGAAATATTTAAAAAATATTTGAGTTTAGTCTTTTTATCTTTCTTTTTGCCCGAGGCAACGTCTTGTTCTAGTTGTTCTACTTGCTTTTCTAATTCTTCGTTTGGCATACATAATTAATTTATCACATTTACTATTAAACTTTAACACTTTGATTACAATTAACTATGTTAGAGAGCGTCATTCTTCTTATGTTTTTTATTAAATTTTGCTCTAAATTCGTCGAATTTGAGATGTTCATATTCTTTAAATGATTTTAATTTGGTCATTAAATGAATTGAATAGGCTAAATCCACTAAAATCATCCCTATAACTAACCCTATAAAATATGAATATATTAAATTCTCGCTAATAAAGGCTATAGCATCTACAAGGAATGGGTTAATAAAGAAATAATATACACAGCCTATTATTATCCAAATAAAGGAATATAATGGACAAATAATTCCCATAACATTGCCTTTTTGGTTGGAATAATCCCATAACTTAATTTTCATAATTTTTGTTGTAATAATCCCGATTATAAATTCAATAACAGTCATAGAAATTCCAATAATTATAATCTTGATGATTATTGTTAAGAATTGATTAGGAATACCTAGTCTAATATTGCTAACTAAAAATAACACCACTACACCCATTCCATAGATAGGTAAATAAGGTCCTGATAAAAAGCCAGGATTGCTCCATATCTTCCTACTAACAAAGCGTCGATAAAATAGTTCGATTAAATAACCAACAAGCGATCCTATTACAAATAATGTTGAAATAATAACTACTGTTTTCATAATTACATTTTAAACTATTTTTTCATTTTTATTTAAAAAGATGCGTCGTATTTGAGAATTATTACTATCCGTTTAGGAATTAAATATGTTGCTGTCTTGCCATTTTGGTAAATTAAAATAAAAAGTTTTGTATTATTTTTCCGTTAATGTTAATACATATATTCATATGAGGCATATGGATGTGTGACATCTAAAATGGTTTTATTTTTTTCTTTTAAAATATATCTCGCTTTTACTGTTAGAGCTTCTTTTATAAACCTATCCATATTGCCGCTTATAGGCGCTCTTAATAGATGTCCTTCTACTTCATCTTCTATTTCTATTATTAATGTATATTTACCTTTTCTTATGACAATATGATTTTTTGATATAGTATCAGCACGTGCAAAATTATAAGTTCCAAATCTATATTCTTTATTATTATATTCTATAAGACATGTAACTCCTGTGATTGTAGTGATACCTAAAGGTATATCTGCCACCATCGCAGTGATTGATGCGATATCACTTGTCGCATTAAACCATAGATATTTAGATGGGAAATTTCTTCCTTCATCTCCTTCTATATATCCATCTCCATTACAAAACATTATTTCCTTACCATTTAATGTTATTTTTCCATGGAGTCTATGATGCATAGAATAGATATTATGTTTACATTCAATTGGTAGATGTCTAAAGTAAGACATAATATCTTTCTTTGGTTTTAATAATGGTCCATATATAATAAAACCTTCTAATTCTAGATCTTTCTGATGAATATTAAATTCAATACCTTGAAAAGATACATTGATAGAGGAAAGATCTTCCACCATATAGCTCTTCTCATTAGTGATGATTTGCATCATCTCACCCTCATTGCTGTTAGACACTATTAAGGAAATAGTAAAACCATCGCTTGTTTGGTGCTTATAATACGTACCAAAAAATTTATTCTTCTTCATACCTTCATTGTATACCTATAAAACTAAAGGTTGTAAAAATATGTGCTTTTATATTTCAAAATTTTGCAACACTTCAATATTTTTGTAACAGTAAAAATATTTACTTGATATTTAGTAAATCAAACAGATATAGTTCGTCTTTATTATGTTTTTTAATCCGCTTATATTCTTTAAGAGCATTTGACATATCATGCTCATAGAAATAGATAGAGGGATCAAAAGATGGCAGGTGTTTACGAATAAATGCTTTTGGTTTAGTGTTTTTAGGAGCCTTTTCAAATTCAGAACATAAACCTTCATTTATAATTACTAACATTTCAATTTCAGTCTTAGTGCAATATTTATAAGATTTAATATATTTGCTACGCATTTGGAATTTAGATAATGAGAGAGCGTCTTTTAAAGTGTCACCGATACGATAGACTATTATTTCTTCATCAACAGGAAGTGAGTTGATGATAGGCGCTATTTCGGTAAGCTGCCTTAAATGAATTGGTTCTTCTAATAATAATGGACAATCAAAAGATAGATAGCCTCTTTTAATTAGACCGTTTATTAAATGTACTTCGCTTTGTCCTTCACACGCTAAAAGGATTTTCATTTAAGAAGCAATCTCCTTAAATCCATCAATCTGTCGTAGTTGGTTAAATTATCAAAAGCATTTTGTTCAAATTGGTTAGATTTTGATAAATCAGTTCTAATTTCATAAGATGTACACATATTTCTAATAGTTATGACATCTCCATCTCTATGTAAAACATTTATGTTGTCACATCTATTGCTGCTATCAAGTAATTCAGAATAATGGGTGGAATATATCAATGATGCACCTTTTTTATTAATTCGTTTATCGTTAAATAAAATTATAAGATTCTCAATTAAGTTTTTATTAAAACTTTTTTCGATTTCATCGATTAAAATATCTCCACCTAATCTAAAAGCTAGAAGCGAAGCCGCAAATAAATATATTCCACGATATGTACCTGAAGAAAGTCTTTCTACAAGATATGACATATTTACTGTCATTTCAGGTTGATTGACACGTTTAAATTTAAATGCAGCGGAGCCATCGCTTAATCTTACTGAATCAATCATCTCAATACTGTCATCAAACAATCTTATAAGCGCATTAAAAGAATCTTGTCCGTAAATATCTTTAAAGACATCAATGATTACCGCAAGATTGGAAGGGTCTTGGGAAATGATATCAACGAGAAAAGATGTATCATTAAATTTATATTTGATTATACCTGATGTATCGCTTCCAATATTTGGAGTAATAATATTTTCTTTTAGGAAAGAAATATTACTTAAATCTTTTTTATAAGTTTCTTTAAATGTTGTTTTTCTAAGCGTTTCACTTTCAACAACCATAAAATCACTATTGGTTAGTTTTGATCTAGAAAAAGAACCTTCGTAAAAATAAATATAACCATTGTCATAAAAAGTAAATTCCAAAGCAAAATTTTCTTGCTCAGCCATAAAATGAACTGGTATTCGTCCGCTTCTTATAAATGTAATAATCAAATGAATTAAAAGAAGCACTGACGTTTTTCCAGAGGAGTTTTTACCAATAAAAGTAGTTTGCAAAGGATAATAAAGACCTGGTTCTAATTCAATCAAATCGTTATTTTCTATATTCTTATTAACTCTTGTTTTTGTTAAGAAACTAACTTCAAAGCCTTTTTCAAGCATTTTATATCCATAAGGGATTTTGAATTTCAACAATTTCATTTTTATTACACCTCAATAATATTTTACTAATTTTTGAATACTTTTCAAGGAAATTTTTAACTTATAGACAGATTTTCCGTTTATAATCTATTTTTCTTTATAAATTTCCTTATCGGTGATGAGAAAGAAAGTTTAAACAATTAAAAGAAAAAACCATCACATCTGGTTGTTTTACGTGTTTAACAATTTTAGTTTCCGACCTCGCCGGGTATCTTTCGATACAATACCGTTATATAACGGATTTTAACTATAACAATAGTTTTATCTACAGTTTTAACATAATACGTTGTTCGCATTAGAGCAGACCCAAAGGATTTTAAGATATTCATTCTCTTCTTTGAACTTTGCTATTATTTTATCTTTGTCATTCATTTTTAAATGCACCAAAATTTGCACCAAAATGTACCAACTATTTTAGATGGCATTTTTTGTTAATTTCAATAACTCTATTATCAATAATAAGTTTTGCTAATTGATGTGATACAGAATTAACCACTCTTGCATAGCCCAAATAGCGGCATAGTTCAGTTTTTGTCATTGGTGATGTATTTAAGCATTAATGATTTTATCCCTTAAAGATATTTTTTCTTCAAATAGGAACGATTACAGTGACATAATCCCTTTCTTAATTCATGTCAATAATTGGTAAAGGTGATTTATTATCTAAACTATTTTTAATGATTGTCGGATATCCAGTGTTGCACCAAAATTTGCACCAAAATGCACCAATAATTCGAAATGGTGCTTTTGCCACTACTTTTTACCTTGAAATGCTAGTTAAGGATACTATTTTTGACATTTTTTCAATTTTGGTGTCGTTAACCGCCATTTATCTCATATCACAAAGATTTAAAAAGTTCTTATTTCGTTTGATTTTTATAACATTCAAATTTAATTTCGTTTTAGTTTTACGAAAATAGAATTTCTAAAATACTAGATTGCTTTTTAAATATTCGGACAAATACTCATCTAAACCAATCGATAATAACTTTCTTAGAATTATATCATCAATGTATTTTTCTTTTCCGTCGATTTCTATATAAGGGGATTCATTGATATATAGATATACTTCTCCACTATTAGATTCTTTTTCTTTAAAAAATCTTATATTTAAATTAGGAAATGGTTTGTTTAAATATTTTCCAATAGCGATGCTTAAATATGTTACATATAGTTTGTTTTGTAATAGACTAAATGTAATCGGAAGGAAATCACTTTTCTTTTTATAAAAAACTAAATCCATATTTAAAACATTAGATAATGCAATCATGTTTTTTGATGAAATATTAAAAATGTAATTGTTGTTGCTTTCCAAATATTTTAATGTTGATTCCGATATTGAAGTAAGTAAAGAAAGCTGCCTAATTGACATTTTCTTTTGGTTTCTAAAATATTTCAAAATTGATTCAAACTGATATTCTGTTTTAATATAATCTTTGCACAATTCAATCTCGTTCATTTCGTGATAAACATCATATTTTTTAACCATTTCACTTAATGGAAGAGTTAATAATATTTGTCTTAATGGAATTCGATAATTTAAAAATATATTTATATATTGAATACCCGACCAATATAGTTTCCCTATATCATTGCTTGATTCGTTTTCTATTTCTTTTGCATTTGGAAACAAAATCATTAAGATTTCATAATTTGTCATAGCCATAAATTCATCTAGTTTATTATCTTCGAGCATATCTAAAAGAGAAGACGAAACTAATACATCAGAAATATTATCTACACTAATATGAACCGAGTGATACAAATAACTTAAAAGAAATCCAAACTTAGTTTTTAAATCACCAACATTTACATAACTAATTTCCATTATTTTTTCTCCTCATAATGTCTCTTATGAAGGTGTTATAAATATCATCACTTTTTTTCATTTTAAAATATTGGCTTTTTGTTTTAGCCCTAAATTCTTGGTATTCACCACTATGAGCGACTCTTTCACTTTTTACATATTTAATACATTCAAAAGCCTTTTTACTAATCAAAACAAACTGCGTACCAAGATTTCCTTGTCTCATCGCATCCTTTAAAATTTCTAATGACAACTCGTTTTTAACAAAATCTCTAGAATAATCAAAATAACTATCGTCTGCACGGTAACCGACAATCACATCATAATCGCCTATATCAAATGGATAATTGTCTTCTAGCCATTTAATATTTTCTTTATTTGTTTCCCTTTCCTCTTTAGAAAAGCGATGAGAAATTAGTATTGATAGCCATGTCAAAACATCTTCGTTTTCAATGGTTGCTAAATGAAGAATCTTAAGATTAGAAACATCGACTTCATATTCAATTAAATAGCCGCCATTAAGGTTTTTAGAAGCCCACAATCTTGCCAGCTCCTTATTCTTTGTTAAATAAAAACCAAGCCCATAATCATTGGAAGGATTTCCTTTGTTATATTCAGGCTTAATTACCAAACGATCTGCACCATAATAAAATCTCATATTTTCTACCTGAATTAATTATATAAAAAAGTATAATACATTGCACTATTTTTGTAAGATTTTATATTTTTTCATTATTTTTAGTACAATACGTTATACTTTTTGTCTTTCACCAACTGAATAAATATAAAGATTTTATTTAAAATATTTCCGACTGTAACAATACAAAAATAATCGCTACTTTTGAATAATTTTGTTTCGCAAACGCTTTTGTATAAACGGCCTAATGTTGTTCAGTAATATGGCTTTAACTTTTTTGTCTTCCCCTACTGTTTTTTCGTTTCTTTTATTAAACATTTTTAAGAAAAAAATATAATTCTCATATGCAGGATACATTTTATTGTCGGAATCAAATGCTCCTTCATCGTATAGATATTTAATTAATTTCCTATTAAATAAATCTGGGCTTAATTCCAAAAATTCTCTATTATCAACTGCGTGATATAATTTAAATAATTTCTCCCTAATATTAATAAGCTCATTCAAATCCGCTCTATCGAATTTTTTAATGCATGTACTACCAATAGGAAACAGTTCATTCTTATTATGGATATTTTGGATTCTGTGAAGGTATTTGATATTTTCTTTTCCACAAATACATTTAGATTCATTAAATTCATCTTCTTCTGTATCGATAATAGTCCATTCTAAAACGGCATCTTCCCATTTTTTGGAAATAGAATTATCAATGATTGCTTTTTTTAAATTTTCGAATGATGATCCCATACAACTATTATAGTGCATTACTATGCGTTTTTAAAATGGTCTCTATTCTTTAAACTATGAATATAATATCAATCAAACGCGAATCACCCATCTATTTTTTAATTCGAGCTTTGTTTGTTACTTTAATAATACCTTCCACTACCCCGGTTTTGTTTCAAATAACCCTTCACCATCTTAAAAAAACAAAACCGCTACACCGGAAGGTTATTCACCCATTTCTTTTTTTAGGAATCAAAAAAATAAAGTTAGATGTTGCTTGAAAAATCAGTCAATTCACGAAAAATATCTTTAATTTTATTTTTTTCTTTAGAAATATTTGCGCTGGCAACATAAAAAGCAAATATTCCCATGAAAAAGGTAAACGCTACGAACACTCTAATATATTGAAATACTGTAAATTTAAGTTCTCCTTCAATTACTAAAGTTTGATATATAGCAACAAATAAGCCAATAATTGTTGCCACAAAAGGCAAAACCATTTCAAGTAATGGGAATTTTGGCGTATCTACCAAATTTCCGTTTTTATAAGAACGATACAAATCATCAAATCTATCAGATCTGTTTTGTTTAATTCTTTTATAAAGGTATTTAATCGTCAATCTAGTGGTCATTTTCAATTTTTTGTCCATATTGAGAAGATTACCACTTTTATCGAAATAGGCATCTAATGTTTCAAATGACAAATTATCACAATCAGCCACCTTATCTTTTAATAAATCCTTAATCAAACAAACTCTTTCAACGTTTTCTTTGCTGATACAATATTCTTCAAAATCTCGAATCATTTCTTGTTTCGAAAATGCATCTAGTGTTTGATCTAGTTGAATTTTTAAATGTCCAATTTCTTTATTTCTATTAACTAAGTATTTGGAATAAGGAATGTAAAATGCTACACCAATTGTAGATGTTGTAACTGAATAAGCAACACCAATAATATTTTCATTAGACCAGCCATCTTTATGTATCTCAATTGCCACGAAGACAATTGCTGTAACAACTGCGACAATGCAAACTAAATAAAAAATAAAATTAAATAAAGCAACATTTTTCAATTCTCTTTTTGTTTTCATAAGAAAATTTTATCAATTTAAATCATTAAAATAAATTATTGTTTTATTTTTATTTATTGATAACAAGTATATTCTCAAAATAATGTACCATCTTTAATGAACTTCATCAAATTTGCATGTATGATTCCTTTTCTTTTTGAATTAAGAAATCTGTTGTTAATACATACTTAGGGAAATTGTCTTGAATCTTCTCCAAAGAAGCATATTCTCTATTCTCTGTTTTTTCACTATCTAATATAGTGAATGCGACTTGAACATAAGAATAGTTAAGATTAATATCCTTTAAGATAAAATCACATTCTAATTTGCCAATTCTTCCAATGGATGCTTCATATCTCTTGGACTTAGCGTATAAATAAACAACGTTTTCAAGAGCGGGTCCATAATTGATTCTGCTATCAGGATTTGTAAACATAGCTAAAGATAAATCGGCCAAATAGTATTTCTTTTCGTTTTGAAACATCTTCTTAGACTTCATATCGAATCTATCACATTCATAAATAATCTTAGCGTCTACTAAATGCTGAATATATTTTGATACGGTCTCAAAGCGAACAGAAGTTACATTCTTATTTAGCTCTTTGACAATATTATTAACGCTAGTTGTCGCTCCATAATTATTGATGATGTAGTCTCTAACTAGATTGAAAACAACGGTTTTTCTTATCTTGACTCTTTTTTTAATATCTTTTTTAAAGATTTCATTCACTACTTCATGAATATATAATCTTTTAGATGCTAGGTCTGGTAAAAATAAAGTTCTAGGAAACCCGCCTTCCAATAAATATTTATCAAGTTCAATAGAAGGGTTTTGATCAATTGGCATTTTGTAGAATTCTTTCATTTTAAGATATTCTTCAAAATTTAATGTGAACACTTCAAATTCTAGGTAACGACCCGTGAGATGTGTCATTAATTCACCGCTTAATAAATAGGAGTTGCTTCCAGTAATAAAAATTGAATAATCATCTTCTTCTCTAAAAGCGTTTATCATTCTTTCAAAGTTTGTAACATTTTGTATTTCATCTACAAATAGATATTTAACGCCTTTAATTCCTTTAGACATGGTATCAATAAGAGATTCCAACTCATCCGGAGTCTTTATATTTTTATATCCTCTTTTATCTAGATCGATATAAATAATGTTTTCAGAATTAACTCCGTCATCCACCAATTCATCAGCAATCATTTCCATAATGGAGGATTTCCCACATCTACGAATTCCTGTGATAACCTTAATCAAATCTGTTTCATGATAAAAAGGTCTAATCTTAGATAAATAATTTTCTCTTTTAAATAGTTTCTTTTTCATATTTTCTGATTCTATACTATCGATTTTAGTAGTTAAATGCAAGTTAACGCGTAATAATTTGGGTTTTTTTTATATTTTTCCGCTTTAACAACAGTTTAACGATAATTTAATGACTATTCAGCTCCTCAAAAGCTGGATAACGATCCTTTTTTACATACTTCTTGCGGTAAAAGCTGGCACGCATAATTTCAATCATATCAAAAAGATCATCACAAGCTTTTGCATAAACAACCTTTTTATTGTTTTCTATCTTTTTGTCAAAAAATATATCATTAAGATGCCGATAATTATTCTTTAGAATTTTGTAAGATATTTTAGCTGGGCCACCAGTGACAAATGAATATATCACGCCAGAGTTTTGATTTACTTCCTTGCAAAGCATCATTATGTATTCATAAGTATTTCTTCTCAATTTATTCTGATTTCGTGCAAGGAAAGGAATTAAATACTTATTATCGCCAATGATAAGACCTAATTCCATGAAGTCAGAATCCATAAATTCCAAGTATGTCTTTGCGCATTCTTTAAAATGTTCAACTGCAGCATTAGATAGTTGTTTAAAATCTTTTTGAGGCATTGAGAAATCAGGATTGTGCTTGTGGCATTTATCTATCATTTCTTTATAAAATGCCACTAGTGTGTCCTTGTTACCCATTTGGTTTTCAAACAAAGAATACATCATAAGGGCATCGTTTTGCTCGTTGAAATCAAAATACTTTATTTTCTTAACCGAATTCAAAATCTCGATACATTTGATATAAAACAACTCAAACGATTTCTTTTTCTCTACAAAGTACTCAAACACGTATATGAAAAGAGTTACAAAGGAACTACCAAAAATGCCATAACCAATATTAATAGTAATTACCCAACTAAAACATGACGAAAGAATTATTAATCCAACAGATATTAATAAAACTGCGAAAGAAACATAAATAATCACAACTCTATTCCTCATATCAACACTCCTTAAATACCCATCAACATATTGCTGATGTTATGTTTAATTCCTTCCTGATTAATAAGGCCATGAACCTAACAAAGGTTGTACGATTGTATTCTGTCAAAATATGGACAGCTATTTATGAATCATTATATCCTTTAGCAAGTTCTTTTAAAACTTCCAAATTCTCTAAACATTCAATTTTCGTTTGTTGATTTAATATTTCAAGAAGCTCTCTAGAGGTTCTATTGTCTTTAGTTATCGTTGTTTTAGTTGAAATGATTTTATTATCACCGATAGCCTTATTTCTTTTTATAGAGCGCTTTATCTCAACATAACTAGGCGCATCTTCTATTAATCTATATTTATATAATAGGAATAAACCTGATAGCATTCCTTAGTTATTATCAACATAGAAGTCCACTATTACTCTTTAAACATCTTCTTCGTAAGGATTCTTTCCAATATAGTAAACACCTTTACCGATTTCATATAAGCCGCCTGGTTCTTTGGCTCTACTAACATATTTTCTAAATGAATAAAAACATTACTATTATATTTAGTTTATTCATTATTTAATCAATTTGCGAATATAAGGAAAATGCGTTCTTAATTAAAAGTAGTTAAATATATCACCACTATTATATTTGCTGGTGTGTGTGGTCTTGAAACCGAAAAATCTAATCTCTATTTCTTGTTTGCAATGCTGCAGAAATAATTAATTATTGCTGAGCAAGTTATCAAAATGAACTTAGCATCTTCAAAAGAAATGTTGTCATTGTCTTTGTTGTTACCATGTCTAACACCATTAGTGTCACTTGAATAGTTGTACAAATTTTTGATCGAGGATTTTAGATAATTGTTTACAATATTTTTATCAGCTAATTGAGAAATAGCATTACTTAGCGTAAGCCCAGAAGTATTCAAAAGAATGTTTGCCATTTGCTCTACAGAAGAGATGGCTTCTTTGATTGAATTTTTGTAATCTTTAAAACCGGTTTCGCTTATGTATGCAACAGCCTTTGATATTGATTCATTAACTTTATCATATGGTGTTAATGAAGAATTATTAATGGATTCAATTTCAACATTGTTTGTTATTTTAACTATTTTATCACCTATGAACCTATATCCAACAAACTCATCCTCAAAACAATCGTTCATTGAAGCTCTTACATCAACATAAAAGCAATATCCATACTGGCTAGCGCATCTTCTACTATATTCCTCTTCGCCTTCAAAAATTAAATTACAAACAAATTCAATAATATCAAGTATTGAATGATATTCGCCATTATTAAAAATATCTAAAACATCCACAAATAGAGAAGTATACGTATCTTCATATTCGCCTTGATATACATCATTGAAAGCGTTTTCAACAGTAAATTTAATTAAACAATCAATGTCCAAATCCCTGATTTCAACTTGTTGATCAAATAGATTTTTTAATCTGTTAAATAAAACGATTCTAGTTCCTTTTTCAAAATCGAAAATCTGCATTTCTCTTGAAACTGGTTTAATTCCATTTCTGTCAGAAAAGCCATTTCTTATCCTAACCTTACGCTTATTTGCCATATTTAGATTATAAATCAAAAAGCAATTGATTTCATTAAATAAACATTCATTGAGTTTCACGATTTTTGACAATTAAACATTGTCTTACTTTGTAAAATCTTCAATAATTGTGATTTTTTTATGAAAAACAGCTACTTTTTGGAATAATTTTAATGAGTCCGCCAAGATTCACTGAAATCAAACCTAAAG
>JAFVUY010000124.1 GCA_017502465.1 Bacilli bacterium | reverse complement strand
TACATAATGGCGGAGAAGCTATGAATTTATTCCCTCTCATTAAGGACATGCCTGCCGATGAACAAATCGTCGCAAGACGTAATTTATTAAAATATTGTGAACTTGATACCTATGCCATGGTAAAAATCTGGCAAAAATTAATAGAGCTTTGTGAATAGTATAAAAGCGTTAGCATCATATTGTGCTAACGCTTTTTATATATGAAAGTATACAATTCTTAAAAACTATTTTTTGAACCAATAATTATTGCTTTTGTCGAACTTAAAGAGCTCTGCATTATTCTCTGGATAAGAAAGGTCTGTTTTCGTCCCATATGTTTTATTATCCCACATAGAAAAATTCCAAGTTCTATACCAATTGTCTGAATCTTCAAAAGTTATATCTTTAATTGCGCTTGATTCAAACGCACTTCTGCCGATAGCCGTTACACTTTTGGGGATTACTATTCTAATTAAGGAACCACACCCCTCAAATGCACACCAACCTATATGCTTCAAACAATTTGACAACTCTATTCTATTTAACGAACCACACCATGAAAATGCATAATTCCCTATACTTGTTATACTGTTTGGCATAATAACATTTCTTAATGAACCACACCATGAAAATGCAGATGACTCTATGCTGGATACACTATCAGGTATTGTCACTTTTGTTAATGCCTTAAACTTTTCAAACGCATAAGCTGCTATTTTTGGGGTTGAAGTTAACACTACTTCTGTTACTAATGCGTCGTTAATATATAAGTTTCCTGCTTGTGTCGCTGGGTTTGAAGTTGCATCAGCAAACTCAATTTGCGCCCATTCATCTATAGTACCTAGAAAATTGACTTTCAAGAGTGAGTTGCAACCAATAAACGCCTCTTTGCCTACATTATTTACACTACTTGGTATCGTTATGCTGGTTATGTCTTTGCCAGAAAAAACTTTGGGTGCGATGCATGTTACACCACTAGGAATAACAACATCGCTATTCTTTCCTTTGTATTTTTTTAACATACCATTTTCAATTAAAAAATCTTTAGATACAATCATAACTCACCTATTTAATGCTCTCGTAAATTATTTCTCGCTTTGATAAAGGCTAATCATCTTCATTGGCTTCGGCATCGGCATTATATAACGCGATGTTAATCTCGTGGTCTTTTTTATCATCAATGTAAAAATAATATTCAACATCCGGGTTAGAAAAATCTGTTGCGTTTATTTCCGCCACTACAAACTTAAAATCTTCTTCCCAATTTTCATCAAGGTCTTCGTCAAAAGCTCCAGCAGGATGAATATTCAAAATATTTCCAAGAAAAGTAATTTCTATATTATCATCAGAAAACATAAACTGGTGTTCTAATTCGGGTGCACCAATTAAAAATTCAGGATTAGTTACTATTTTATAAACAATTTCTTTTGCTTTTAATATTTGTTCTGGCGCACCGTTAGGATAAAATTCTTTACAATATTTATCTATAACATCTATAAAATGTTTTATTGAGTCCTGATGTTTATTTTTTATTATGTGTCTAAACTCTATTTTAGCGCTGTCAAATGAATTAAATTCATCCTCTCCAATAAACCCAAAACTACACGTTCTTTCTACTTTCCACATATTAACCTCCTTTAGTTTTCAAATGCATCGTATGGGAAGAACGTTCCAATAACAGCATTAATGGTACAAGTAATTTCACCATCTTCATAAATGTAATCTAACATTTCCGAGTCATAATACTTTACTGTGCCTAAAACGTTATTAGAAATAGCTACTGAATCAGAAAGTGCTGTAAATACAAAGCCGTGGAAAACAAATTGTTCACCAGCTTTTCCTCCTTTAATATCCAATGCAACCCTTAGATATGTATTTGCATAATCAGTTGCAGTAAACATATCTTCTTCTCTATAACTGCCTTCAGCGTATGCAGCTTCCCCGTTTTCGTCAAGGTCAGCCAACCACCAGCAAGCCTCATTAGGGAGTTCTAGCAAATTATCTTCAAATTCATTGAATTCATCTACCGTCAACAATCTTGCTTTTACAACTTTTACATTTAACTCTTTTGCTTCTTTAATCATAATTTTCTCCTTTTTTTATTTATACATATTCTTTCCATTTTCCTGCGATAAACTGATAGGTTTCTTCATCGTAAGATACTTTGCCTTTAACTGGTTCTACCGTGTTTAAGTCAGAATATAGAAATTCTCCACAACCTGCAAGATTTTCGCTTCCTGTTTTTGAAAGAACAAATTTTGAATCGACCTTATCAGCGACCTTAAATGATAGTCTTCCTATCATATTTGCCTTAATTACCGAAGATATAATATCATGTCTAGGACACTGGGTAGAAACAATAAAATGGATTCCAGCTCCATGCCCTTTACTGGTTAACTCTTCCATTAGTTTTGTACAAAATTTCTTAGTATCATAAATTAAATCAGCATACTCATCTATAATGACAACTATTCTATCAAGTTGATTTCCTATATTATTTTCATTATAACGATTTAAATTAATATAACCTGATTCACTTATAATTTTGAAACGATTATTCATTTCAACGATTAAGCCATTAAGGAATTCGCAAACATCTTCAGCCCTATAAAGTGGCTTTCCACCAACAATACGAGGATTACCTTCATAAGTACAAAACTCTGTCTGTTTAGGATCAATTAAGACGATTTTTACGTCTTTAGAAGTATATTGGGTAATTAATGTTTTAATCACCTTGTGTAAAAATATTGATTTACCTGAGCCTGATTGCCCACTAACAAATAAATGGTGAACTTTTTCTATGTCGCAAAAAAATTCGTTGTTTTCAGTATTTTCTAAAGCAATAAGCAATTTGTTTTCCATACATATATCTCCTAATTAATACAATCTAGTCTTACATAACGGTCTTTAACCAGTCTATTATACGCACAGCCAAGGAATATCCAACCTTTAATTTAACTTGAACTTGAGCAGTTCTAAGTTCGGCAATAGGGACGTCCTTAAATGTCTCATAAGCTATTTTTTTCCATTCATTTGATAATTCTTCTTCAGGATCACCTTTATCTTTATCGCCATGAACTAAACGACTGAATTTGATTACATCATCTAATTCATCCATTGTTTTACAAACCGAACAAATTTCTTCCAAAGAATGAACATTTCGTGCAACTAAGTCTTTTACCTCTTCTCTTAGTTGTCCGCGGGAATGCATTACATGCGCTAACAGTATCACTGCAGTTTCCTTTGTGCAACATAAACTTTGTTGAATATATTCAGCCGTCAACTCATTAATCGGTACATCTGAAAAAGATTTAATCAAAGCTTTAATAAACGCTTTTTGTTCTTCATCTGAAATTTTTTTTGAATCTTCATCCATAACAACCTCAATTTTCTATATTATAGCATAAGTAATGATTGTTTTTTCGTACAATCGAGTTGTTAATAAAAAATATTATAGAAAAAGGCTCAAAATAGAGCCTTTTTTTAATTCATTTGCCATGCGTAATAGTCTATGTATTTACTTGAATATCCCTCTTGTATATCCGAGAAACATATCATAGTATAACCTTTTTTATACACATTAGCACTTACTGCTGTAAATCCATTTGATGTTAACTTATTTCTAAAGTTATTTAAATATGTGCTTACTTGTGAATCATTAACTACAAAATCAGCTGAAAACGCTCTATAATCTTCACCCTCGTAATAATACCAATCATTTTGAGTATAACCAAGATATAGAACATAATTATCAGGTAATATTGCATTTTTTCCAGCAACATCGTGTAAATATGTCTCCATTTGTTGATAGAATACTTTGTCTTCACATAAATCTAAATATGTTGCTGCGTCTTTGTAATTTCCTAACCCTTCAAAAATATCTTTGGCCTCAGCATATTTTCCAGAATTATATAAATTAAGAGCATTTTGATAACTTGTTTCCATGTAATTAGAGCTACCTTCAAATATAGTTTTGTAACCTTCTGAGTAATCCTTTGAAGTATAATCGTCAAAAGTAGCGCCTGTTATCTTACATTGAATTTTCAACCCTGCTAACGGATAGTTCCAAAGCTCATTTCCTGAACTCTTTAATTCAACATCCCACGTTGATGTTCCACCATTTGGAGTAATATCCCCCGTTAAACGAACATCGCCCTTCCATAATTCTGAACCAGTATCAATTGCCGTAAGCAACATATTACATTCTAAATATGTAATTTCAACCTTGCAATCATTCTTTACCTTGATTTTAAAATTTGTTGTATAGTAATTATAAGATTGTGAGCCATTCGTTTTGCTTAATACAGAGATAGCAATGTTATCTACACCATAATTTGCAGCTTCTTGCTTCTTTTTTGAAGAAACACCCACAATTATTGCAATAATTATTGCAACCACGACTGCTAATGCAACACAAGAAATAATAATTTTTTTCTTCTTTGCGGCAGCTTCCGCTTCCCTGCGTTCTGCCTCTCGTCTTATTCTTTCTTGCTCTTCTTTTTGTTTTCTTCTCTTTTCTTCTTCAGCTTCTTTGGCTTGTTTGCGCTTTAATTCTTCAAGTTTAAGTCTTGATTGCTTATTTTTTTCTACCGTATCTAAAGATTGAGATAACTGCTTTGCTTCAGATTCTAATCTACTATGATACGCTTTATTTTTTTCAACAAACTTTGTTGTGCTTGCAATATCTACAGTTTCAATCGGACTTTTTGTTTCTCCTGACAACATTTCACTGTATTTTGCATCGGCATCCCTTTTTAATGTCTCTAAAAAATTCATTGTCAACACCTCTTCCTAAAGAATATTTCTTTTTTTGTAAGAATTACTATCATATTCCACAATACGCTTTTCTCGTTGTTCTAGCGCTTTTGTGTTCTCTGCAACAAACGAATTAACACGTCTTACAAACACATTTATTTGTTCTGTAAATTCAACTATTTCATTTTTATATTTATCATCTAACTTTGATAGTGTTTCGTGTAAATCATTTGTAGTGCTATTCGCGGTAGCCATAATATTTTCCTCGAATACACTCAATGCCTTTTTGGCTGAAGCTATCGAAGCTTCACTATTAAATACTTTATCCATTTAATCACTTCCACTTAATTGTTTTATCAAGCAACAATGCGAACATTTCATAACTTTCAGGATATGTCTCTTTTATTGCATTCAAGGTATCAGTATCTTTTTCAACGTATAATTTTAAGCAATGTCCAAAAAACTTTGAACTTGAATCAAATGTCACATTAGACATACTTCTTTTTCCATTACCATTCATTCTTTTGAACTTAATAGATTCAGCAATCCTAAACATCTTAGAATTTGTTTTTGATATGTCTCGCTGAATTTCTTTCGCGACAAGTTGTTCCATTCGCATTTTTTCATTAATATACACTTCATGCATCAAGTTATGACTCACATGAATATACAATGATACGGGAAAATAACTGTTTGTAATATCCAAACCTATAATACGTAGTGTTCTACCATCTTTATTGTTCGAGTCATAAATAAAACCATTTTTCGAACGAACAAAAACCACATCTTTTAAGCATCCAAGCATAAATTGTTGAAAACCAGGTCCCATACACATCATGGTATTAAGCAGCATTTGCTTTATTGGTCCATAATATGGTATATAACGCTGGAAAAGCAATGGTTGTTCTTTGTTCGACGTTATCTTTTGCATGTCTTCTTTAGAAACTTTATAAGTTTTTATCGATTTATTTTGAATTTCTTTTGAAGAAGTTGTTTTTGCTCCGTTTGAAGAACCCGCAAATGACGTTCCAGCATAAAATTCAGTAACTGACGTATACCCTTGTGCAAGGGATATAAATCGCATAGACGATAGATATATTTCTACGCTATCAATCAACCCTTTGAGACTATTCATATTATAATTAGCCTCATCTGCAAGAAGTGTTACATGCTTTTTTATTTCATAAACGTTATTATTACTAACTTCTAGGATTCTATTTGTAGCATTTAATATTGTTTCAAGTCTTTCGATTGTAGAAGAAATACTAGAACTAATTGAAGAGGTTTCACTTACCTTATCCTCTAAACGTGAAACTTCTCTTCGTGCATCATCCCAATCGTCTCTAAGACTACTTATATAATCCCAGTCTGCATCATCGTCATCACGTGCACTATAATACGCATCCTCGCAAATACTTTCGTAATGTTCCGCACTTGTTAAAGCGTCTTGATATTTAGCAACTTTTAACGAAATATCTTGACTTAATTCTTGAAGTTTTGTTATTTGCGAAATAATTTTTTCTTTTTCGTCTTCAAGATTAACATGTATATTTTCAGCTTTTGACAAAACATAATTTGCAATAGAAAGTATACTTGAATAATTTGCTTGTGTAACAGAAGAAAATCGTCCTAAGGCTGAAAGTGCAGTATGAATGTCCATATTACACCTCCTCTACTTGCACAGCCATTTGAGCAACATATCTATCATAATCATCTGAATCATAATTACGTTTTAAAGCAGCATAACCGTTTTCACTGTTAACCAAATATGCCCAAATACGTTGCGTACATACCTCAATGTTTTCATTTAAGACATCATACGTATTTGCTGTTTGATCTTGCCAAATACTACGTACTTCCTGCAAATCATCCTTAAGTGCTGTTATGTTTTTTGTAAATTCACCATATTGGTTGTCCATAATACTCCTTAAGTATCAAGTTTTGGTCTTTCTCTTATATTTTGTGCCAATTGTTTGAAATATTGAGGATATTTAAATCTAATCATATCCATTATATCATTCACAGATTTTTCTAATTGTCTAATTTCCTGAATAACTTTACCAAATGTTTGATCGTCGTCCCACTCACTTTGTAGTCTAGAAATTTGTCGAAGATATTCATCCATTATAAGTTTTTGTTTTTGACAATAAATAACGATTAAATTGGCCGTATTTTCCAAGACCTGAGGGTCTAATTTAAGTTCATCCATTCTTAACCCCTCCCTTACATATCACCATATTGATCTATCCAGGTAATAACCTTTTGACAATAATCAGAAACAGCTTCCATTTTTCCACTAATCTGCTTGAGAACTTCTTGCATTTGCATAGAAAGCTCTAAATAACTGATAAAAGCAGGATCTTTCAAACCAATAAACTGCGAATTAATCTGGCGATCCATTAGTTGCATATTTCTATTAAGATTTTCTGCAGCTTCTTTTGATTGGTCAATTACCTGTTGTGCTGCATATTTAGATATTGTAAACTTCATAGTTTTAATCTTCCTATATGGTTAAATTTTGAATAGAGCGAATTTGAGATATCTTTTCAAGAGCCTTTTGAGCTAATTCCGTACCATTTGAATTTATTTTTTCAAACTCAACATAAAACTCCTTTAATAATTTAACAAGCAACTCATAATCTTCGTCAGACCATTCTGTTCCTAAAGCTGAAATACTTGAAACAACTTCATCTATTTGGGCGCCGACCTGTTCGAGAAAGCGATTGATAGTATTATTCACTTTCTCTAAATTATCAACGTCTAATATTAAATGCTCGTTTGCCATAAGATAACCTCATATTAAAGAGATAAGTAATGATCTTTTATTTGTTTATACCAGGTTGCATCCTTTTCATCGTCATAACGATATGCACAAATTTTCGCAACAGAATCTTGATATACCATCAAAGCAATCTTTGAGTTCGTAATATTGTAAGAACTATTGTATGCTCCCCCAACAATTTGAGAAATAGTTGAGGAAGAAACACCCTTTGTAAAAATCTTGAATTTTGACATACACAATTCTTTATTTACAACCTTTAAGCTATCTGGCGTATCAATAGATATAATAAAGTGTATACCGTATTGTCCACCCCTTTCAAGCAGTTCCTTAACTGCATCAACAAAGAAAACAAAATCTTTTTCGTCAGCACTTGAAGAAGTTGGAGCAGAAGAAGGACCTGCAAAGAAAGAGTTAAAGTCAGTATTCATACCGACAGAAAAATCATTCTTTACTGGAGCCGTAGTTTCTTTCAAGACAAGTTTTGGATTATTATTAAACAAATCAGCATATCTCTGAATAGAATGAACAACGAAATAATATGGCGCGTACTTACCCTTTAATCCTACTGTATCAGCTTCTTTAGCGCGAGATTTATATTCTTTGTAAATCGTTTGAATAGCATCTTTGAACTTACTTGTAGGTGAAACATCTTCAATAACACGAGTAAAGTCATCACGAAGAACATTATACAAATCTTTAGAATCCTTAGGATTGAACATTTCGCCATTTGCATAATAAATCTTATCCGTATTTCCTGCAAAATCAGTGTTAGAAATATGTTCAATGGTGGTAGAAAACAACGAATAACCCATCAAGTCTCTTAAAAAGTCAATATCAGTACCGACAAATAAAAGATTCGATTTATTGTCATTCAATACAGGGATTGTCACATTAAAAGGTTCACCCGTAATATAGTTGTTACCAAATTGAAGTTTATAACTATCATAAGACTTAGACGAAAATTCATTTCTTTGAATACGTCTTGCAAATAATGTCCCATCTTCTATAGGCGAAGGCTCAGTTGAATCACCTACAATATATAACGGTTTATCATCTCTTTCAACGTCCTTCCATTTATTAAGAATTTTTTCAGCAAGTTTATTCCTTTCTTGCAAATCATCTTCAGCAAATGCAACTCTAAACTCTTCAGCCTGATCCCCGTTTCTGATATCGTTAATTACACCTAACCCTTTTTCTGGTCTATTAAGTGCTCTAACCTTTTTACTATCGATACCAATATCCATAGCTTCATCAGGGTTATTAAGTTTTAAGCTAATTCTATTACCGATTTGACTTAATACCTGGTCCTTAAGCCCTACAACTCTAGGAATATTTTGAGATGCCCACAATAAGCTGATACCGTAAGCACGACCAAGTTTAAAGAGTTCTCTTAAAATTGTAATTGCTTTTTGACCAAGCTTTTCATCTTTTTCAAACAACTCTTGAATTTCATCAACAAGCACAAAAAGTCTTGGCATCTTACCGCCAGCTTTACGATATTGAATAATATCCTTCACGCCTTTTTCTGCAAACAAGTCATTTCTTCTTTGTAATTCTATTTGAAGATTTTGAAGAATAGCAAGTCCGTCCTCAACGTCATTAGTTAAACCTGTAAGTTTAATATGAGGTAATTGTTTCTCAACAACCTTATTGGCTTGATAATATTCAAATTCTCTACCGCCCTTAAAGTCTATTAAGTAGAAATTAAGATCCTCAGGGCTATATTTGTAGCAAGCACTTAAGATAATAGTGTGTAATAATATAGATTTACCAGAACCGGTACCACCAATTACTACAGCATGAGGAGAACCATTACCACTTGCATCCAATTTGAGTGTTTGAATATCGGCACCGCGAACACCGATAGGGATATCCAATACTTTTGGAGCATTCTCTGCACTATTAAGATCCTTATCGCTTGCTTCAAACATTTGAGACATCGGTACAGGTTTAGTTTTTGTTAGTTCTTTATTTCTCTTGAGAATTTCTATTACTTCCCTGAAAATATCCATATTAATCTTGGCTTTAGGTGTAAAATAATTTTCAAGATTCATAGATAAACGAAGTTTCTTTTTCGTTTCAGTCAACGTAAGCGCATTATTCTTTGCCCAGAATATAAAATCTTGTCTATCTGTTTCCTTATAACTGTAATCTTCACATTCAACTGTTGTATTATTAACAAGCAAAGTAAAAATACCTGTGCTATTACCATTGCTCATTACTTGCTTTAATTCTTTTGCTGTTTGTTTAGTTATGCCATTAGGGTAATCAACTAAAACAAGTAAATGAATATCTTGTTTTAATGCCTCAAATTTTTCATTAAACTCAAAAATATCCGCAACACCATTTTGATTTAACTTATTATCAGTGATTTCATCCATCATACCCTTTAATTCACTGATAGCAGTTTCTGCACCTTTTATATTTTTAATAATTGTATTTCCATGCAAAATATTATTCTCAACAGTATTTAACATAGAGAATTTAAACTTCATTTTATCTTCAACGTCAATTAACCATAAATGAAGTCTACCCACAGGGAAAGATAATAAGAATTGAAGAATGATTTGATTAATAAAATTAGCATTTTCTTCAGAATACTCATCATTTTTCTCAGAAATATTAAGAAGTATGTTCCCTTGTTTTTTCAAGTCAAGAATTACCGGTGCAGCTAAATACCCATCACCCATATATCGACTTAAAACGGGGCTTTCTTTAATATAATCAAGCAAATCATTATTTTCTGTTACTAACAAGTTCATAGAACCAATAGTAATAGACTGCTTATATTCAAGAGTACCCGCCTCAAGATCAACCTCTGAAATTCTACCACCTTCTTCCAATTCATCGAAGAATTTCTTGTGAGAAGCTTGAATTTTCTCGCCAGTAAAATGTTCCTCTACTTTCTTTGCAAATTCGGTGTCATCACGACCTTTCTTTTCAGATAACCATGTTGCAGCGCTAGCTTTAACATAAGACTCATAATCTTTAAGATTAAATTCTTTTTCAAACTCCGCAATTATTGCGTCAACGCACATCTCAATTCCTTTACATACTGAGAATATCTTTTTAACAAGTGTAGTTAAAGGCTTTAAATCCTTTCCAATAGCGCCAGTATCTTCACAACGGCATTCTTGATTATTAGAATCAATATAATACGTATAAAAGTTCTCGTTATCAACCATTTTGATTTTTACAGGAGGAACAAGGGCATCAAAATCTACCGCGTTCAATTCTTTAACAAAAGAATTAAACGTAGTAATAAGTTCGTTTAACTTTTCCTCATTGTCCTTAATGCCTTTTATTCCTTGTATAGAAGCATCAACCTCTGCTTTCTCCCATTCCTTCGAATAATCCTGCCTCAATGCTTCGATGGATTTCAATACTTTATCTTTTATCTTTACAAATTTAGAAATCTCAAAATCATCAAGTGCCTGTTTCATTCCGTCAATAGCGCTCTTTGAATCAGCGTTAATTTTTTTTGTTTCTTTATCATAGGAAGCCGCAAGAGAATCTCTTAAATCCAAAATCTCCTTACCACTTTCTTGAATGGATTTGATTAAACTGATTACTTTTTTTACGTCGATCATAATAGTCTCCTTCACATTTTTCCAATGCCACTATAATAAAAGATAATTTATTATATCATATTTTTAGAAATAATTCAAGTGTATGTTTTATCAAATAAAAAACTAATCTTTTATTTTTTTTAATTATATCACAACGTATGTATCAAAATTCGTACATTGGGCATAAATAAAAAAATAATTTATAAAAAAAGGGTGATTCGTATGAACCACCCCTCTTGTTTTACTCCGTACTGAAAAAATGTTGACTCTCAGTACTCTCTTTTTGTTCTTGTTTTTTACTTGAAGATTTATTTTTATTTAATTCTTCAAAACAAGATTGATACCACGCTGTTCTCCACGCCAAGTAATGTGCTTTTGTTAAAAGCAATAGTTCGCTCAATGTTTCAAATGTCATACTGACTGCAACGTGATTTTCCGGTTTATTACCAAACTTTGGCACTATTAACCCAGTCTTCGTTTGCTCTCCTGGCCCACTATCCGCAATAAGTAGAAAATCCGACCTTTCACCTATTATCAGTTTTACGGTTCGAGAAATACTTTTACCATCTACACGAGCTTTGCCCATTGCTTTAAGTCTATCCGAAGACGTCCCTCCTAAACTTTCAAATATCGGCGATGTATCCTTGTTTTTTTGCCGTTGCTGCATCATGAATTTCAGTTCACCACATTCGAGCTTACGACACAATTCTAAGAACTCATCCGTCGCAATATAAATACCGATATTATTTGTTTGACGTTGGCCTACAGGACGATTAACGTCATACGTTGCAAACGTTAGATGAACCTTTTCTAACCCAAAAGCATCGTTTAGGCTTTCCACAAAACAATTACGAGCGTCTTTTCTAGTAATCTGATACTGATTTCTTTGTTCTTCAGCCATCACTATCACCTCCACCGTTTTCTTTGATGAATTTATAAAAATCACCAAGTTTCTTAGGAAGCATTTCTACAAGCTCGACAACCTTTGCAATATTCTTATCAAACTGTTCCTTAAAGTCTTGTGTCGTTGTGTAATTGACGTAAGCGCTTGCAAATATAAGATTGAAAATCTGTCCCATAACTGATTCTGGAAACGTCTTTTCAATTTCTCGTATCGATGCGCCTATCTTGCAGACACTCGTTTGCCAATCAACAAAGAACTGGTCATCTACTGGAATATTAAAATCCAAGAGCCACTCTCTTACCGTATGCTCCTTACGTTTATCCCCACAAGTAATCGGCTGAAGAATATATTGAATATCCTTCCCTGTGAATCTTGCTTTTCCAGCCTCTTCAACAGGAAGCGAAAAGGCTCTTCCGATTGGAAATATCGCACATACCGTTGGTTTAGCATTATGTACCGAGCATCTATTCCCTTTAAGGAGTGGACAGATTTGATATGGTCCAATAGGAACCAGTCTTACGATAGGTATTCGTGAGGATTCTCCTACATAAACCTCACAATATTTCTCTATTACTTGTATTGGCGCCATATCTAATTCTTTTGCAAGATTAAATACGTCTTTGGGATTAAGAAGAATATCCGTTCTCCCTTTACAACACTTTCCGCACATCGTGCAGTTGAACTTAAAC
>JAFVUY010000123.1 GCA_017502465.1 Bacilli bacterium | reverse complement strand
CATCTTGTTTGCGGAATAATATTTTACCAAAATTTAGTTTTAATCCACATGTGATGAATTCATAAACATTGTTGCATATACAAAAGTCAAAAGCATTATCAGGTTGGGCAAATTCAGCATTTGCCAGCAAAGATGGAGATAAGGATATTATATTTTGTTTCGCATTTTCCTTACGCCAAACTTTTAACCATTCCTTTATGTTGGCGACAACCGTATAGTTAAAATCTAAATTTTCTATATCATAACTAGAATTCGTTAGAATTAGACGATAATTAAATCTTGTTTCTGAGTTTTTTAAATGCCAAATATTGATTTGTGTATCATTTGCAAACATCGACATTTTACCTTCCAAACCTATAATTGGCACGTAAATACGCTGTTTGTTGTTAAATCCATTTTGTGTTGATTCTACGCTTTTTATTGTTCGTATCAGAGCATCGAATTGTAAAGTAGCACCGTTGTCATAAAATCTGGCTAACTCTGAAAATGGGGCAATAACAAAATCCTTATCTTCATTTTTACGCAAGAAACTGTGAAATCTATCTATCAATTCCGAGTGCGTAATCATACGGTCAGGATAGTCGTTATCTATCCATTTTTCAACACTTTCTACATTACACGTAAGTTGATGTATAAAATCGAATGAATCTTTAAAATTGTCAAATAGCACGAAGCGTATAGGGTAACGATTAGCTATAAAAGCAGCATCACCCTTAACATTTTTATCATTTTTTACACAATTTAACAAATCGTCTATGTTGTAAAATTCATTCCACATACTACATATTATTGATTAAATTGATTATATGGTCGTTAGCTTCTTCAACAATACGCACTAACATAGCTTTAGCTGTATTGACATCTTTAATTCTTTGAACTTTGATTTTTGCAGTTTCTCTTTTATATGGGACAGTTCTATTTTCAGGTTCTTTTTTGCGGAATATAGCGGTTATAGTTAAATCTTCTTTTACATTTATTGTTCTTCCATAGTTAGTGTCTCCGTCACTCCATTTTACGAACTCATATCCATCTTTAGGCATAGCAACTAATGTTGTCTGTGAATTTTCATCAAATGTACCTGAACCAATCACTTGACCGTATATTTCAGATTCAACATTTGCTATAATTGTATATTTGGGTTTTGTTTGGGTGCTTATTCTCCATTCTAACAATGTCTTGCTTACTTCGTCTTCTGTCCACATGCCAATCTCACCTTGTAAATGCTGACGAAGGTAATTCATAGAAGATTCAAATTCGGATGCTACAATATGCACGGTTTGATTGGATTGTAGATAATTAAAAAATCCCACTTCAAATTCATTATTATTGTTTTTCAATAAGTTGCCAAATTCAAAACGATATGTTTCTATCAAATTAACGGTTTCCGAAAGCAACAGAGGATCTCTCATATTGTCTGAACCGCATATTTTAAGTATGTTGTCAATAAGTTTTTGAATTTCTTTATTATCTTCACAATTGAACTTTAGTGACCATAATGGATATTTTACTTTTTTAGAAAATTCATGTGTTATTGCCCAACGAGCATCAGTTAAACTGCTGATATCACTATATCCATTTAAATCTTTAAGCTTGAATAGGTCTACAAAATTTTTGCACAAACTCCGACTTTCTTTAGATTCAAAGCGAAGAGTGAGTTTATCATATCCTTTTTTATCTTCCCAATATTTGAACAAAGCTACAACGTCATCTACAACATTTTGTTGTTTGCGTGGTTTGCCATTCGTATCATAAATTTCATTAATGTATTTACGCATAGCAAAGGCAATCATTGCCATATTTGCATAAGTTTGGTAAAGCCCGAATGGTGGTTTGGTTAAGTCTGAAAGTTTATCTGCAAGATTAAACGGTTCGTTTTTGTTAGTATGCTTGAATTTGCTGTCAATGAATTCAGAAACTAATTTTAGTGGATGTTGCGGACTGCAATCTGTTTTCCAATCAAGATTATCTTCAACACTGTCTTGTAATAGGTAAGAGACATGTGCAGCTGCACCACCACAATTTTGCATTATTTCAGTCTTATTACTATATGACAATACATTGTCAACAACTTTTGCAGCACTTAATTTTTGCCAATATGTATTTGAGGAACGATTTTTTATCAGATCAAGAGATTCTGCTCCTTTGTGAAAAATTGAAGGTGCAATTTCAGAATTTATTGTACTTACTATCTTATGTACAGAATGAACCTCCTGTTTGCCATTAAGATAATATGTAAAATTGCCGAGATGAATATTTTTAAGCCATTCTTTTATCATACCAGCGGAAGACTCGACATGAGCCTTATGTTGGTCTGGAAGATTGTGACGCTGTGCGCATGATGCATTTGCCTGGTATTCTATAAATCTATCATACTCATCATTGCCCATTTGAGCTTCGAATACGATAAATGTAACATTTTTAAAACGTTCATCTAAGCAGGCTTTTGAAGCAATAGTTTTCAAAGTGTTCAATTCGTCTGAATTCTTTGCAAACATAAGTGCTAAAAATGTAGCATATGAGCGTGATTCTTTATATCCATTTTCGATTTTGTTAAGTAAGGTATATTCATTTGTATCAATAGAATATAGTATATATGAATATGCACGATTGATTTGTTTAAACTTCTTGTCAAAATCTATTTTTGCAGTTTCTCCAAAATTTACGACTTGCGATGTAAACTTGAAATTGGTAAGAGTTAATTGTTTTTTTATTTCTTCTATTTCTTTTGTAGGTAATGCGGAAAACTGTATAGAATACACATCACCTGGTTGACGTTGTATAATGCTATTTGCATCTAAGTATGATAGTATATTGTCTAATTCTTGTTCTACAGGAGTGCCAACAAATAAGTTTCTGATATTATTGATAGTAGGCGTAACTGTTTCATGATTTGCAATATTGTTTAAAGCGTTAAGCAATAAAATGCTTTTGAATACAGCAAAATGATTCTTACCTTCTTTCTCAACTTGCAGTTTACGAGAATTAAAGCGTTCTGTTACAGCGCCGTACTTACTCGCATTTTCATTAAAAACAGATAATACATAATCCCAAAGATAGTCGGCCGTAATAGTACTTTTTTGAGCAAACAAAGTCTCACTTTCCAAGAATTCTCTTACAGCTTCATTTTGACCAATAAATTCAAAAACACTTCTGCTTGAAGAACCAGCTTCACGTGCATAATAAGTTGCCAGATTTGCTGTTGATGGATGCAGTGGGAATAATTTTTGAAGGTCTTTTCTTGTTTCTTCTGGGTCGCTTGATGATTGTGAATAAATGTTCAACAGATTCTGTTTGTCTGCATAAAAATGTTCAACTAATGATAGAGACTCGTTTACATCACCAACATATTTGAATTTGCTAGACATAATTTTAAATGCTGAAACAGGTTCCATATTATACGTCATATAGTGGTAACGTCCTTTGGTCTTTTCACGTTCCTCAATTTTTAATGAATTGAGTGCAGATGGGTGTGAAATGTAAAAGAAGTACGAGTTATTTTCACTATTCATCACTTGTTCATCAATTTCTTGTAAAGCAACGAGTAGACTCATTCCCAACGGAGATGTCATCACATCTGTAAATTCATCCCAAATGATAAACAAACCTTTGTATTCTGTAGTTTCAGCTAATTTATCCTGAATTTCAAAAATCCACTTTGCAATATTTGCATTGCCAATACGAATATGGAAACCACCATCTCTCAATGCGGAACGTACGTCATCAAGGACTTGCATATTACAGTTTTGCAAAAGCGATTTCAACTTATGAACATCTGGGGCAACTGCTTTAAGTTTTGCACTCTTCTTAATAAGACTTTCCCAAAAATCTGATTCTTTTTCAATGTGTTCAACATAACTGTCAAAATCTGTTTTGACCGATAGTAATATATTTGCCTGTTTTAGTGCATCTGTTATACTTCTTTGCAGTACGAGTGATAGGTCTTCCTTGTGGGTTATATTGTTATGCCCATAGAGCATTACTGGGAACAATCTAGTATCTTTCCTAATCGCAAAAATTTCGTTACGCAAAAGTTCATATTTAGAGTCAGCATATTCGTCATTAACATAATCCGATACATCACTAATATTATCACAAAGCAAATGTTTGATTACGGATCCTGCGTGACTTTTTCCAGTTCCATAGGTACCAGCTAACCAAAATGATTTGTGCATATCTGCATCATTATTTCTTACGGATGCTAATACTTTTTTTAATACTCCGTTAAATTGTTCATTGGCAATAAACGATTTCCAGTCACCATAAGCTTCTTTTTGTATATTGTAAGCTGCTTTTTGTTGACGAAGATCTATCAGATCAGAATATTTGGTTGCCATAATTGTTCCAGATTATTTTGTTAATATTTTTAATGCTTCAAGTGCGTTCAAATCATCACGCAAAGTAATGCTGTCTAATCCCATATTAAGTTCTGCTACAAGTACACGATTCGCATCGCTATTGAGTGAACGTAGTTGACTTTCTAACTCGGATTTTGAGATACCAAACTCTCTATAAATACCCTGTTTACAATCTTCTTGATATAAATCATATACCCGAAGAGATTTTGTACCAACAGATTCTGCATATTTGTACAAAGAATAAGCAACGGCTTCACGAGATATATCATTGTAAGATGAGCGTTTGAATTCTGTTTTTGACAATTCTATTTTTTGTGAAAACATTTCTCCAATTGGAGATGCGGAGAAAAGATTAAAAAGTGCCCCCAAAGCGTATTCAAAAGTAGTTTTTCCTTCTTGATATTGATCTCCATACAAATCAAGTAGTGAATTTTTAGTATATGTCGATTCTACTTTTACATTGTTAATAAACCATTTGACTAATGGCGAGTTGTATGATAAATTTATCCATATTACCTCCCATATTAAATCTGGGTTATCTTGATATATTGAAGCTATGTGTTCGCCAAGATGTGTTATTTTTGATTTGTCATCAACTATAAGTGAATCCTTTAACCATGCTTTTACCGATGGAACTTGCTTTGTTCCCAATGCATTATTTCCCCAGAAATCATTTTGCCATACAAAAAATTCTGATAACCATTCTTCTCTAAGACCAAATGTGCCATATCCGCTGACACCTGTTATTTTTCTTATTTCTAATTCTTGAGCCATACTTAATGAATCTGCGACTATGCAACCTCTTTCATGAAAAGTTAAACATTTGTAACAATGAATACATTTTGACTGTTCTATTTCAAAATTAGGATAAATGCTCAAAGCACCTGTTGGACATTCTACCTCACATGCTTCGCATTGAATACAATATGAACTTTTATATACAATGCGTTTTACATATCCTATCAATGTAATATCTACAATATTTGAAAGAACAAATTGATAGTCTTGGTTATTGTAAATTATTTCAAATGGATATACTTCTTTTTTTACTCTTATTTCACCAATAATTTTATTATCTTTTTGTGTAAAGAAACACTCTCCTAAAATAGGTAACCATTTTTCCAAACGGGTTTTATAATTTTTACATTTTGCAATTAGTTGTTTCGCACTATTAGTAAAATTTACAGATGTGCTAACACTATTCATATATTTAGCACTAGCCCTTAATTTCCATTTGTGTCCTTTTATATACTCGTTTAAATTTGTAACCCCTCTCATTTTAGACCATTCTTCAATTCTATCTATAAATGGTTTTAATTGTTTAGGGAACAATGTGTTTACAATCATATCATCCCATTCTGAAGAAAATGGACATATTAAACAACCAACTCTAGGTTTTCCTATTCTATACGCTTTATTAAATGACAGTTTGTGCTTTATCATATACAGGAAAACTTCTGTTGTGTTCCAATTAAAAATAGGACGAACATTTATAACATTACCATGTTTAACACCTTTACCTATCCTATCGTATGTAGACCTTCTGCTACTTTCCTCAGATCTGGAGCCTTCAAAAGCAAGGACTTTAGCTTGTTTATTAGTTCCTTCTATTTTTAACAACTTGTGCAATGGTGCAGTTTTCATAACTGAGCAGCACCATCTATGGGTATCAGATGGTGTACCTATTTTATCCCAGTATGAGAGAACATTTTCATGATTTTTTGCAGTTCTGAAACGTAATTCTGGATATAATTTCTTGTAGTGTTTTTGAACATCGTCATAAAGAGATAAAGATGTTGGTAATTCATATCCAGTATCGCTATAAATTACCTCAAAGGCTTGTGGAGGTATAGCACGAGTACAAAGGTCAAGAACTACTTGACTATCTTTACCACCGCTAAAAGAAGCAAGAAATACATCAATTTTTGTTGTTGCATAAGTCCGTTTACCTTCTAGTTTTGCTTTTTCTAAAGGCATGATGTCAAAACTATCGCAGTCTTGTTTGACAATTGCCATTTTTTGCTTCGTGTCTTTTTCAATTTTTGCAGCCAATGATTCAAAATCTATTTGGTTTGCTTTGATATTATCAACACTTTTTTGAGCTGACGAATATTGCGTGTATACATCACGAATAAACTCTATTGCCTCACTTTCAACTAAAAACATTTCATCATTACAACGTTCCAGCATAAGTGATACATCAACCGGTCGCAATGAGAGATTTTCTTTACCACTTGCAATGATTATAGTTGGAGCATCGTAAATGTTAGCTCCTTTTGCTTCGAAAACTAATTCACCATGATAAAAATACTGCTTATTACAAGCCCATAATAATGGTTCTTCACACTTAGGATATGAATAACCCAATTGATCAAGTTTTAGTAAGTCTAATTCTTCAAAAAACACAGGACGCGGAGAAACTCCTAATGTATCTTTCGTATTCAGCGAGGTTAATCTTACACCACCTGTATCCTTGTCCCATTCTACCTTGAACATAAAGAACCTCCCAGCTTATTGAATGACAAAAACCAATCACGACAAGAAAATGTACGTGATTGGTTTTTCTTAATATGTTTATAAAATATTGCATTACAATATTTTGCCCCCTGTGGTAAAATTTCTATATAACAAAGATTATCTTTCATCTTAATATTCTTGACAATTGACAAAAATACAAAATAAAATGAAAGAAAAAAGTCGGCGTTAAATAAATTTAGGAAATAACAGATTATTGATTCACTATTTCCATCACATTATCTGCTCCAGAAATTAATGAGTGTGTTAAACCGACATCACATTTTTCCAACTCTTTTAAACATTTAATATACAGAATCTTTTCAAATTCGCATTGGTTTCCACCCTTTAAAAGGTATTCTTTTTCTAATTGTTTTTTTAATGTTTTATAATAGTTTTTCACATCTTCTGCATCAAGGATGTCTATTACGTCTTTAGCCAACGCAAGAGCGCTTTCTGCTTTTTTCTTTGTTTCATCTTTTGTAATTTCCTTTATAGATTTTTCTATAACAGAATTCATAATTTTCTCTTTAGTCCCTATTGTTGGCATTTCGTCAATAGTTCTCATTGCAGGCATCATCATGTATAGGTGAGAAATAATTTCATGAGTTTTAAGAATCGCCTTTACTACATTAATATCGTGTTTAACTGCCTTTTTGTAATAACGATTAATACATTCCAACAAATAATTAACTCCATACATGTCGGTTAAAAAAATCTTAGGATAATCATTCTTAATTTTGAAGTAAAAGGAATTGAATTGATTTATGCGAGTGTAATTATCAACAAATTCGGACATATTAGGATAATATCTTAAAATATCCTCAATCATCAGT
>JAFVUY010000122.1 GCA_017502465.1 Bacilli bacterium | reverse complement strand
GTCATTTTTTTATCGCATAGATAGTTTTTAGGGTACGGATTCTTATAATTGGAGAAAAAATCGTCTATTTGCACTTACGAAAAGAGTTATTTGAAAAGCATGAGAAATATAGTGCAACAAAACAAGTTAGTAATTTTTTATCCATTGCCCATTCTCATGCAAGTTCTTCTTAATGGTTTGATACTCAAAGAATCTTAATCAAACTACATCAAATATACGAATTCCCCTGATAATTGGAATTATTTTGGGGTATGGAGAGGTGTGTAATATTAAAATGAGAGGGGAATTTGTTAACAAATTCCCCTCTCATTTTACATTATGTTCTGGAGGTAATAGAGGTGGAGTGCTTGGATTTGTAGGATGATGATAAAGATTCTTTTAGCGTTGCCGGTTATTTCCTATATTTTACAGCTAATAGAAAGAGATATTCTCGTTTTTGCTGTCTATTTGTTTGCAGAAATGTTGCTGGATTCGAAAATATTCACGATATTGCAAACGAAATGTTAATATGTTATATACTATTAGTAATAATTGTCTTTTATGCTTGTTCATTATAGTATCTTACAATCTCAACGGATTGCAGATTTTTTAATTGTAACTGCAACTAAAAGAGAGACGAACGCTCTATTGAATATAATGGAGCCTATTTCAGATATGGGAATTCTGGAGGTCTCTTTTAATGGCTTAAATTATAATATAGGGAAATTGGGACTATATAATATTATTCATTGTCAATGTTCTAATATGGGTGCAGTTTCTCCGGGGGCTTCGCTAGTTACGGTTGATGAGGCGATAAAGGTTTGGCCGTGTGTAAAAGGGGTAATAATGGTTGGTATAGCATTTGGAATGTATCCAGTGGGAGAAAATGCTCAGAAATATGGTACCGTCTTAGTATGTGAGAAATTATATCCATATGAATCTCAGAGAGTTTCATCTTCTTCCGTTGAATATAGAAGCTCTCCGGTGCTACCGGATGATTATTTGTTGGCAGCTTTTAGAAAGGCATCGATTAATTGGGAGGGTAATAATTATCAGAATGAGTGTGTGAAAGTTGAAGTTTGCCCAATTGTAACAGGTGAAAAACTTGTTGATAGGCTTGAATATAGGGAAGAACTAGCAAGAGAATATCCTGATGCCAGAGGTGGTGAAATGGAAGGTCAAGGATTGGCAACTGCGTGTGAAAGATTAAAGAAACCATGGATTTTGGTAAAGTCTATTTGTGATTTTGCAGATGGTAATAAAGGTGAAAATAAGCATGAAAAACAGGATAGCGCGGCTAATCTTGCTTTTTCGTTATGTAGGAAAGTTTTTGAGAGTGAAGATTTTCTGAAAGATTTATTACAAGGAGAAGAACGATGTGTTTTTACATTTGCAGGGAATGCATATGAAAGAAAGCTTGTTTTATTTAGAGGGTATAATATAAAATGTGAACCGTTCTATTTACAAAGAGAATTCGATAAATGTTTGGTTGAGATTATAAGAACTCATGGATGTTGGCTTTATGGAACTTCTGGAGTTGGAAAATCTGTAGCTTTATCAAGATTGTTAGTCTTTAATGAAATCCCTTTTATTTCTATAGATTTGTCAACATGTGTGGGAACTTCTGCAGAAGATATGTTTATAGCTATCTATGAGAGCATTTGTGAAAAGGTGGGTGAACCTCCACTTCAAACAATTTGTTCATTTAGATGTTGTGTTAGAGAAATTATGGCTTTGTTAGAGAAATATTATGCAGGTAAAAATATAGTATTGTTTATTGATGAGATTCCATTAGATGCTGATGATACAAACTTTTGCAAATTTATAGATGAATTTGTTGCATTCATCATTTCTTTAGGACAGTGTCAATATAAGGTTGATGTTAAGTTTGTTCTATCGTCTTTGGAGTCCCCTGCATCTTACTTGCATAGATTCCAAGAGAAATTAATGTCTTTTTTGAAAGTTGTACATATGTATGACTGGACTGATGAAGAATGTTTGTCGCTTGTTGAAATGTTGACAAATATGTTGGGGTTGAAATGGGATGATGATTATAAGCATATTGATTATATACGCGAAATGGGTAATTCTCCAAGAAAAATTAAAGATGTACTAAATCAGGCTCTTGCTACAGATAGAATGTACATAACATATGATGTTGTAAAAAAACTATTACATTAAAATGAATAAGCAATTTAAATCATATACAATTGTTCCTGAAGATTTTTATGTTGAAAGATCTGCTGATGGTCAATTGCGTCAAATAATCAGTGATATGGAAAGACCTGGTTATGTGTTGGTCGCTAGACAAATGGGTAAAACCAATTTGTTAATGCATGCCAAACGTTTGTTTGAAAGTTCAAAGGTTATTTTCGTTTATCTTGATTTCTCAACATTGGTTGATTTGGATGAAGAAAGTTTTTTCAAAAATATTATAGATACAGCGATAGAAACACATGAAGATTCCTTTGAAAATGAATTGGTGCTGATAAATGAATCTCGGCGCTTCTTGTCTAAATATACAACAAGGCAATATACAAAAGAATTAAGAATTCTTTCTAGATCTGTAGAGAAAATAGTCTTTATTATGGATGAAATAGACGCATTAACAAAAGTCGATTATTCTGATAAGGTTTTCTCGCAAATACGTAGTGATTATTTTCAACGTACAAACTACACTGAATTAGAGAAAGTAACTTATATATTGTCAGGCGTAATTGAGCCTAAAGACATTATAAAAAATCCTAATATATCTCCTTTTAATATTGGGCAAAAAATATATTTGTCTGATTTTACTAAGGATGAATTTAGGGAATTTTTATCCAAGACAAAACTTGGATTTACAAATGAAGTTATAGAACGATTGTATTATTGGACTCATGGAAATCCACGGATGACATGGGATTTGTGTCTTGAAATAGGGAATAAACAAATTTTAAAATCTAATGAGTTGGATCAATTGGTTGAATCTTATTATCTTGAATCTTATGATAAAGTGCCGATTGATAATATTAGGGATTTAGTAAAAAGGGATTCTTTTATTAGAGATGCGTTAGTTCAAGTTCATTACGGTATGACAAATACAATGGATTCCTCTTTAAAACAAAAATTATATCTTGCTGGTATAGTAGAATATAAGGGGAAAGATGATGTTTTTATTAAGAATCCTATTTTAAGAGAAGCCTTGTCTTTAGAGTGGCTTTTGCAATTACAAGTTTCTGAAAAGAATCATTTAGATAAGGCTTATAGATTAATTCATTTGGATAAAAGCTATAATGAAGCGATTTCATTGCTAAATAAATATGTCTGCCTTAAGAATATTACAGACCAAGATAAATATACTTCTTATTTGTATCTTGGAGAATGCTATTTTAGGACATATAATATGGAAGAATCAAAGAAATATCTTTCTAAAATTATAGACTCATGTAATGTGAATTATAATATTCTTGAACAAGCTTATTTGTTGCAGGGGTATAATTACACAAATAGTGGGTTATTTCATGAAGCAATCCAATGTTTTGATTACATCTTGGGAAATGAAAATAGCCAAGATGAAATTATAGATAAAGCAAAAATCGGCAAGTCTGAGGCTTTGGTAAAAACAGAGGATGATGATAATCTGACAAAAGCACAAGTGATTTTAGGTCAATTTATCAATTGCAAGGAGGATGATTTTAAAATGCAATATTTGGCGCAATCTTATGCAATTTTATCTTCAATTGAATATATAAGGAATAATCAGATTAAAGCTGTTGAATTATTGGATTATTCGTTACGAGCAGCTCAAGACAAAGAACGTCCGATTTTATATTATAGAAAGTTGAAATTACTTGAGGAAATGGGTGGTGATATGGATGCCACAATTTCTGATATGTTGATGAGCTTAAAAGGCTTTAAAAATAGACCGGAAATAGAAGATTTTGATAATACGCTGGGGCTTAACATTATGTATGTGGCTTTAATTCTTTCTGAAATAATTTTAAGAAGGAATACATATATTGATGAAATAACTCCATATTTACGTTGGTTGAATGAATCGAAGGAAGCTGCTTATAATTCAATATGTAAAATGTTATGTAATGTTTCTGGTGATACAGTTGTTGAATTTGCAAACCATATTATAAAGTTGTCTGAAAGTTGTGAATGGAATTTTGGAGAAGATCATCTGTTTAATGCTTGGGCGTCTATTTATTTACGGACAAAAAGCATCGAGGATGCTATAAATTTTTACAGATATGTATCGAAAATCAAGTTTGATCAAAGTGTTTTCACATTTATTCCATGTCAAATAATGTGCGACATGTTGATGAAACTTGTAAGATATTATCTATTTGAAAAAGAAACTCCATTTTCAGCCCGTGAGGTTTTGTCTTTTTTTAATAAACATTATGCGGATAATATAAATGATGATTGCAAAATATATTTTGTTTATAGTATATATTATGAATTTGCTATATCATGTCTCTTAAATGAATATTCTTTTTGTGTACAAATTGGAGCGCGTTTTATTCTTGAAGCTGAAAATTTTATTGAGGTACTCGGTGAAGAGGATGATAAAAGAAATCTATTGTTTGCCATAAATGATACTAGGAGAACAATGGAGAAAATCATTGATAGAATGAAAATTCTTGGGATTGTAGAAGATTATAATTCCAAGATTGATAGAAATACAAAAGTTGTTGTCCGGTATTACATTGATAATAAAGAAGTCACGGGTAAATATAAAAAACTATATAATGATATAAATACAGGAATGTGTGAGATTATAAAAGTCAATAAGTAGGGGTATTCAGTAAATGCCTCAAAATAATAAGAATGGGCATTTGTAATGGGTAACCCGTATCATCGGTTTGTATGCTTAGGAAAACCAGGAATTCTGATTGCGTATTCCGGTGATACCCGTTCACTAATTCTGATGATATCCGTTCACTGGTTGGTATCTTCAGTATCTTTCCGTAGTGGCATGACATGTTTAGGAACGTGTATCAGTGGAATACACTTTCCCAAACATGTTCGTCATGGCAATGGTAAGAAAAATTATGACGAATTGCATGGAGTCGTGTTGACTGTAAAAAGGATAGTGCCCATATATTCAATGTTAATTATTTCATGTCTAATCGTGACATTTCTGTTTGAGCCGCACTTCGATTTTTCATTTGTTTGTTGTTCCTGAAACGATATGTTACGCTTAATCCTATTTTTCTTGTATCATTTGTATTATGGGTGTACATCATGATATCATTGAGCTGGGTAATGCAACGATTCTTGTCTTGGTTAAAGATGTCATGCCAGTCAAAAGATACTTGTAATTGTTCTTTGAGGAATGACTTTTTTAAACTTAAGTTTAAGGATGAATAATTTTTTATTCTGATGATTTGATAGTCTCCTTTCCATGCATATGTAAGGTTTATTGATGCTAAAAAATTGAGAGGAAGTGTAAAATTATTATCTATGTTCAATATGGTAAGAGGCCTTTTTGCCTTCAGTGTTTCTTGATACCCAGGGTAGTGAAAAAATGATTTCATACAAGTTAATGTGAAAGAAGGCAACCAATTTTTTATAGGATACTGAATATTTACCATTCCTGTTAAATTCTGTAAGCGCTTAAAATTATCCATATAGCTGACAGTAACAGAGGAATTTTCTGGCATACAATAGAAGGCTGTAACCAACGGCTGTTTGGTATTGGTATAATTGATATTCATAAAAAGATATTTGTACATGAACATATAATTAAAGCTATTGGATTTGGCTTGTTTCAGTTTAATATTCCCTTTTTGATAGGTGTATTTGTTTACATAGACAGCATTATTATTCATCAAACTGAATGGAGGACGTTCTGTATAGATCGAATAACTGAAATTCTGTTGGATATTGTTTGAATGGTAACTAATATTGATAGAAGGAATCACGTTATGATATGTCTTATGATATATTTCTCCAAGTAAGTTCTCCTTAAGTTCTGTGTAGATATTTTCGTAGCGAAGTCCAGAACTTATATTAAAATTTTTGAGGCCGATATTGTACAAAACGAAAGCTGAATTTTTGATTTCATTGTTTTGAGTATGTCCGTTGTTTAAGGCACGTTTATAGTTTATATAGTCTTTACCGTTGGTTTGGCTAAAATCGTAACCTAATTCTATTTTCCCGAATTTTCCCATATTATGTAAAATTTGAAAATTGGTGGCAAAAACCTCCCATGATGCTTTCCCATTATAATTTGTGGTCTCATTTTTTTGTACATTGCTTGTTTCTTCTGTACATCCGTTTTTTTTATCGATTTTATGGATATAATCGGCGTAAAAATTTAGGTCCCAATTGTTCTTGAAGTTAGCGGAATAATATAAATTGATATGATGAGTGGTGTTTTTCATGCTGATTGAATTAGTGATATTCAGTTTGTCGCTAATTCCTTTATTGGACATCATTGTAAGAGAATCCGTTGTATGATTCAGATTCTCTGTATATCTACCCGCATATTTTATTCCAATTTCGGAGGTGGAATTAAAACGCAAAGTCATACCTCCTGTATAGTTGTGCCCTTTTAGACTTTTGATTGGAATAATATTTTCTGTAATATTCCAAATAGTATCTCCTCTATTTTGTTGTTCCAATTGGGTGAATTCTTCTTTTTTTTGCTTCTGATAAGAATAAGATGTATAAAAAGAAATATTTTTTTTGTTGTAACTTAAATTTACATGGTTCTCACCTGAGAAATGTTTTCCTTTGGTTATTCCATTTTGGGTGCTGAAAGCGAATCCTTCATCAGGTGACTTTATTTTGATGTCGATGACAGCTCTGTTTTCTGAATGAAAACGGACATTGGAGTCGGTAATGAGTTGAATAGATTTAATGTGGCTAATTTCAATATTTTCTAATTCGGCTATTTCCGTAATTTTTCTTCCATTGATATAATAGATTGGTTGTCCTCTCCCTATCACTTCAATGGTAGTTCCATGTTTTAGGATACCAGGGATTTTGGAGAGTAAGTCATAAATATTGTTTTGTTTTTGGAGGATAGAATGCTCCACGTCAACTTTCAGACCTCCTTCTGAAATCTGAAATGGATTAGAACGGGCTGAAACAGTTATTTCTTTTAGGTTTATTCCTTCTGTTTCCATTTGTATATCATCGAGTTGAATGTCATTGTCCAAATGCAAATCTTTGAACAAGGTACGATAACCTAAGAATGAGTAGCGCACAATATATTCTCCTGATTTTAAATTCTGATGATAAAAACCAGTACTGTCTGAAACTGTTCCTGTAATTAACATGCTGTCGTTTCGATTTAGAAAAGCGACATTTACCAATGGGAAATGTCTTCGTTGTTCATCCAATATTTTCCCTGAGACAGAAAATTGAGAGAATGCATGGCTACAATAGAGTAAATACAAGATTGTTGTTAATAATTTACTTTTAGATATAATTCTATTGATTTTCATATGTATATTTATAGTTGATTATATAATCAAATGAAGGAATAATTTTGACGATTAATTTTGCAGAATTGTTTTTGTGATAACAACTCGATAAGTGAAACAGGCGGACATATATTTCTTAAGACACACCAACGACATGGCACAAATCGGTTACGAGTGCTTCTCCAAATTGATGTTTCAGATAATAAAAGTCCAAAATTAATATTGTTCCAATCATTGATGTTGCCTATTGAAAAAATTGGATTACTCATCAAGTTTCCGTTTGATTTTATAAAAAGTTCTCTCCAATATAGAGTATTTATATTTTCTTTCCTTATTATTTGTTCTACAGATTGCTTGCTATTTATTATTTCGGAAAAATCATAACATAATAAATCTTGTAATTTATCTTCTTTCTGATTAGAAGCTATTTCAAGACTTAACTTACTATTGTTCAACAATCCCCAAGATTCTAACAAGTTTATATCAAACAAAGAACTAATAACTACTTTGAAATAAACATTGTTATTTCTGTTAATGTGATAAAAAAGATCGTCCTTAACATTATGATTAAGATTGTTTATTATAAGATTAATTTTACCGTTGAAAAGTTTTAGAATATTTTCTTGTTGAAGTTGAAAATCCGAGAATGGGATATTTAATTCTATGTTATAACATTTTTTCGCAAGTTTATTTATTTCGTTAATACAGACTATTAATGCTTTATAATCTGTATTTATAGACAATTTGGTCAGTTTTTTGAAGTTTGATATATGTGAACCTACTTCATTGATTGTATGTTTATTTATAATTTGATGAAAAGTTGTTGGTCTTTGTATGCTGCCTGTAAATAAATCTATTGATTCTGAGATGTTTAGGACTATTTTATCTATATAATTTTCAACGATGAATTTATTGTCCCATTCTTGTGTGGTGTAATCATTGTAATATTTTGTCAAAACTGAATAATAGTCCATTATTTTTTTATTGGACAATGATTGGGTAAAATGTATATATCCATATTGTTCTTGAGCAATTTCACTAGCAATATTGGAGTTAATTGCCTCTTTACCGCCCCTTAAAATAACCGCGTTACCCGCTTTAAGACAAAGGGTAGCGGCATCGGCGGTAACGTTGGGACGTGCCTCGTAAATAATAC
>JAFVUY010000121.1 GCA_017502465.1 Bacilli bacterium | reverse complement strand
CTTGGTATGGGTAAACGTACTGCAGTAAGCGAATATCGTAAGCAAACCCGCGGTGGTAAGGGCGTAATCAATATGAAGATTACCGAAAAAACCGGTGCCGTTGTAGGTATGCGTGTTATCAATCCGGAACAGGAGATTATGATGATTACCGCAGGTGGCATTATTATCCGCATTGATGTTGACCAAATTTCCCAATACAGCCGTAACACCCAAGGCGTGAAGCTGATGACCTTGAACGATGATGACAAGGTAGTTTCCTTAGCTGCTATTCATCACGAAGAGGAAGAAAACTAAAAAATAAAAATTAAACGGACGAGCCGATTGGTTCGTCCGTTTTTGCGTTGTTATATAATTTTTTCTACAATACCATATTGGTTTATAACAACCGTTACGGAAGCTTCGCCATACTTCCATTGGTATTGGTAATCAAAATCTGTTTCTTGAATTAAGCTTCCAGGTGCGTGGAAAAGTTCTACCAAATCTGAATACCCCTGCCCTACTGCAACCTTTTGGATGGTTTCGGGAGTGATGGTGGTAAGATCAGTTCCCGTTGTGAGTTTGGCGTAAAGGTTTTCGTAAGCAATTTTGCTATCAAAATAATCACGGGAAGTAGGCCAAGTTGTTTTGTGTAGAGCTGCCCTTTGCTCGCACAAAGCGAACTTGTAGGTTTTCCAATCAACATATTTTTGGGTACGGCGATAGGCGTTTTCTACAACAACTTTTAGTGCAGCAACGGTTACGCTGCTTTCCGAAGAAATATTTTCCAAGGCGAAGGAAAGCACCATATCCTTAAATTTAGGTAGATACTTTGCTTCTAAAAGTTCGGGAAGTTCTGCTTCGTTGTGGTAGTTAGGTTTATTTTTATAAGTTTTACGCAGGGCGTCCATTTCTTCCACCAGTGCGGTAAGAGGAACATAATATTTTTCGTGCATTGCCTTGGCGAAATCTATGGAAGCTTTATCAATCTTTTCAGGAACACAAAAGATACACATTTTCTTGCCTCCTTTGTTTTATGAATTTGAGTAAAATTTAATTAAGATACTTTTGATTATATTATACTACAAGATTAGTAGAATTTCTATGGCGGGAAAGTTGGGGGAGCAAGACAGTAGAAGTTTCACTTGGATTTCACAACTTCGCGAAAAAATTGGAATCTTTAGTAATGGTGAGGTAAAATAATAAAAGAAGTATTGGAACAGGAGGAGTTGCTGTGAAAAATACTATGGAATATAAAGGTTATGTTGGAAATGTTGAGTTTTCAGAAGAGGACGAAGTTTTCTTTGGCAAAGTAATTGGCATTAGAAGTCTTATATCTTACGAAGGAGCAACTGCAAAAGAACTGATTAAAGATTTTCATGATGCTGTAGATGATTATTTGGCATTATGCGAAGCAGAAGGTAAAGAACCGGAGAAAGCTTACAAAGGTAGCTTCAATATTAGAATTTCTCCAGAATTGCACAAGCAAGCTGTTAGATGTGCAGAATCTAACCAAATGAGTTTAAATAGCTTTGTTGAAAAGGCGTTAAAGCTTTTGGTAGCAAGCAGTTTATGATTAGAGAACTTTAAACGAAAAAGTAATCGCCAAGTTTTCTGAGGACTGAGGCGATTATTTTTTTGCGTTTTTTCCAATGGAAAATAAAAATTTAGGCAAAAAAGCTACAGTTAAAAAAGGGTAATCTTTAATTTGCTATAATACTAACAAGAGAACATTTTGATAAAAGAATTGTGTGGTGAGGATATGTTGGATTTTTTATTAGCGTGCTTGGTTGTTGTGGCAGTGTGCTATATAGCTCCCCAAATATATGAAAAATTACATCCTGAAGAAGATTTTTTCTCTGACGAGGCAATTAAGCTTGCCAAGGAAAAAACATATCCGGCTAATCTTAGCTACGAAGAGATTATGCAATATAAGGCTAAGGAACGAATTGCAATTTTAGGATTAAATAGTTTTGAAGAATTTTATAAAACCTATCCTGAATATTTACGACCTGTAGAAAAAAGGCATTTGGCTACTATTGGGAAATTTATTTTAACGGAAGAAGATGCGTTGCAGTTACAGAATAATGAAATAAGGCAAGAAGATGTTATTGATGATGTGACAAGCATTGATGACGAATTATTGGAATTAGATTTGGAAGATAGAATGGCAGCCTTACATGTAAGTACATATACAGATATGTGCCGCGATTATCCCGAATATGTGACTAGGGAAGAATTTGAAAGCTTATTAAAACAAGGCTTAATAAATTCTATTGATGACCACATATTATTCAAAGGCAAGTACTACGAGAACGAATTTAGTGAGGAATGGGAAGAGTTTGAGTACGAGTGGGATAAAGAGCATTCTAGAAAATAACCGCGACAACTTCTAAGATACTTATAGGAATCACCCCCTTACTTTAGGTAAGAGGGTAGCAAGACCCTCTTGTGAGGGCTAACCGCCTACCGTTGGTAGTGCCTGTAGATATTTCAGCATAACATTAAATATGAAAATACTTATATGAGTGCAACTACTCTCGTTGTCAGATGACGACGAGAGTTTCTTTTTTGGGAATCGCAAGTAAAATTGTTTGTGCATATAAGACACTTAAGTGAAATAAGTGTGTTATAATATTGTCATAATGGATTTAAGTACGTTAGAGGCGGAAGGGTATTGTTACACGCATGAGCAAGGAGGGTAATGATGTATAAGGTTAATAAGCTGATAGGAATCATAGATGGGATAAATTCTGACGAAGTTATAAATAGTCAAGAAGCTATAAAGTTGAAATATTGGGTTGATAGGAATAGAAATCTTGCATATGAATATAGGCATATGCAGCTTATAAAATTATTAGATGAGATCTTAGAAGATAATGTTATTACGGACGCAGAACGTACAAAGTTGATTAGTTATTGTAATTCTTTAAAAGATATTCCTAGTGATACTACAGCAAAAATTTATGAACTGAACGGAATTATTGAGGGGATCGTTTGTGATGAAAAGGTAAATGAGATAGAGGTATATCGTTTAAAGAATTGGATGGATAAACATAATGTAATAATAAAAGAAAATAAAGAATTAAATAAGTTAGAACGTATTATAGACGATATTATAAATGACGGAGTAGTGACACAAGAAGAACAAAAACAATTATTAGGTTATTTGACAGAGCATATTTTAAACTCTAGGCTTGATGTTAAATTGCAATATCTGATAGAAAGAGTGAAAAATAGAGAAAATATTGGTGTAGATTTAATAGATCTGTTAGATAATTATGATGGTATGGATATCATACATCATAAAGCAGAAAGACAACTAAAAAGTGCTCTGAATTCATATACAGGTATAAGTGTCGAAAACCAAGAAATAGTTTTTATTTCATTGGTTTTAATAGCTATGCTTAATTATGATGGTAATTTTTATAATAGTGTTAGAGAAACATATAAAGCTTTATATGATACATACTCTGCTCAAAGAATAGAGGGATTAATAAGGACTATTATTGCTAGGTTTAGAAACGATACAGATAATAAAAAGTCTCGCAAAATCAATACCGTTTTAGCTAATACAATAGTTCCAAGTCACTATCTTAAACCTTTTTTTGAATTCATATATGATATTTATAAACTTAATTTTGAATATGAATTAGGCAATAATATGTATGAAGATTTTAAGTTTGTATACGAAGGTTTAAAAGAAAATATGGTATCTGAAGGTGATGACATACAGGTAAATGTTACCAAAAAGTCTTATAAGCTTATCCAATCAACCAAACAGCTTATTGTGAATGGTATTGGCATTAATGCTGTAATAAACCTTAGTGTAATTGTTGTTAAGTTGATTGATAAAAAAATATGGGGTAAAGATATTAAAATATTCAATCCGTATTTGAAACAGGGTTTTGAAGGGTGGATTAGCACATTAGAAGATGATCATAAAAGCGTTTGTAATAAAAGTAAATCTAGTTTCAGATCATATTGGGAACCAAGATATGTTTTGGAAGGCAATAAGGTTTATTTAGATATTCCAGTACATAGAATAAAGTCTAGTTATGATTATAGTGATATAAAACTTATAGTAAAGAATGGTGAGGAGATAATACATTTAGATGATACCCCCGTTGTTAAAGAAATAATAGGTGGCTGTCAAGTAAAGATTGATAAAAAATATATTGAAAAACCGTTTGGAAAGATACGATATCAAGTTTTTGCTGGTGATGACTTGGTATATGATAGCCATGAAAAGTTGTATCGAGAATTTTTAGTTTTCAATGATTTGGGGAATGAAATTTTTAATAATACAAATTATTCTGGTACTGCAATAGTTTGTGTAGATAATGTTCCAGATAAAAGATTTAAATTGTTTTATAAAGGAGATACTTATTGTTTATTTTCCATTAATGTATCGATTGGGGAGGCGTACATTATTGGGTCAACGATATTTAACTTTTCAGCTTTTATCAAGCCTGGTGTTGTAGGTACGCTCTTGCAAAATCATAATATCTTAGATATTAATACTGGTATCGCAATGGATGTATACAAACAAATGAAATATTTGGTGTATGAATGTGAAGCATCAATAACGAAGTTTGAAATATTAATTGATGGAATAAGACATAAATTAGATGATTTTACATATACACAAAGTTGTAGGGAGGGAGTTAACAAATACACTATTGTTATGAATATACTTGATAATGGAATTCATAAGGTCGAAGTATATTCGTTATGTAGTGGAGGAAAGAAAAACAGATTGTTGTCTGAAACTTTTGCTATAGATGATTTGTTAGATGTAGAAACGATTAAAATAGATAGAAATCACTATATGATTTCTATTGCTTCAAGTTTGTTTGAGGGTAGAAAGATAAAAGAATTTACACCTAATGAATTTGATGTAAATTGGTTAACGTTTATTATAAATGAAAAGTCATACATATATTATATTCCCTATGACATAGATGTTTATCGTATAGAGGGTAGTTGTTGGAAAGCATTCAACGAAGATTTATGGATAGGCGACATTTCTCCATCTAGTATGTTAAATGTATATGGTAATAGGTTTGATGAAATTCAAATATATTCAAGTGATGGCAATTTGCTAGAAGATTCTATTAAATTGACAAGTCCAAAGGTATATCAAAGTGTTTCTTTAGGATTTTTAATTTCCTATAAACCAATTTATGATTATGTTGTAATTGTTTTCTTAAAAGATGGTAGAAGAAAGCAAAGTATATTTTGTTATAACAAGTGCGTTCTTAACAATGAGCAAACAGAATTTTTATATGATCCAGTGAAAAAAGATCTTATTGTATCTCCTAAGTATTATGGCAAAGGTAGCATATATTTTACTGTCGTCGATAGTAACGATAATGAGGTTTATAAGAGCGCATATGTAGACTCAGAAGATTTGATAGTTGTTAAAGATTTAAAGTCATTTGAGGAATACAAAATTATATTTTATGAAAAAGAAAAAGGCTTAAGTCTTAAGAAGAATAGAATCATCAAAGAGTTTAATAAAAAGTTCTACGCTTGGGATGATTTTATTGGGAAGTCGTTTAAAATTAGTGAAGTATATTTTGATCAATTTGTACGAGGGGATTTTCTCAGGAAAAAGCATTTTTTCAATCGTGAATATGTAAGGTTTACTAACAAAATATCAGAGCATACATATTTGGGAGAAGTTTATTATACAACTAAATATAAAACTTGTATGTTAGATAACGTGAATCCTGTGGAAATAGAGATTTGCGGTGATGTGCTTGAGGATATATTGGAATTATCTATTACTAAAGAAGGTGATGGGCTTTTCCTTGATTTTGAGCATCATGGGATAAAGAATACTTTAGATGATGATAGTGCACTCGATATTTTTTCTTATAAAATTAAGATGAATGGAGATTAAATATTATGGCCAAAAAAAATCCTATAGAAATGACAAGATACATAAATAGCAAGTATAAGGAATATTTGAGGTCATCTTTTTCTTTTGGTAATTCTAAATTACAAAATTTGTTTACGGAACAATTAGAAAAAGAAGATTTGGTTAAGGGCCCATATGTAGCATTAACTCTACCGTTCAAAAGGGGCAGAAGCATAAGTACACTTATGGAAGATGGAGTAGTATGCAAGTCTTTTACAAAATTAGGAAATGTTAATTTTAATAGACCTTTATACTTACATCAAGAAGAAGCACTGAGAAAAATTAATGCTGGTAAAAGTGCAATAGTAACTACAGGCACTGGTTCTGGTAAAACAGAATGTTTTTTATTTCCAATAATTAATGAAATCTTATATGATATAGAAAAAGGAAATAATGAAGTAGGGATACGTGCAATTTTTCTCTACCCTATGAATGCACTTGTTAATGATCAGATAGAACGTGTAAGGCAAATGTTGGCTGATTGCCCAGATATTACTTATGGGTTCTTTACTGGAGAAACTCCTGAAAAAGTAGCTGCGACATATAGAGAAAAATATGGAGAAGAGCTGGGAACACAAATACCTCCAAATGAACTTGTTTCTAGGGAAGAAATAAGAAAAACTCCTCCGCATTTATTATTTACTAACTATTCTATGTTGGAGTATTTACTCATTAGACCTAATGATTATACGTTGTTTGAATCTGCTAAACTAAAAAACTGGAAATTTGTGGTTTTGGATGAAGCACATTCTTATTATGGGTCTTTAGGTATAGAGCTTTCGCTGTTAATGAGAAGGTTGACGGGATTAGCAGATAATAAGCCTAGGTTTATCCTTACGAGTGCGACTCTAGGTGAAAAAGGGAAATCTGAAAATGAGATTATTGGTTTTGCAAAAAACTTAACTTCTTCAAATTTTGATATTCAGGATATTATTTTCTCTAAAAGAATTCCATTAAATAATCTGTTGATGGAATATAGTGTTAATGGTGCTGATTATACTAATTTGAAAAAGAATATAGATTCTTTTGGGAAAATAAAGGATATTGCTAAATGTTATGGTGAGTTTGATGCGAAAGATATAAAAGAATGTCTTTATGAACTGCTGATACGTGACCAAAACGTTCATAAATTATATGAAGTTCTTAGCAAAAACAGTAAAAGTTTTAAAACAATATTAAAAGAATTTACGCCACACATTACAGAAGTAGAGCTTATAGATCTTATTGATTTAATAAATAACGCAGAAAAGGATGGAATAGGATTATTTGATTTAAAATATCATACTTTTGTTAGACCTTTATCAGGGGCATATATTAGTCTAGGTAAGGAACAACAATTAAGCTTAACTAAAACTAATATTTTAAATGAATTAAAGGCCTTTGAAATTGGAAATTGCCGCTATTGTAGCACACCTTACATAATTGGCAGGATTCAACGAAATGAAATTGATAAGAGAGACTATTTGTATCAGAATAAAGAAATCGATATTTATGAAAATTATGGAGATAATAAGTTTGCTCTAATTGACTATTTCTTACTCGAAAAACCTGTCGAAGAAGATACAGAAGAGTTGGCAGTAGAAGAACATACGGTGTGTGCAAAGTGTGGAGCAATTCGTATAACAAATAATTTGAATGCAAAAAAATGCAACTGTGGTACTGAATACGAATTTTCAGTATATAAAGTTATTGAAACTAAACAGACCAAAGAAGATGTTTTTACCAATAATATAAGTAAAAGTCCATGTTGTGGTCATAAAAGTAGAAATGGTATGATTAAAAACCTAAACCTTGGCAAAGATGAAGGTACTGCATTGATTGCACAAATTTTATATGAAGCTATAGATGAAGGTGATGTTGAAGAGAAGAAAAAACAAAAACCATTGTTAAGAGGAAAAAGTGAAAGAAAAGATGATATAACTGAGAGAAAAGCAAAACAGTTTTTAACATTTTCAGATAGTAGACAACAAGCTAGTTTTGCAGCAGTTTTTTTAGATTCTAATCATGTGAGAATGTTAAGAAAACGACTGATATGGGAAATCATTGAGAAGGCGAATTATAAAAACATTTCAGTTGATGAAATGGTAGCTGAATTGACTTCTATGATAAAAGAGAGAGATTTGTTTCCTGAAGCTATCAGTGCGTATAAAAGTGCTTGGATAACCGTTATGGTAGATTTGCTCAGAGTAGATGGCATTTATGATGGCGAAGGATTAGGGTTATATTATTTTGATTTAGATTTAGCTGAGGTTATGGATAGAATAACCGAAGAGGATGTTGAGGAAAGTCTAGGAAAGTATAATATAACCAAGTCAGATTTGGCTACGTTAATACAGGTAGTTTTGGGGGTATTTAAAATAACTCCGGCTATTAATTATACGAAATCTACTTTAACACCCGAAGAAAAATCTGAAGCTTTAGAATATAGACGCTTTGATAACTATATAATGTATAATTCACCAAAAGCACTTAAAGATACTAGAAGTTTCTTGCCAGTTAAAAATAACGATAATAGTATTGTACGGTATGTAAAAAAAGTTTGTAATTGTGATAGTGAAGAGGCCAAAGAGATACTTGATATAATTTTTAATGGAATAGCTGTTGATGGAGAGATTCTTAAGAAACATGCGACTAAAGAATCATACCAAATAGAAGCTAGTAAATATATTATAAGAAATTATAAAACTTCTAAGTATTATAAGTGCACTAAGTGTGGAGGATTGACGCCTCATAATATTCATGATGTTTGTGTTAGTGATAGATGTGATGGTAAATTGTATGAGGTTAATCCGGATGAAGTACTTGACACAAACTATTATAGAAAACAATACAAAACAAAGAAAATTGAAAGTGTCGTTATCAAAGAACACACAGCACAGCTTGAGAGAAAGAAAGCAAAAGCTTATCAGATGGATTTTAGGAACAAAAAAATTAATATTTTGAGTTGTTCAACAACTTTTGAAATGGGCATAGATATTGGTGATTTAGAAACAGTATTTATGAGAAATGTTCCTCCTTCGCCTGCTAATTATGTGCAGAGAGCAGGTAGAGCAGGGCGAAGGAAAGATAGTTCATCTTATGTTTTAACTTATTGTGGTACTGGCTCTCATGACTATACGTATTTCTGTGAACCGGAAAAAATGATATCTGGAATTATAAGGCCACCTTATTTTAATGTAGTTAACGATAAGATTATATTAAGACATTTGATGGCTACGTGTTTAGGGTATTTCTTTAGGGAGAATCCGCAATATTTTGGGAATGTTGAATCGTTTGTTTTTAATGGTGGAATAAAGGTATTTAAAGATTATATTGGACAACATCCTATCTGCTTAAATGCTTATATTAATAAAGTTTTGCCGGAGAGCGTTTATAGTGACTATCGTGACTTTAAATGGTTTGATAGGATAAAGGGCAATGATGAAAAAATGGAAAGTTTTATTGCCTCTATAAAGGATATAATTAGTGAATACGAGAAAGCCAAAAAAGAAGCAGTGGCAGAAGAAAAATTTGCTGAAGCTGAATATTATTCCAAACAGATTCAAAAAATTTATGGGATGAACCTAATTGAGGCTTTGTCACAGTATTGCGTTATCCCTAAATATGGTTTCCCTGTAGATGTAGTGGATTTACAGGTATATAAAGATGGTATGCGTGATGCTAGTTATGACCTCAATAGAGATCTTAGAATCGCTATATCTGAATATGCACCTGATTCGGAAATTATTGTAGATAAGATTAAATATACTTCTAAATATGTTACTTTACGAAAAGCTACTGTCCTTCCTAAATATTATTTCCATATGTGTCCCAAATGTAGAAAAATAAATATGTTTTATAGTACTAGGAGTATTGAGAAATGTAAGTATTGTGGTGAAGAATTGCAAAATGAAAAAGTGAATTTCTTCATAGAACCTGTGTATGGATTTAAAACAGGTGTAACCAAAGAAAGTAATAGAATGAAACCAAAACGTTCATTTGCTGGAGAGGTATCTTACATTGGGGGCGGTACTAAGGATGAAAGACATTTAGAAATGGGTGAAGTTTTAAAAATTGAGACTAGTACCAATGATGAATTATTTGTTGTGAATAAGTCTGATTTTTATATGTGTTTTGAGTGTGGGTACAGTGACATTGCGAAGAGTAATTTAAAACCTTTGACGCTTAAAAAAGAACATAAGAATTGTAAACAACAGTCATGTAAATGTGATGAGTTGCAGCAAATAAAATTGGGACATCTTTTTAAAACTGATGTGGCGAGAGTAACAATACCCTTATTAAAATTAAATGGTAGAGAGGAGTATGCTAAAGCATTATCATTTTTGTATGCGTTATTAGAAGGTATAAGCAGCGCATTAGGAATAGAAAGAAATGATATTGATGGTCTTTTAGAAGTTAACTTAGATAAGAGTAGTTATGATATTTTGATATATGATAATGTCCCTGGTGGGGCTGGACATGTAAAAAGGTTAGTGAATTTAGATTCTGTTATCAATTCATTGAATAATGCTTGTAAAAAAGTATCGCAACAATGTTGTGATGAAGACACATCTTGTTATAACTGTTTGAGAAATTATTATAATCAATCTCATCATAATAAGCTAAAACGCAGCTATGCAAAAGCGGTCATAGATACAATTCTTGGTAGCATAGATGTGTTAAAAGGAATTTAGAAATACAAAAACAGGCATATTTTATGGTCATCGTGTGATGCTTAACCATAGAATATGCCTGTTTTGTAACAAATTATATTTTTAGTTAGTATATGTTCTAAAACTTTGATGGTAGGATTGAGAGTATTTTTATGTGGTATGTAAGCTTTTCTCCTCCCCTACTCCTTTCTCAACTTGCTAATCGCAGCATCGGTAACAACCTTGTGAAAAGAATTACGCAACGTTTTGTGCATAAGGCTACGCTCCGCTTTACTTACAGTTATTTCCCAATCATGGAAAGCTTCTGCAGCAAGCTCTGCTGGCGTAATGCCAAATACATCACATAATTTTAGCAAAGTCAGCATACTGGGAAAGCGTTTTTCCTGTTCCATATCTGCAATTACGCTACGGCTTACTCCTGCCAATTTGCCTAAACGAGTTTGGCTTAACTTAAACATCTCGCGTAAATCTTTACTAAGTTTACCTAAATTGTGCAGTTCGTTTTGGAAATCTTGGTTGGGCATTTTGGTTCCTCCTAAAATAAAATTAGTATATTCTGCGTGAAGCGGTTTTTAGCAAAAGAAATCGGCTGACTTTTCAGTCAATTACTTGATTAATTATAACATATAGTGGATAATGAACTTGTCTAACGTTGGATGTAGTACAGCACGAGATTCTCGTCATAAATTAGTAAAGTGAGGCGATTATTTTCAAAAACACACAAGGCAGTACCAATGGAAATGCTTTGAGTAGTTTTAAAAAGCATTCAGCGGATGATTTAAAAACTATCATCCAAAATTATCAGCAGGGTGATACTCATGCGGCGGAGCAGTTGCGCCAGCAATTTTACCCACTTATCTACAAGCTCAGCCATCGTCATAGCATGTATTCTACCTTTGGTGAGGATGCGGAAAATATTGCGTGGTTATTGTTTTATGAATTTATGTATTCATACGATGGAGAAAATTTTATTAAGCTTCCTGGGTTAGTGAAACGATTTATGGTTTTCAGATTAATCAATGGAGTTGTGCATAATAAATTACGTTTTGATTATGAACAATTAGAAGATTTTGACCCAGATGGAGAGTTAAGCAATACTTTAACAACAAATGGTATTGAGTCTTGTCTGTCTGACATTAACTTTTCAAATTTGTTAGCTAAATTACCGAGCAAGCAGCAATTTGTTTTGCGAGAGATTTATTTAAAAGGCAAGTCTCAAGTACAGGTTGCTAAAGCTTTAAATTGTACTCCTCGAAGTATACGTAATTACAAAAATGAAGCTGTTACACGTTTGAAAAAACGATTAAAGAAGTAATGGTTTTTAAATGCACATCAGCATTAAGCTGGTGTGCATTTTTGTTTTCATAACTCTAAGTATATAGTTACTACGGGAAAAGGAAGCAAAGCTTTCAGCTTTGCTTGAATAGAGGGCAAAAGAAATAAACGAGAGAAGAAAACCATAAAAAGAAGAGAGCAAAAAAGAAAATCTCACTAATAAACTTCAGTTGGAAGTGGAAAAAGAGGAAAACTTTTTTAAAAAATTTTTATTTCCGCTTTTTTCTTGCTCAATTGAAGTTTATTAGTGAAAGGAGGTGATACGCTT
>JAFVUY010000012.1 GCA_017502465.1 Bacilli bacterium | reverse complement strand
TATCTACAACAAACCCTGACAGCATTATTAACGCTATCGCAAGCAACAACGTTGCTTATCTTAAAAAGCTACCTGGTATCGGATCAAAAGCTGCTGCTCAAATTATTTTAGACTTAAAAGGAGAACTTACTCCTGGAGAAAAAGGCAATCCTAAACAATATGATGAAGTTTATGAAGCTTTAAAAGAATTAGGGTTCAAAGGCGCTGCTATTGATAGAGTCCTTTCTACTATTAATGAACCAGGCGCAACTACAGAAGATATCATGCGTATCGCGCTACAAAAATTAAGGAAATAAATATGGCAAGATTATTAGATGGAAGAAAAAACGATAAAGAGATTCAAGAAGAAATTAGTTTAAGACCTAAAAGACTTTCTGAATATGTCGGCCAAGAAGACTTAAAAAGCAATTTTAAGGTTTTTATAGGCGCTGCTTTGCATAGAGATGAATCATTAGACCATATTTTATTATATGGTCCGCCTGGACTAGGAAAAACAACATTAGCTAATATTATCGCTAATGAGATGGGTGCCAATATCCATATTGTTAATGGACCAAGTATTGAAAAAACTGGCGATTTAGCTTCTATTTTAACTTCTTTAGAACCAGGAGATGTTTTATTTATTGACGAAATACACCGCATCCCTAGAATAGTTGAAGAAGTTTTGTACTCCGCGATGGAGGATTTTAAATTATCAATTATAATTTCTAAAGAAAGTGGCGCGAAAGAACTTAACTTACAATTGCCACCTTTTACATTAATTGGTGCGACCACAAGAGCAGGAGATTTGAGCTCGCCACTTAGAGCAAGATTTGGGATTACTGAAAAATTACAATATTACACAGTTGAAGAAATTTCAAAGATTGTTAAAAGAACTGCTAGTGTATATTCTACCGAAATTGATGATGACGCTTCTTTAGAAATCGCTAAAAGATCAAGAGGCACTCCACGAATTGCTAATAGACTTTTCCGCCGTGTTCGCGATTTCGCAAACTACGAAGGTAAAGATATCATATCTTTAAATAATGCTAAAACGGCTTTAAAAGCCCTTAAAGTAGATGATATTGGTTTAGATGATGTTGATATCAGATATTTAAAAACATTGATTGAACGCTTTAATGGCGGGCCAGTTGGTTTAGAAGTGCTTTCTAACACTATTGGCGAAGAAGCTATGAATTTAGAAGACGTCTATGAACCATATTTATTACAAATTGGTTTTATTGATAGAACATCAAGAGGTAGAGTTGCTACAGAGTTAGCATATAAACACCTTAAAATAACCCACCAAAATAAATTATTTTGATTTTAATTAGTTCAATGCGGACGCTCATATTTATGTGTGTGCGCGAAAAAACGTTGATTTAATTTAAATATTAATGTATTGTTTACAATAGACGCGCTAGCGTGCGATTTTATCTGTTTATATCAGGAGGAAGAGAAATATGCGTAGATTATGGGCATATATCATCATTGCATTCACTTCAATTGTTGCTATGGGCACTACATTCCCAACCATCTTCAAAGGAATGCGATCAAATATTGAGTACCAAGATGGTAGAGAATTAGTTTTCCGTATCAGTGATAAAGAAGACGAAGAACTCGAATTACCGGAAGACGGTTCAGCTGTTGACAACATTGCGGCTGTCATGGAAGAAAGATTAGAAGGTTTTGGCATTTCACGTTATGAAATTGCTAAAGAAGGCGTTGACACAATTAAAGTTACATTCTCAGCTTCTAATGCTGATTTGTATTCCAAAGCACAAGCACTTTTATCCTTTAATGGTTCATTAGCTTTAACTACATCAGGAACTGATGTTGCATTAGGAAGCGAATTCTTATTAGAAGGAAAAGACGCCTATTTGGATGACATTAATGGATATCCAACAGTTGTTATTCCAGTAAATACTGAAAACAGCCAATTTAAAGCTGTTATCGAAGCTGTTAAAAAGCAACAAGAAGAATTAGATGGACAATCATCGGATTCTGAAGAAGGAGAAGCTAAAGCAGCATATCTTTATTTATGGCAAGACTTCGTTGAAGGAGAAGATACATTCTCTAAAACACAACAAACATTAGAAGATGGCAAAGAAAATCCTGATTATGATGAAAATGTTGCAAAGAAAATCGTTATGAGTTTCGCTGCAAATAATTTATGGTATCCAGATGAAAAAGAAGATAAATTAGCCGCCGCCATTAACGTTAACGGAGCTGACACTGGAAGTGTCACAACCACAGACGTTAAAAACGCTTATGATGACGCTCGTTATTATGTCCAATTAATCAACTGTGGAGAAATTGATTACGATGTTGAATTCATGTATTCCAGAACAGTTGAAGCATGGGTTGAAAACCTCATTGAAAATGGTTCAATCCACCAAACATTAGCTTGGAGCAGAACATTAATCTCTGTTATCTGCGCTATTGTTATCATTTCCTTATTACTTGTAGTTTTCTACAAAATTGGTGCATTAAGCGTTATCACATCAACATTAATTACAGCGTTTGCTGCAGTTTCATTCATTGTTTTATTCGCTGCTGAATTTAATACAATGGCAATTATTGGTGTTTGCCTTGTTGCAGTTGCTTCATTAACTTCAGGCGTTGTTTACTTAAATAAATTAAAAGAAGAAGCTTACAAAGGTAGAAGCCTTAAAAAAGCAAATTCTGAAGCTGCTAAAAAGTCTTTCTTACCTATCATTGATATTAATGTAGTCGCAATCGTTTTAGGCGCTATTACATATCTTTTAGGTGGAGTTATTATGAAATCATTCTCTGCCGCTCTTGTCTTAGGTGGCTTAGCATCACTTGTTGTTAACTTAATTCTTTTAAGAATTATGATGTGGCTAGCAACAAATGCAACATCTTTAACTGGTAAATATAACTTATTCGGAATCGAATCTGAAAAAGTTCCAAATATTCTTAATGAAGAAAAACAATCTTACTTTGGTCCGTTCGCTGATCGTGATTTCACAAAGAAGAAAAAACCAATTGGTATTGTTTCCCTTGTTTTAACAGTTGCATCTATTGCTGGAATTATTACTTTTGGTTCCATCAATAACGGTGAAATTTATAACAATGGTGGAATTAAATATGAAAACTCTCAAATCTTTGTTGAAACAACAAGCGACTATTCTCCAATTAATTCTTCTTACTTACTTACATTCACAGAAAACGTATTCATCTATAATGAAGCAGATGATGAATCAAGAGCCGCTGCTACAAAATTAAGCGATTTAGTCATCACAATTAATGATGAAAAAATGGAAGAAGTTGTAAATGGTGCAACTATTACAAATTATTACTACGTAATTGATTTAAATACATCATTAAAAACATCAACATATGCCTATTATAAAGAACTTGATGAAAACGATGCTGTTATCTATTCTTTAGGTGATACAGGCGCATATCAATCAATCAACGAATTATTAGCTAATGTCTTTGATGGCAAAAACATTGATGAAAAAGCGACAATTGATTTAAAAGAAGTTACAGTCGTTAGTAAAGAACAACCTCCATTTGGACAAATTGCTTTAGCAACTGCCATCGCAATTGTTGTCTTAGGTGTTTACTTCTCACTTAGATATAGATTATCACGTGGCATCGCAACTGCCTTAATTGCATTAAGTGCTGGCTTAGTTACATTCGGTATCTTCGTATTAACAAGAGTCCCTGTTATCTCGTATGTAACAGGAGCGGTCCCATTTGTTGTGGCATTTACCTTAATTGTTTCAATCTTATTCTTAAATAAAGAAAGAGAAATGATACTCGAAGACAAAACAAGAGACTCATCTCTTGAAAACCGTAACGCAATTATGAGCAAAGCAAATTCAATCGCTTTTGGCCCAATTGTTGTCGCTCTTGTCTTAGCCTTATACTTAGTTATTAACTTCTATGGATTTGGTCCAATTTCAACCGCTGTCATTTATACAGCTTCAGCAATTGGTATCTTGTTGGCAACATTATTTGTTAGCACATTATTAGGACCTACCTCACAAATGTTCTACAAATGGTTTAGAAAATCAAATATCAAAGTTAAACCAAGAAAGAACAAAAAGGTTAAAGTTGCTCGTAAGAAGAGTGCCGAACCTGAAGAAGCGGTCTTCATCGGTATTAACGATTAATAACAATAGGTTACCTTTCAAGGTAACCTTTTTTGAATTTTATGAGAAAATCATTATTTGAAAGACTTTTAGAATTTTATAAAATTTCTTATGAAGAATATCAAATTCTTACTAAAGAAGTTAGTTTTAATGATGTCCCTTCATATTTGAATTTTCCACATATTAACGAGGCTGTATCGTTAGTTTTTGATTGCATTAATAACAACAAGAAAATAATGGTTTACGGCGATTACGATGCGGATGGAATTATGGGTACATCTATCGCTGTTAAGGCTTTTAAATATTTAAATTCCAATATTGGATATTACATTCCATCTAGATATCTTGATGGTTATGGAATCAATTTAGAGAAAGCTAAACAAATAGCAGAAAAAGGATACGAACTTGTTATTACTGTTGATAACGGTATTTGCGCTAACGAACCAATTAAATATTTAAAAGATAAAGGTATCAAAGTTATTGTGCTTGATCATCACCAAAGGGGTGAAGAACTTCCTGTAGCGGATTATATCTTCCATCCAACTGTTTCCAATTTCGGCGAAATCGCCTCTAGCGGGGCTTTTGTGAGTTATATATTTTCAACTGCGTTACTTAAACGGCACGATAAATATTTGTCGACTATGGCGGCAATATCGCTAATAAGCGATATGATGCCTTTAATTGGTTATAATAGAAACTTCTTAAGAACAGTTTTTAAAGACTTCAAAAAAGGAGAATTCTTGCCAATTGATTTGCTTCTTGAAGATGATGATTTTAATGAAACATCAATTGGTATGCGTATTGCTCCAAAAATTAATGCAGTTGGAAGAATTGTTCAAGATACATCAATAAATCGATTAGTGAGATATTTTACAAGCGATGATCCAGATGAAGTGTTATCCTACCACTCTTGGATAGAAAATCAAAACGAAAATAGAAAAATATCTACCAAAATCGCTAAAGAAAAGTTAGATAAAGTCTTAAAAGACACAAAAATTTCTAAATCTTTAGTAGTTAATGTCGATATTGAAGAAGGATTAGTTGGTTTACTTGCTAACATATTACTTAATGATTATCACTTACCTTGTGTTGTTTTTACTTCATCATTAGAAAACCCTAATATTTTAAAAGGAAGTGCAAGAGCCATGCATGGATTTGATCTTGTTAATTCATTTGCGTATTTATCCGATGTTACATTAACTGCGGGAGGCCACGCTTTAGCGGGTGGTGTTTCAATAAATAAAGAAGATTTTGAAATCTTTAAAGATAAATTTGACGAATATTGTACAATGCATCCTTTGCAAGAATATGTAGAACCTTACATCGATATTTATTTAAACGAAATTTCAAATGAAAATTATAATTTAGTGAATTCTTTTGGTCCATTTGGAGAATCCTGGAAAGCACCTTTACTTAAACTTTCTCACATTAAAACTTCTGAATTAATGTATTCAAGAAGCAAGGAACATATAATTACAAATATTGGGCAACAAACACGTTTAGTGGGTTTTTATGTTGATAAAGATTTGATGGAAAAAAGCCTATTTGTCGATATGTTTGGAACATTAAGAACGTCAACATTTAATAGGCTTACAACTATAGAATTTTTAATTAAGAAAATAAAACAATCAAATAACTAATAATTATATTTCTTTTTATAAATAAAAAGAAAAAGAAACGCTAAAATTATAGAAGATATCTCGCAGCCAAGAACTGCCCAGAATATTCCATATCCTCCAAGAAAAATTGGAAGAATAAAAACGAAGGAAATCTGAAAGACTAATGTTCTTAAAAACGAGATTAATGCAGATATTAAACCGTTATTCAAAGCAGTAAAGAAGCTAGATATAAAAATAGATAAACCAATTAAGAGGAATGCGATGGAATAAATTTGCATTCCTTTTGTTGTTAAGGATAATAAAGATTCATCTCCATTTGCAAAGAGCGAGGAAAACATTCTTGCACCAAAGAAGCTGATTAAAAACATTAATAAAGAAGCGACGCTAACAAGAATGCTGCTTTTTGTTAATAAGTTATGCAGTTCTTTATGGTTTTTGGCGCCGTAGTGATAACTAATGATTGGTGATATACCAACGGAATAGCCGATAAAAACAGCAGTAAAAATGAATGCTAAATACATAATAATTCCGTATGCGTTAACACCCTTTTCTCCAAAGAATTTTAAAAGTTGAATATTAAAAACTATAGACACTATAGATGACGAGATATTATTAACAAACTCGCTCGAACCGTTGAAACAACTCTGAAGAAGAGGTTTGAATGAAAGTTTAGTCTTTGAAAAATTAATTAAGCCATTCTTGTGTCTCAAAAAATAAATAATAGGACCAACACTGCCAATAATATAACCTACTATTGTTGCAAAAGCGGCTCCTACAACCCCCATTTTCAATATTCCAACGAAAAGAAAGTCTAGAACCATATTAGTTAATCCACTAACGAGGGTAAAAATAAATCCAAGACCAGCTCTTTCGTTAACAACAAAAAAACTTTGAAAAGTATTTTGAAGGATGAAAAATGTTTGACCAAGCACCAAAACTTTTCCATAAAGTATAGCGTATTCAACCATCTCTTCACTAGTTTCTTTAGAAAAGCTTGCCATTCCTTTCGCGATAGGTTCCATGAATATAAAACCGATAAGTGATAATATAACCCCTAACAATACAGCGAATAAAATTATCATTGTGAATGTTTTATTAGCCTCTTCGTTTTTCTTTTCTCCTAAAAGCTTTGAAACTAGAGCCGATCCACCAGCGCCGAGCATAAACCCAACACCACCAACAATCATAATTATTGGGAAGATAAGATTGACGCCGGCAAAAGCGCTAGGAGAAGAAAAATTAGAAATAAAAAATCCATCAACAATGGAATAGATTGAAATAAACACCATCATCAATATTGGATTAATGGTGGCTAACAGTATCTTTTTGTATGTAAAGTGATCGCTAAGTCTAATACGCATAATAGAATTGTCTTATTGTTATTATGCTTTTTCAAGTTTTTTTGTTATTTTATTGACATAAAGTCAAATAAGTTTGATAATTTTCTTAAACATTTTTCAAAAAAGGAGGAAAAATATGAAAGATATTAAATTGATTTTTAAAAGTATCAGACAATACAAATTTTATTCTATTTTTACTCCATTATTAATGATTGGCGAAGTTGCTATGGAAGTTTGCATGCCTTTTGTTATGTCGCTTGTCATGGATAATTTAGAAAAAGCATCAACTACAGGAAATTTAAATATCATTTGGCCATATGTCATTATTTTGATTTGTATGGCTCTATTCTCTTTAACATGTGGGGCTTTGGCTGGCAGATTCGCGGCAATTGCCTCTACAGGTTTAGCTAAAAATTTACGAGATGATATTTACAACAAAATTCTTACATTCTCATTTAAAAACATTGATAAATTCTCACAATCTTCACTTATTACAAGAATGACTACAGATGTTTCTAACGTTCAAATGTCTTTCCAAATGATGATTAGAATCGTAATTAGAAGCCCATTAATGTTTATTTTTTCAATTGTTATGGCGTTTATTTCTGGCGGCCATATCGCTTGGATTTTTATTGCTTTAATTCCTTTAATTGGTTTTGGCTTGATTTTCATTTTCAAAAAAGCAATTCCAATTTTCAGAAGAGTTTTTAAACGTTTCGACGCTTTAAATCAATCTATTAAAGAAAATATAGATGGTATTCGCGTTGTGAAGTCATATGTTAGAGAAGATTACGAAATTGAAAAATTTAATTCTGCTAGTGACGGAGTCGCTAACGAACTTATTAGAGCTGAAAAAATATTAGCTTTCAACAACCCAATTATGATGCTTGGAATTAACGCTGCAAACTTATTAGTTTGTTCCTTTGGTTCCATTCTCATTATTAACACCGCAAGCATCGATTCAACTTCTAATGAAGTTATTTGGGGTGCTTTATCAGTTGGCCAACTTTCAGCCTTGTTAACATATGGTGTTCAAATCCTTATGTCTCTTATGATGATGTCTTCCATATTTGTCATGATGTCGATGGCGTTTGAAGGTTTTAGAAGAATTGCTGAAGTTCTTAGAGAAGAACCTGACATTCAAAACCCAGAGGCACCTATCTATGAAGTTATGGATGGTAGCATTGATTTTAACAACGTTAATTTTAAATATTCACAAGATTCAGAGAAAAACGCTTTAAGCGATATTGATGTTCATATCAAATCAGGACAATTTATTGGTGTTTTAGGATCTACAGGTTCTGGAAAAACTTCTTTGATTAACTTGATTTCAAGACTTTATGACACAACCGAAGGAGAAGTTCTTGTCGGTGGAAAAAATGTTAAAGAATATGATTTAAAAACATTAAGAGATAACGTTTCTGTTGTTTTGCAAAAGAACGTTCTGTTCTCAGGAACTATCGAATCAAATCTTCGCTGGGGCGATGAGTTTGCCACGATGGAAGAACTCGAAAAAGCTTGCGATATAGCTCAAGCAAGCAAATTTATTCATTCAAACCCAGAAGGATTTAAAAGAAAAATAGAGCAAGGTGGAACCAATGTTTCAGGCGGTCAAAAGCAAAGACTTTGTATCGCTAGAGCCATTTTAAAGAAACCTAAAATTTTAATTTTAGATGATTCTACAAGCGCAGTTGACACAAAAACCGATGCTTTAATTAGAAAAAGGTTAAAAGAATCTCTTCCAAACATCACTAAAATTGTTGTTGCTCAAAGAATCTCTTCTATTGAAGATGCTGATCAAATCATCGTTATGGAAGATGGCAAAATAAATGCTATTGGAACACATGACGAACTTTTAGCAACTAACCACATTTATCAAGAAGTCTACGAAACACAAACAAAAGGAGGTAAAAAATAATGGCAAAAGTTAATTTACCTCGTAACGCCGCCTTCACGAAACCAAAAAAGGGCACTTTACCGCGTTTGTTAAAAATCTTATTTAAAAACTTTAAATTTAGATTAATTTTAGTTTTCGTTTGTTTGATTTTAGCAACTCTATCAAACTTAACATCTTCAATATTTGTAAGATTGGTTACAGATGAAATCTATCGCGCTATTACGGTTGAATATGTTCCAAGTAGAATCGTCTTTGTTTTAGTGTTGATGGGTAGTTTATATATGGTTGGCTTAATCGCAAGCTTTTTATGGAATAGAACTATGGCGATTATTACTCAAGAATATTTAAATATTCTTAGAAAAGAGATGTTCGACCATATGCAATCACTTCCAATTAAATATTTTGACACCCATGTCCATGGCGATATTATGTCTTTATACACTAACGATGTAGACACAATAAGACAATTGATTTCCCAATCACTTCCAAGCGTTATTCAAACATCTTCGATTGTTATTTCGTTGTTTGTAATTATGCTTTCCTCTTCAATTTGGATGACATTAGTTGTTATTTTGGGAACAGTGTTAATGTTTATTAATACAAAGGTTGTTGGAGGAAATTCTGCTAAATATTTCGTCAAACAACAAAGGGCATTAGGTAAAACCGAAGGATGCATTGAAGAAAGCATCAATGGATTAAAGGTTATTAAAGTTTTCTCATACGAAGAAAAATCAAAAGAAGAGTTCCAAGAAATTAATGAAAACTTACGCTATAACGCTTCAACTGCTAATAGTTTTGGTAATATGCTCGGTCCTATCATGGGCAATATTGGACACATCTTATATGCTGGTTTAGTGGCTATGGGTAGCTTCTTAATTGTTTCTAAAACCCCGAATTTAACTTTATTTGGTTTCCAAGCTATTTCTTATGGGGTTGTTACATCATTTTTATTAATGTGCAGAATGTTCACGATGAACATATCAAACTTCTCACAACAAATAACCTTCATCGTTATGGCGATGGCGGGCGCATCTCGCGTATTCGATTTACTTGATGAAAAGCCAGAAACAGACGAAGGATATGTAACATTGGTTCACATTAAATATCACGAAGATGGAACTTTTGAAGAAACAGACGAAGAAACAAGGTTCTATGCATGGAAACACCCACATAAGGTTGACAACACTATTACATACACCGAACTTAAAGGTGATATTGTTTTAACCGAAGTTGATTTCGGATATGTGGAAGATAAAATTGTTTTACACGACGTTTCTATTTACGCTCACCCAGGTCAACAAATCGCCTTTGTTGGTTCTACAGGTGCGGGTAAAACTACAATCACTAACTTAATTAATCGTTTTTATGATATCGCAGATGGAAAAATTAGATATGACGGTATTAATATCAACAAAATTAAGAAGGATGATTTAAGACGTTCTTTGGGTATTGTTTTGCAAGATACTAATTTATTTACTGGAACAGTAAAAGATAATATTAGGTATGGCAAATTAAACGCAACAGATGAAGAAATAATTGCTGCTGCTAAAATTGCTAACGCACATGATTTCATCACAAGACTCCCTAATGGTTATGACACAATGCTTGATGGTAATGGGGCGAATTTATCACAAGGTCAAAGACAATTATTATCTATCGCAAGAGCTGCAGTTAAAGATGCTCCAGTGATGATTTTAGATGAAGCAACTTCTTCGATTGATACTAGAACTGAAAAACTTGTTCAAGACGGAACAAGAAAATTAATGGAAGGCAGAACTGTCTTTGTTATTGCCCATAGATTATCTACAGTTCAAAACTCTGACGCTATTATGGTTCTTGATCATGGACGTATTATCGAAAGAGGAACACACAATGATTTAATTGCTCAAAAAGGCGTGTATTATAGATTATACACCGGAGCATTTGAATTAGAGTAATAACCTACCAATTGCTTTTTCCAACATATAAAAAGTAAAATTTTATCAAAATAATTGAGGCGCGAATGAATTCCTATTCTCGCCTTTTTGATTTATTTTTATTCAAAAAATAATACAAAAGTTATACAATAAAAGGCGTATGAAAGAAAGAAAAGAAACATTATTGGTCAATGGCGGATACCCTTTACATTCGTTCTCGGATGTAAAAGAACTTTATTGTTCCTATATTTTTAATGAAAATGATAGGAAATCAATCGAAGACGCATACGAATTCGTTGTTGAAAAACACGAAGGTCAAACACGAAGAAGTGGTGAACCATATCATCACCATTTAATTGAAGTGGCCTTTATTTTAGCGACTCTTCAATGTGGACCTACAACAATTGCTGCAGGTTTACTTCACGACGTAGTTGAAGACACTGATGTTCCTATTTCTTATATCGAAGAAAAATGGGGTGTTGATGTTGCTAAAATCGTTGACGCTGTCACGAAAATTCAAAGATTAAAACTTTCCAAGATTCAACGCGAAGAATTTGCAGCAGAAGATCATAGAAAAATTTTCTTAGGTATGGCGAAAGATATCCGTGTTATTATTATCAAACTTGCCGACCGATTACATAATTTAAGAACTCTTGGAGCCTTAACACCCGAGAGACAAAAAGCTATTGCAAAAGAATCTTTGGAAGTTTTCATCCCTATCGCTCATAGATTAGGTTTGGATAAATTAAAAAGTGAAATGCAAGACCTTTGCTTAAAATACTTAGAACCTGAAAGATATAAAGAAATCACAAAATTACTTAGTAAAAAAGCCAAAGTAATGAAAAAGAATCTTGACGCAGTCAAGAAAAGGGTTGCTGATATTCTTTTTGAAAAAGGGATTCCTTTTGATATTTCTTCTAGAGTAAAGTCAATTTACTCAATTTATGAAAAAATGTTTGTTAAAGGTCATGCTTTCGAAGAAATTTATGACATTTTAGCCCTTAGAATCATTACTGACACTGACATTCAATGTTATGAAATTTTAGGTTTGATTCACCAAACATATAAACCTGTTCCAGGCAGATTCAAAGATTATATTGCTATGCCTAAACCAAATATGTATCAATCGCTTCACACCACAATTGTTTCTGGCGATGGAAATATTTACGAGATTCAAATTAGAACAAAAGAAATGGATGAAGTTGCCGAAGTCGGTGTTGCTGCTCACTGGGCTTATAAAGAAAGAGACGGATATAACGCCAAAGAAGAACAAAAAGAAATTGAAAATCAATTACATTGGTTTAGAGACTTTGTCTCTATTTCAAGAGACATCGCTCAAGAAGAAGCACATGATTACATCGAAAGTTTAACGAAAGATATTTTTGAAGCTAACGTTTATGTCTTCACACCTAAAGGAAAAGTTATTGAATTACCTCAAGGCTCAACCCCAGTTGATTTTGCTTATAGAATTCACACAAAAGTTGGCGATTCCACAGTTGGTGCGATAGTAAACGGTGTAATGGTTCCATTAAACACTGTTTTAAAAACAGGCGATATGGTTGAAATCAAAACTTCTAAAACATCAACCGGTCCGAAAGAAAGCTGGTTAGATTTTGTAAGAAGTGCTCAAGCAAAAAGCGCAATTAAAAAATTCATCGCAAAAAAAGATGCTAGTCTTATTAGAGAAGAACGTATTGCAAAGGGAAGAAACTCTTTAGCAGATGCGTTCAAAGACCGCGGATATAGCAAAGGCGAAATGGAAGAATTAATCCAAAATAATCTTAAGAAATTACTTGAAAGATTTAATTTTGAGACTCTTGAAGATTTATTCCTTGGAATTAATGGACGCAGTCCATCTTCAGGAGCAGTCTTAGAATTCTTAAATGTTAAAAGAAAAATTAGTATTCCTAAAGGAAATGCTCAAACAACAGCCCCGAAAAGAGACAATTGCCCTGTTTATTGTAAAGGCGTTGGAAAAATCGCTATTACTTTAGCTAATTGCTGTACGCCTATTCCCGGAGACGAAATTATTGGGTATATCACAAGAGGAAAAGGAATAACAGTCCATAGGTCTGAATGCCCGAATGTTGCCAATTCAAAAGAAAGATTAGTTGAAGTTTTCTGGAGAGACGATTTAGAAAATTCGACATATCCGGTTGACATTCTTATTTCTGCAAAAGACAGATCGAACTTGTTATTAGATATTATGAATGGTTTAAGTTCGCTTAAATTAAACGTAGCAGGCTTACACGCAAGACACGCTGGCAACGTGGGCAATGTGTTAGTAACTGCCACTATCCTAGTAAGCCATGTTAGAAAATTAAATGATGTTATCAATGTTTTGTTAAACATTGCAAGTATTTACGATGTTAGAAGAATCATACATTAAGGAGAGAAAAAATGGAAGTTAAGAACGTAAAAGGAACAAGAGATATTTTTGGAAAAGATTCTACAAGTTTCCAATATGTCGAATCCGTAATGAAGGCAGTCGCCGAACTTTATGGTTTCGATGAAATGAGACCACCTGTGTTAGAACATAGCGAAGTGTTTGTTCGCGGTGTTGGCGAAGGTAGTGACGTTGTTAGAAAAGAAATGTACACTTTTTTAGATAAAGGTGGACGTTCTTTAACTTTGCGTCCAGAATTTACCGCAGGTATCATTAGAACAATCGTTCAAAATAAATTATATGCAACTGCTGATTTACCAATTAAGCAATATTATTCCGGTCCAGTCTTTAGATATGAAAGACCTCAACTTGGAAGATATCGTCAATTTAACCAATTTGGCGTTGAATTAGTTGGCGCTAATAACCCAACTTTAGATGTTGAAGTTATTGTTCTTGGATATACAATTTTAGCCACATTAGGTTTTACAGATGTAACATTAAAAATCAACACATTAGGTGATGATAAATCTAGAGAAGACTATAAAGCTGCATTAAAAGATTTTTTCTCTCAACATATTGAAAATATGTGTCCTGATTGTAAATCAAGATATGAATTAAACCCATTAAGAATTTTAGATTGCAAGGTTAAAGAAGACCAAGAAATCGTAAGACACGCTCCAAAAATCAATGAATACTTAAGTGAAGAAGCACAAGAAAGGTTTGAAAAAGTGTGCCGTTCTTTAGAACTTTTAGAAATTCCATTTGAAGTGGATGATACATTAGTTCGTGGATTGGATTATTACAGCGAGACTGTTTTTGAATTCCATTACACATCTAAAAAAGGACAAAATTACGGCGCTATTGGTGCCGGTGGTCACTATGATAAATTAGTTTCTGAATTTGGTGGACCAGACATGCATGGCGTTGGATTCTCGTTCGGTATTGAAAGAGTTGTAAACGTTATGAGTGACGATGAAATCTTACCTGATAATCCAAATCCATTAATTAACTATTTAATTCCATTAACCGAAGATGAAAACGACGCTGCATTAATGATTGCAACAGCATTAAGGGTTGCTGGATACCGCACAGAAATTTGTTTAGATGGAACAAAACTCGGCACAATGATTAAAAAAGCGGTTAAAAAGAACGCTAAATTTGCAATCATTATTGGCGAAAGTGAATTAGAACAAAACTCTGTTTTGGTTAAGAATTTATCCACTAGCGAACAAGAATTAGTTGGTGCTGGTGATCTTATTGAATACATAGATTCAATTTTGGAAAGTGAAAAGCACGAATGTGAATGTTGCGGAGATGATTGTGATTGCGATTGTGATGGTGATCACGAACATTGCTGCTGTGGCCATCACCACAAAAAGGAGGACTAACGATGGAAAGAACTTGTTTTAATACTGAATTAAACCTAAATAATGTCGGACAAGAAGTTTCTTTAGTAGGATGGGTTTCCAAAAGAAGAAACCTTGGTTCTATTTTGTTTATTGACTTAAGAGACCGCTCTGGAATCATTCAAGTAGTCGTCAATGAAGATGTTGAGTGCCCCGATATTAGAAATGAATATGTTATTTCTGTCAAAGGCATTGTCTCCAAAAAAGATAATCCAAACCCTAATTTGAAAACTGGCCAAATTGAAGTGGTTGCCAAAGAAATTACATTAATCAATACAGCAAAAACTACACCTTTAATTATTGCTGATGAAACTGACGCATTAGAAGATACAAGACTTAAATATAGATATTTAGATCTTAGAAGACCAATAATGCAACATTATTTAGATATTCGCCATAATATCAAAATGGCGACACATCGTTATTTAGACTCTTATAAATTCGTAGAAGTTGAAACACCAATTTTAACTTTATCTACACCTGAAGGTGCAAGAGACTATTTGGTTCCTTCAAGAGTCCATCAAGGAAGGTTTTATGCTTTGCCACAAAGTCCTCAATTGTTTAAACAATTGTTAATGATTGGTGGCTTTGAAAGATATTATCAAATTGCTCGTTGCTTTAGAGATGAAGACTTACGTGCAGATAGACAACCAGACTTTACACAAATTGATATTGAAACATCTTTTTTAGACCAAGATCAATTCTTAACAATGATGGAAGGATTGATTAAAGAAATCTTTAAAAGCACAGTAAACTATGATGTTAAATTACCATTACGTAGAATCCCATATCAATACGCTATGGACACATACGGAAGTGACAAACCTGATACACGTTTTGGTATGGAATTACACAATCTTAAAGATTTATTGATTAATTCCTCATTTGTGGGATACCAAACCGCAGAAGCTATTTCTGGTATCAAGGTTGAAAATGTAGCTCAATCCACATCAAGAAAAGTGATAGATAACCTAAATTTAGAAGCTAAGAAGTATGGATTAGGTGGTATAACCGTTTTAAAAATCGAAAACGGCGCATTAACAGGTTCTTTCCTTAAGTTCTTGGACGAAAACCAACAAGTTGGTTTAATTGAAGAATTCAAGGCTAAAAACAACGATATTATTTTAATTGCCGCTGGACCATACAATAGAGTCATGCCTTTATTAGGCGCACTTAGATGTAAATATGCAAGAGAACTAAATTTAATCAAACCTAACACATATGATTTACTTTGGGTTGTCGACTTCCCATTATTTGAAAGAGATGTTGAAAGTGGTGCGATTACATCTACCCATCACCCATTCACTAGACCCAGAGATGAAGATTTGCATTATTTAGATTCAGACCCAACAAAAATATTAACATATGCTTATGACATAGTCATAAATGGTTACGAAGCTGGCGGTGGATCACTCCGTATTTATGACCAAAACGTTCAAAAGAAAATCTTCGAAGTCTTAGGTTTGACAGAAGAAGATATTCAAAGAAAATTTGGTTTCTTTATCGATGCCTTCCAATATGGAACACCTCCACACGCAGGTATGGCATTCGGCTTAGACAGATTAGCGATGATTTTAGGTGGTACTGATAACATCAGAGACGTTATCGCTTTCCCTAAAAACTTAGCAGCAGTTTGTCCAATGACTAACGCTCCTTCATGCGTTGATGAAGAACAATTAAACGACTTAGGAATTGAGATTAAAAAGTAGTTTATAAACTTAGTTTATATAAATACTAAAATTATACTAATTTACTACTATTAGGAGGAACGAATATGAGTTCTAAAATTTCCAAATTATCAATCGCTGCAATTAGATCTTTGTGTATTGATATGATTAACAAAGCTAAATCAGGACACCCTGGTATGGCCTTAGGTAGCGCCCCTATTCTTTATACTTTATTTACAAAGCATCTTGTTAGTGACCCACATGATCCTAACTGGGTTAATAGAGATAGATTTGTTTTAAGTGCAGGACACGCTTCTTCATTGCTTTATGCAATGCTACATTTATGTGGCTACGGTTTAGCTATCGATGACTTAAAGAAATTTAGACAAATCAATTCTTTAACTCCTGGTCACCCTGAATATAAATGGACTAGAGGTGTTGATGCGACAAGTGGTCCTTTAGGACAAGGTATCGCTCAAGCTGTTGGTATGGCAGTTGCTCAACGTTCAATCGCTGCAGCATATCCTGATGGTGATAAATTAATGAATCATTATACATATTGTCTATGCGGTGATGGCTGTTTACAAGAAGGTATCTCCCAAGAAGCTATATCTTTTGCGGGACACCATAAATTAAGTAAATTAATTTTATTTTATGACTCAAACAATATTACTTTAGACGGTGGATTAAATTTATCTTTCTCTGAATCGGTTAAAGGAAGATTTATCGCTTCTGGATGGGATGTTCTTGAAGTTAAAGATGGCAACGATATTAGAAGTATTGATAAAGCAATCAAGGTCGCTAAAACATCAATTGATAAACCAACCTTAATTATCGTTAGAACGGTTATTGGATACGGTTCTATCAATCAAGGAACAAGCAAAGTTCATGGTTCACCTTTGGGTGATAACGAAGGACTTCGTGTCAAAACGAAAGTTTATAAATACAAATATCCAGAATTCAGTGTTCCTCAAGAAGTTTATGATCATTTTAGAAAAACATTTGTTACTAGAGGTGTCATCGCAAAAGAAGATTACCTTGAATTATTAAATGAATATGGAAAGAAATATCCTGTTGAAAAATCAAGATTCTTATCTTTATCTAGAAACGATGTTTCAGAATATCTTCCAAGAGAATTCCCAACTTTTGCTAAAGACACTTCAATTTCCACACGTGCAGCAAGTCAAAAAGCTCTTAATAGCTATATGTTGGCTATGCCAAACCTTATTGGTGGAAGCGCAGATGTTGCAAGTTCAGTAATGACAAAATTAGATGGTGGAATTAATTTCACACCTGAAACACCTTGGGGCCACAATGTCAACTGGGGTATTAGAGAATTTGCTATGTCTTCTATTCAAAATGGTATCTTGCTCCATGGCGGATTAAGAACATATGTTGGATGTTTCTTGGTCTTTGCGGATTACATGAAAGCCGCTATCAGAATGGCTGCTTTATCTCATTTACCAGCAATTTATTTATTCTCACATGACTCAATCGCAGTTGGAGAAGATGGACCAACTCATCAACCAATAGAACAATTAGCAATGTTACGTAGCATTCCAAATCTCAATGTTATTAGACCTTGCGATATTAATGAAACTTATGGAGCATATCAACTTGCTTTAGCAAGTACACAAACTCCAACAGCCTTAATTCTTTCTAGACAAAACTTGCCTTTATTAGAGGGAAGTGATGCTCAAAAAGTTAGTAAAGGTGCATATGTAGTTTCTAATGAAAAAGAAAAAATAGATTACACAATTATTGCTACTGGTAGCGAAGTGTCACTCGCTGTAAAAATTCAAGTTGCTTTAATTGAATTAGGAATTGATGTTCGCGTTGTCTCTATGCCATGTGTTGAACTTTTTGAAAAACAAAATATTGAATATCAAAAATCCGTTCTTGGCACTAAATACGAAAATATTATTTCTATTGAGGCGCTTTCAACCTTTGGTTGGCATAAATGGGCAAAGCATTGTATCGGAATCGATACATTTGGTGCAAGCGCTCCAATGAAAGATGTCTTTAATAAATTTGGTTTTACAGAAGAAGCTATCCTTCAAGCAATTCTCAAATTAAGAAAATAGGAGGTCGTTATGGCAAATTTTATTTACATCGAAGATTATTCAAAATCTGGAAAAATGGCTATTTCATTAAGAGTTTTCGAAGAAATTATCAAAAAAGCCCTAGAAAATATTCCTGATGTTTCTTTATCTGACTCAAAGATGAAGAAGAAACAAATTATCAAATTACATAGCCCAGTTGTTACCACAATTAGACGTGGAATTGTTCATACATGGGTTTCTGTTGATATCAAAAAAACAATTGCCCCAGTCGAAGCGTGTACAATGATTCAAAATGAAATCACGAGAGCTTTCTTGGCGGTAACCGATCAAGTTCCTTTTGATGTTCAAGTTAAGGTGGAGTCTATTTTAGATGCCTAAATCAAAGAAAACCAAAAAAAGTAAGAAACCGCTGACATATGAAGAAGCGCACAACAAGGCTTTTTCTAGATATAGAAAATCATCTCAAATTCTTGTGTGGGCGGGAGTGTTAAATGTAATTGGTTTAATAGTTGCCTTTATTCAACTAAATAATGAACCTTACGTTTTCAATCCTTTCTTATGCTTTGCTTCAAATAATTTAATCATCAGATTGCTTATGTCAATCCAATCAATGGAGAAATTAAACTTTTTATGGTATATCATCTCTACTATTGTCGCGATTGCCTCAGGAACAGGGATGATCATTTGTGGGGTGTTTGCCCAACAAGGAAAAAGAGTCCCTCTCTTCCTTGGGTTTAGCCTCTATATTATTGATATGTTCTGCATTATCCCGCTTAATTTCGTGGGTGAATCGACTTCTAACCTTTGGTTAATCGCAGGCATACATATCATTATTATCGCTTTCCTTGCGATAGCGGTATATGAATACTTCAACATTATTAAAATCGCATTGAAATACAACAAACTTAAAGGAGAAGAATAAAGATGAAAATTACACGAAATCAATCGCATTACATTATTATGACCGTTATATATAACGAACTTAACGACTTCGTTTTCGGTAGCGGAAAGATTTATCGCGACGCAAGAGAATTAATTTCCAATCTTTGCGAAGCTCCTTTTGAACAATGCGATCCTTTTATTATCAAAGTAGTTTCTAGCTCTTTACAAAACTATGGAACTATTAAAGATGCTTTTGTTCCACATCTTAAAAACTGGAAGTGGGAAAGAATCCCTTTGCTTACTCAAGCTATTTTATTAATGTCATATGCTCATTTCTACTTGGTAGAAAAAACCGATAAATCTATCATCATCGATATCGCTGTTTCGTTAGCGAAGAATTATATTGATGAAAAACAAGCTTCTTTTATCAACGCTATATTAGATGAGGTAATTAATTAATGAATTTAAAACCTGAGACATTTGCGGTAACGGTTTCTCAAGTTAATGAATATATCAAAAAGATATTTTCTCAAGACGAAAATCTCAAATATTTAATGGTTAAAGGAGAAATATCAAATTTTAAAGTAGGTCCGAATGGGCACTGCTATTTTTCTTTAAAAGATAAAAAGAGCACCATAGGTGCTGTTATGTTTAATAATGCGAGTAGAAAACTTGCTTTTGTCCCAAAGGATGGAGACGAAGTAATTTGTTTTGCTTCTGTTTCTGTTTATGAGGCAAGAGGTTCTTATCAACTTTATGTCGAACATATGCAATCTACTGGCCAAGGACAAATGCTTGTTGAATTAGAAGAATTAAAAAGGAAATTACAAGCTGAAGGACTTTTTGATGAATCAAGAAAAAGACCAATTAATAAATATCCTAATCGGATAGGTGTTATTTCTGCTCTTAATAGTGCAGCCCTTAAAGATATTCTTACCAACATAAAAAGAAGACTTCCAACTGTTGAAATATTTGTGTTTCCATCATTGGTTCAAGGGGAAGAAGCACCTAAAAGTTTATTGAAAGCTTTTGAATTAAGCCAAATTTATCCGCTAGATACGCTTATAATCGGCCGTGGAGGCGGCGCTAGCGAGGATTTGAACGCATTTAATGATGAAACCTTAGTTAGAGCAATTTCAACCTCCAAAATGCCTGTAATTGCCGCTGTTGGCCATGAAATAGATTTTACATTAGTGGATTTTGTAGCGGACGCTAGAGTTAGTACTCCAACGGGAGCGGCAGAAAAAGCAACAATCGACAAAAGAGAAATATTCCAACAACTCGATGATGCAGAAGAACAAATGGAAAACGCTTTAAGAAGACAAGTTGCCAATAAATTAAACAATATCAAAAGCATTGATGAAAAAATGGATTATTTCATTAGAAATAAAATAACCACAACGCTAAATAAAGTAGATGCCTATAATTCAAATTTGGATAATTTAAATCCTACTAAAGTACTTGAAAGGGGATATTCAATTACAAGAACAAGTGATGGCAAAGTTGTTAAAAGTGTTAAAGAACTAAACCCAAATGACAAAACAGAAACCATCTTTAAAGATGGCAAAGTAATAAACAAAGTAGAAGAGGTAATTGAAAATGAGTGATATTAAATTTGACATCGAACTTAAATTAAAAGAACTAGAAGAAATAGTTGCGAAAATGAATGATGAAAGTACTTCAATCGATGAAAATCTTGAACTTTATAAGCAAGGAAAGCAAATTGTTAAACAACTCACAGAGCTTCTAGAGAACGCAAAAGAAACAGTGGAGCAAATAATTACAAAGTAATTAAGTAAACTAAATTAGTATATTATTAGTAGTTTTTTAGTATAGCAAAAGGGACACGAAAATGTTGGATAATAAGGATGTTTTAAACAAAATTAAAGACATGACAGTTGAAGAATTGTCTCTTTTAGCTAGCGAATGTAGAGAAAGAATTCTGGCCGCGGTTTCAACTAATGGGGGACATTTATCATCGAATTTAGGGGTAGTCGAAGCTACCATTTCTTTATTAAGGAATTTCAATATTCCTCAAGATAAAATTATTTTTGATGTAGGTCACCAATCATATACATACAAATTATTAACAGGACGTTCTTTAGAACGTTTAAGATGCAAAGATGGTGTCGGGGGTTTTCCAAGTATAGACGAGTCATCGTATGATTGTTATGGTACTGGACATAGTTCAACATCAATTAGTGCGGCGTATGGTTTTGCTTTAGCAAAAACTATAAATAATAAAACATATAACGTTATTTCTTTTATCGGAGATGCGTCTTTAGTTAATGGCCTATCTTTTGAAGGGCTGAATTTATTGGGCAAGTCTAATCACAAAGTGATTATTGTCTTAAATGATAATGATATGGCTATATCAAAACCTGTCGGCATTGTTTCTGATGTATTAAAAGAACCTGCTGGCGTTAAACTTTTTAAAGATCTTGGATATGAAATTTATGGACCGGTTGATGGTCATGATTTTGTTCAATTAGATGAGGCTTTTAGCTATGCTAAGATATCTAATAAGTCTATTGTAATCCATTTAAAAACCAAAAAAGGATACGGTTACACACCTGCTGAAAGAGACGTAGTTGGTGACTGGCATGGTGTTCCACCTTTTGATGTTAGAACAGGAACCTTTTTACGTGAAAGCAATTCTTTATCCTGGTCTAGTATTTATTCAGAAATATTGTTAAAAAATATGAAATTAAACAATAAAATTGTTTCAATCGTTCCTGCAACTGGATACGGATCGAATTTAAAACCAATTTTTGATTATTTTCCATCTCGCTCAATAGATGTGGGAATCGCTGAAGAACACGCTGTGACAATGGCGGCTTCTTTGTCACTTGAAGGGTTAAGGCCAGTTATTTCTATTTATTCGACATTCCTACAAAGAACCTATGATCAAATTTTGCATGAATTAGCTAGACAAAAATGCGGAGTAACTTTTTTAATTGATAGAGCAGGTATAGTCGGAGGAGATGGCGAGACACACCAAGGTATTTACGATGAATCATTCCTTTTAGGAATACCTGGAACAATTGTCGCTATGGCGTCTTCAAAATTAATGGCGGAAGAATTATTTATTGAATCATTAAGAATAGATTCTCCTTTTTTCATTAGATACCCAAAAGAAAACAATTTTATTATTGAGGGCCCACAAACAAAAACAAAGTTTGGTAAGTGGATTAAAGAAATAGATAACAATAATGCAAAAGTTATATTAACTTTCGGCCCAATTATTAACGAAATTAAAGAAAAAATAGCTAAACAAAATTTACCATTTGATTTGATTAACGCTGTTTATCAAAAACCTTTAGATATCGAATGTTTAAAGGATATTTCAAAGAAATATAAAAAGGTTATTATTTACAACAGATACGCAACAGAAAACGGTTTTTCTAGAGATGTGATTTATGAATTAAGTAAATTAAATTTTAAGGATGAAATCAAAGATTTCTCGCTACCAAATATTTTTATCAAACACGGTTCGATTGAAGAAACAATTAAAGAATTACGCTTAACAATAAGCGACATTTTAGATTAATCTAAATTTCTTTATATTTATTATTTTGGTTTACATAATCTATGTTATAATTTTGACATGGCAAAAGTTATTGTTCATATTGATTTAAACGCTTTCTTCGTTAGATGTGAGGAAATCAAAGATCCAAGTTTAGTAAATAAACCAGTCGCTGTCGGCCACGAAGGAAGATCTGGAATAGTTTCGACATGTTCATATGCAGCGAGAAGCTTTGGAGTGTCTTCTGGAATGCCTATGTTCCAAGCCAAAAAGCTTTGTCCTAATTTGATTATTAAAAATGTCGATTTTAGATTTTATCACACATTATCAGGTAAATTCTTCGACTATGTCAAAACATATACTAAATACGTTGAATCAGCTTCTGTAGATGAATGCTATTGTGATTTTACAGATGTTCTTAAAGACGTCAAAGACGTCGACGTCAAAGAATTTTTTGTAAACTTTCAAAAAGGATTATATAAGACTACTGGACTTTTCTGTTCCATTGGAGTTGGACCAACTAAATTTTTGGCAAAAATGGGTTCGGATTATAAAAAACCTAATGGTTTAACCATTATTCGTAAAAGAGATATACCAAATATTTTGTTCCCTTTAAAAATAGAATCGATGTTTGGAGTTGGAAAAAAGACCCATCCACGGCTTAAAAGTATCGGTGTAAACACTATTGGAGATTTGTTCTTGAAATTAGAACAGGATGATATTGATGTTAAAAATATTTTGGGTAAATTTTTCTACACAATTAAAGATTGGTTAAGCGGAAAAGGTGACGATGAAATAGTTATCGAACCCGAAGATCCGAAATCTATTGGTAATTCAACAACTTTATCAAGAGACACAAACGACTTTGAAGAAATAAAAGCAACTTTTTCTATCCTTGCAAAAACTGTTTCTCAAAGAGCGATTGAAGAAAATAAAGTTGGAACAACAATTCAAATTGTTGTAAAAGAACCATCTCCGTCTTTTAAAGTTCATAACAAATCTATAACTTTCGCTACACCTACTAATGACGCAGCGTTCATTTTAGAAAAGGCTATAAACTTATATGAGAAAAATTTTATCGATATGACAATTCGTTTAGTCGGCGTTACTTTACAAAACCTAATATCTCCTAAAGATATCGCTGTTCAAATGACAATATTCGATTATGAACAGCACGAAGAAGAAAATAAAACAAAATTGTTAATCAATGACATTAATAGAAAACTTAAAAAACCTCTTTTGAAAAGAGCTTCTGAAGTAAAAGGAGGAAAGAAAAATGAAAATAAATGACGCTATTGATTTGTATATCCAATACATTTTAGCGGAAAAGGGTTTATCGGTCCAAACCGCGAAATCATATATAGATGATTTGAAACAATTTTTGATCTGTATAGAAAAAGAAGATGTCGAAGAATTAGAAGGTGAAGACTTATCGTTCTTTTTAAAGTCTCAACTTTCTAAAGGTTTAAGTGTTTCAACTTCATTAAGAAGACTCTCTTCAATTAAGAATTTCTTTTTGTTTTTACTTAAAGATGGCTACTTTAAAGGAGAATTACCCGATGTGATCCCTCCAAGAAAACCTGAAAGACTTCCAAATTGTTTGTCTTTAGAGGAAGTTGAAATGTTGTTTGATGTCATCGACATTAAAAAGAAAGATGGCTTAAGAGATAGAGCGATGCTTGAAGTAATGTACGCCGCTGGACTTAGAGTTAGCGAACTCCTTTCTTTAGAAAGGGAGAGACTAAATATCAAAACAGGAATCATTTCAATCATCGGAAAAGGAAATAAAGAAAGAAAAGTTCCTATTGGCGATTTTGCCTTAGATTACGTTATTCAATATATTGAAAAAGTTAGGTGTAAAAATAAAGGAAAACAAAATAAACATCTTTTCCTTTCTAAGTATGGAAAACCTTTATCAAGGCAATATTTCTTTAAACAAATAAAAAAATATGCAGAATTAGCAGGTATAGAAGTTTCTATTTCACCTCATACACTCAGACATTGCTTTGCAACCCATCTTTTAGAAAATGGCGCTGATTTAAGGGCGGTTCAAACTATGCTAGGTCACGTCAATATAGCAACCACTCAAATTTATACGCATATATCTACTAAAAGAATTGTTAGTGCATATGATTTGTATATGAATAAAAAATAATTTATTATTATTGAGGAAAGTTGAGGTCAATTTATGGAAAAATTTAAAAGAATATTCGTAATTGTTATCGACTCCGTTGGCATCGGAGCTCATCCGGATGCAAAACTTTTTGGAGACGAAGGCTCTAACACATTTGTTCATGTTTCAGAACAATGCAATGGTCTTAATATTCCAAATATGAATAAATTAGGTATTAGAGACCTTGCTCCAATTATCGGAACAACAACTGTTGACCATCCTTATTCTTACGTTGCTAGAGCGATTGAAAGATCAAACGGAAAGGATACAATGACAGGTCACTGGGAAATGATGGGTGTTTATACAACTACACCATTTAGAACATTTACAGACACTGGTTTTCCTCAAGAATTAATAGACGAATTAGAAAAAAGAACAGGTCACAAAGTGATTGGCAATTACGCTGCTAGTGGCACTGAAATTCTAAAAGAATTAGGTGAAGAACAAATGAGAGATAATTCTCTTATTGTTTATACATCTGCTGATAGCGTTCTCCAAATTGCTGCACATGAAGAAGTTACTGGTTTAGAGGAATTATATCGTTGCTGCGATATAGCAAGAGAAATATGCATGAAACCTGAATGGATGGTAGGAAGAATTATTGCTCGTCCATACATTGGAACTTCTAAAGAAAATTTCAAAAGAACATCCAATAGACACGATATCGCCTTATCTCCTAATGTTCCAACAGCGTTAAATGTTTTAAAAGATAATGGCTATACAGTTAGCTGTATTGGAAAAATTTATGATATTTTTAACGGCTCTGGAGCGACGAAAACACAAAAAACAGTATCTAACAAAGATGGCATGGAAAAAACTATCCACGAGGCTATTAACGATGATTTTGAAGGTATTTGCTACGTCAACTTAGTTGAGTTTGATTCTGAATATGGTCATAGACGTAATCCAAAAGGTTATGGCAAATGCTTAGAAGAGTTTGATGAACAACTTGGTCAACTTATGAACGTGATGCGCGAAGATGATTTATTAATTGTTACCGCTGATCATGGAAACGATCCGACCTGGCAAGGTTCTGATCACACTAGAGAAATTGTTCCTTTATTGATGTTTTCTCCTTCATTTAGACACGGAAGACATATAGACGATAGAAACACCTTTGGTGATATTGGGGCTACAATATTAGCAAATTTCCATTTGGAAAAACCTGATAATTTATTAGGAACTCCAATTGAAGAATTATTAAACGATTAAAATTTTAGAGGGTATATATATGAACAAAAAAATCTTATTTTCAACATTACTTTTATCTGTTATTGCTTTAGCGGGATGTTCAAAGCCAAATAATGGAAACAGCGAATCGATTAGGGATGATTACAAACTATCTTTTATCGCACCTTCAGGAGCGCCTACAATCGCTTTTTATGACGTAGCAAGTGAAGGAATGCTAACAACTAATAGTGTTCCCGCTAACGTTGGTGCACAACTTCAAAACGATTTATATGATGGCGTCGTTTTTGATTTCTATAATGGATTAAAATCAATTAAAAATAATCAATGTGATTATGAATTAGTTAGAATTATTACCGGAGGTAATTTTTACTTAGTAGGTTTTAACAAAGAAGAAGTTCCAACAAAAGATGATTATATTGTCTCTTTTGGTCAAAACCTTTTACCAGATTTAGTTTATAAATCAATTTATGGCGAAGAAATTGCCGCGGCAACAAAATATGTAAACGGTGTCGCTGATATCGGCGGTATTATGGAATCTGGCCTTCATAACGGTAATCAAGTTGACTATGTCTTAGTCGCTCAACCTGTTTTATTTTCCAAACTTAGTTCAAGTCCTATTAAATCACAATTAAAAGTAGTCGCATCTCTGAGAGATGAATGGTTTGAAAAAACAGGTCAAACCGCAATACCACAAGCTGGTTTATTTGTTAATAAAACAAAGTATAGTGAACATACATCTGTTTTTAATGGCTTCTTAGATGAATTCGAAGACGCAATTAATACATGTATTGAAGATCCTGCGACAATGAAAGCAGGAATTGAAAGTGTAGGAGATGTAGAAGCGCAAAAAGCATTATTTGGTTTCACTTCCACGGTTGCATACAATGTCCAAAAAGATAACGCGAATGGTTTCGCTTTAGTTTCTAGTGAAGACCACGCAAAATTAAATATTCAAGATTTCCTTAACGCTTTAGGAAAAACACAAGAAAATTACGACGACTATATTAATTTATATTAATAATGAGAAAATTTAGAATCCCCCAACCCTACAAAAATATTATTTTGACCACTTTAGGTGTTATTTTAGTTTTCTTAATTTGGTGGATTTTGGCTTTAATAATCAATAAAACTTTATTTCCTGGACCCATTAAAACATTTATAGTATTAGGAGAGCTTTTGGGTAAGGCACACACTTGGAAAGCTATAGGTGGTACTTTGTATCGACTTATCGTTGCTTTCGCCCTTTCGTTTCTTGCGGCTTTAATAATTGGTGTTTTTGGAGGCCTCTCGTCGACATTTAGAAGAATTCTTAACCCTTTAGTTGTTGTTTTAAGAACCATTCCAACCGCTGCAGTTATCTTTGTGTTAATTATATTAACAAAACCAACTAACGGCTTATTAATAATTGATTTCTTATTAATGTTTCCTATTTTGTACGAAGCTGTCGTATCAGGTGTTAAAAACATCGATAAAACACTATTAGATGCTTTAAAACTTGATTCTGGAGAAAGAACAGGAAACGCTTTAACTAAAGTTGTTATTCCAATGGCGTGGCCATATATTTTATTAGGAATAGTTCAATCTTTAGGATTGGGAATGAAAGTTTCCATTATGTCCGAAGTATTATGTGGCGACGATAGAATCCCTGGTTTAGGAAGAATGATCAATCAAGCATATCAAGAAACAAATGTTCCCGTCATATTCGCTATAACGGTCATTTCAATTGTTTTAATTGCTATTTTAGATTTGTTGCTAAGCTTTTTAAAGAAAAAATTTAAAACAAATTGATATTTATATCAAAATCAAATTAGAGACCGGAAACGGTCTTTTTTTGAAACTTTTTTCGGTAAAAAATCAACTTTCCACCCTATTTATAATAGGAGGATAAAACATGGAAACAAAAAGAAAACACACCGTGGTTATGAAAAATCCAGGTTACACAAATAATAAGGAAAGGAAAAACAATTATCTGAAGGAACATTTAGAGTGGATTAAAAGGCAATTAGATTACGCAAGCTTTTCGACAGAATATAAAGTAAGGTTCGATGTCAAGAAAGGCGAAATATACGAAATTGACTGGGGAGTAAACGTTAACGCAGAATTCTCTAATAGACATTTCGGCGTAGTGTTAAGAGATTCAAACGAATACAATCCTTTAGTTTTGGTTTGTCCATTAAAAACCAATAAAACAGGGGCTCACCCAGAAAGCGATATAGATTTAGGGCTTATCAAAGAACTTTATTCGGAACATAAAACGCTCGCGATAATAAACCAAATCCGCTCAGTTGATAAAATGAGAATATACAGTCAAAACGCAATATCAGATAACGACATTCCAGAAGACAAAATCCCAGTTTTAGAAGAAAAGAAAGTTAACCTAATTATCGATGCATATTTAAATTACATATATGGATTAAGCATCTAATTTTTCACGAAAAATAAAAGATAGAATAAGTTAAGTAGTATATTGTTAGTAGTTTTTTAGTAGTTTTGTTGTGTGGAAAAGTAGGGTTTTCCCACACACAAAACACTGAAAAATGTTAATTGATTAATTTTATTGAAATATTTAATACTTTGTATTATAGTATTTTAGTTAACATAATAGAAATTATGCGAAGTTTATATATTTGGTTGATTTTGTCCTCTTAACCACTTTCATGTGTTTTGGACAATTCTTTTCTGCTACACTGATGTTATTTTATTTGTTTGTAACCTACCAACGCAAAATAAAAGCTGCCCGATTGGACAGCATAATTTTCAAACTAATTTATCTAAAGATATTTGTTGAAACAACTTTTTGTAAGCCTGTTTTCTATATCCTTTTTTGTTATCGTTAAATATTCTTTATTAGCTTTTAGAACTTCGATAAAGCCTTCCTCGTAATTCTTTAAACAAGATTCGATCAAGTCACTAGAATCAAAGCCTCTAGTTGGTTCAATTTTATCGGCGCTATAAATAATTTTGCCAAGTGGATTCATATCATCGTTCCCTGTTGCGTGATATTTTATTGCTTTAAGCACTTCTTCGTCTTTTATCCCAAAAAATGTTTTTGCGATGTATTCACCAACAAATTGATGATATGAAAACGGTGGCATATCTAAAAATTCTGGATAATTTTCTTTCATGACCACTTCTACATCTATATTTTTCGCGCTTTTTCCGATGTCGTGGAGTAATCCGGCAATATAGGCGGATGATTTATCGATTTTGTTTTTTTCGGCGATTAGACGGGCTAATTTCGCTACTTCAATAGAATGTGACAAACGTTTTTGATCAATAAATTCTGATATTTTCTCTATAAAATAGAGACTATTCTCGCTTATGTAATTAATTATTTCGTCTTTTGTGTCTAAAGACACTAATTCTCTGATATCTGATGAGCTATAGTCAACATATGTTCCTGTTAATTCTTTCATGTTAAATTGTTTAACATTTTTTGAGACTATTTCTATGTCAGGTCTTTGGAAAAAGATAATTTTCGCTAATTTGGAGATTTCTTCAGCGTTTTTCCAACGATGAAACTCATTAACTTGGTCTTCACCGATTAACAAAAACAAATTGTCATCTTTATATATTTCTTTGAAATATCTTATCGTGTTAATCGAATAATTGATTTCTTTGTTTGTTGTTCCCTCGTAGTTAGAAACACTCATTCTCTCCTCACCTTTAATCATTAACTCAATCATTTTTAATTTGTGTTCAAATGGAGCGGAATCGTTTTTCCAAACAGAAACAACCGCGGGTATGAAAATAACATCCGCATTTAAATATACGGATGCGTTTTTCGCCATTTGAAAATGACCTAGATGTATTGGATCGAAAGAACCTGGAAAGAGAATAATGTTTTTCATTATTTGACTAAATTGATTTTTTGTTTTTCTTTGTTTTGGCGATATAAAATAATAACTCTACCTACAATTTGGACAATTTCCGCATTTAATTTACTTGATAAATCAAGGGCTAATTCCATAATTGGTGAAGGTGCGTTTTTCATGACATCGATTTTGATTAATTCATGAGCTAATAATGCTTTATCAAGCATATTTAAAAGAGTTTCAGTTATTTCGTTTTTGCCAATTTGATACTTAGTATCAAGAGTTGAGGCAATACCTTTTAATTGTCTTTTTTGTTGATTGTTAAGCATAATTATCTAATTTTAGATAAGCTTTCTTTGACCGCAGAACCTCTAGGTAAAATAACCCTAATAACTTGTCCTTTAGCGATGAAAGAAATCCATCCTAACCCTTCTATTGAAATATCGTGACTTAATCCATCATCTTCCATTGTGTATTGGAAAATATCGTATTGTTGGAAATCTCTATAACGATCGCTAACTGGTCTTAGAGAACGTTTGGTTAAGTTTGAAATCATGAATTCTCTAACTTTGGAAGTTGAGATCTTTTTAAATTCGACTTCGTCGGCAATATAAAGTTTAACTTTTGTTGGTTTGCCTCTCATAAATGAGAAAACGCCAAGTCCGCCGACAAGCAATGATGATTTGTCATCCATTGTAAATGTAGGTGTTTGAATACCTTTTTTAGGAGTAATAATTTTTTGAACGTCTTTTTCAACTTTGCTTACAGCAGATGTGTCGTTGGAAATACCAGGAAGTTCATATAAGAATGAAGAATTACTCAATGGGATTTCTAAGACTTGAACTGAAGTTTTAGGATATATAATCGTTCTAATGGGTCTTTTTGTTTTGTTTTTGTATGATTTCAAGCATCTATTAATGACAGATGTTTTTCCAGATGTTGTTGTTCCAATCATATAAACATCATGAGCTTGTCTAGCTTTTTGTAATCTTTCGATTAATTTAGCGTATGTTTCGTTTAATTCATTGCCAACGATAATGATGTTTTTAGGTGTGATACCATATTCGTTAAATCTTTCATTAATATAGTTTTGGAAAGTTTCATCTTTGATGGTTTTAGGGAATAAGTCACGTTTAGTTCCAATGACGTAAACATCTAGATTCTTGACTTTATTTACAAGATTTTCTTTTAATGTACCATTAAAAGCGAACAAATCAACCACCCATAAGATAACTCCATCAGAGGCAACAGCGTCATCTAAAATTTTAAGAATTTGTTCATCAACTTCGTCGCTTAGTTTGGTGTTATTCATCGCGACTAAAATATCGTGACATTCATCACAATAAACAATCATTGAAGAATTTGTTTCAGCTTCCGCTAAAATTTGTGGATTGGTATATCCAACTGCTTTTGGATCGTCACTTTGTAAGATTTTTCCACATCTATGACATCTTAATACTCTTTTACATTTCGCCATAAATTGTCCTCCAATCAATCAATCTATTCTTTTTAGCCATCCTTTTTCTGAAAGGTTTTTCAAAGAAACGGTTAAATTTTGTAACTTTTTGGTCTTCTTCAACTATTTTATCAACCAATATATTTTTTATTCCAGCGCCTTTAGCGGCTTTGATATCGGTTGCGAGTTGATCGCCCACCATAATTGTTTCGTTAGGGTTTATCCCATTTTCTTTCATGTATTTTTTAATTTTTGATGAGAATGGTTTGCCACTTTTTGGTAAATAATTTATACCAAGGCATTCTGAATATTTTTTGACACGTGGTCCTTTATTATTTGAAATAATAATAGGAGTAATGCCATTTTCTTTCAACTTGGAAATAAATATTATTGCTCTTTCTGTGGGTTCTTCAGCTAAATAGCTATCAAGGGTATTATCTAAATCCATCAATAGATATTTGATGCCTAATTTTTTATAAAAATTAAGTTCTATTTCGAATATATTTTTTGCATAAGCAAATGGGATTGGATAATAGCACATGATACACTTAAATAATAAACCATAATATTGATAACAACAAATAAATTAATTTATTTTTTGCAATCAGAGTAAAAGAAAAGACTCAGGAATCCTGAATCTTAACTTGTTTATTCGTCAATATCATCAAATATTGAAATTTGTTCGTATGATGTTTCTTCTTTTGTAGAATCATCTAATGTTGTTTGTGTTTTGACTTCATCAACTTCTGATGAACCATCGTGTTCAATTTCGACTTGTTTCACTAGAATTGGATGAGAGACTGTGTTATTGTCTATAATTTCCATCTCACAATCTAAGATGCAATCTATTAAAGCGTTCTTAGGTATGTCTGTATTCTTTTTAGCGTTTTGAACATCAGTAATGTAGAAATTTGAAATTTCTAATTCGTGTATTTCACCAGAAATCAATTTGACAACAACAGTTGCTTTTTCCACTCTATTTGGAAGTTTTACAGCGCCAATTAATTTATGCATATCATTTTTGAAACATTGATACATAGATGTTGGTTTTCCAAGTCGAGCAGTTCTGTTTACTTTTTCATTTGAGTAAATTCTTAAGCAACCTTTATCTGTTAATAACGCAATCTTTTTCTTTTCATCTTCATCAAAAGCAAGCATTGCGACAGCAGTTTGCTTTCCTAATGAGGCTATTGATTTGACACCGCCTGCTTTAAGACCTAGTAGGTTAAGTTCATTTTCGTTGAACAATGAGCAATTTCCACCGCTAGTCATGATGAGTAAATCGCTGTTACCTGTTAATATTTGAATAGATGCGATTTCGTCTCCATTGACTAAACGCATACATTTAACAGGACGATTGTGACGTGCGGTTTCAATAAGTCCTAAGGACATTCTTTTAATTTGTCCGAATTTAGAAAGGAAAGCAAGATAGATATCATTTCTGAAATTTGAAACAATAATGCATTTGACAATCTTTTCACCTGAAGCAATTGTTACGTAATTGTTCATGTGAACACCTTCGTCTTTCCATCTATTCTCGGTTATTATATGAACAGGCAAGCAAATATAATTACCAATGTTTGTGAAACAAACAACATAATCTGTAGTGGTTGCTTGACCTTTTCCTACAAGAACATCGCCTTCTTTGAGTCCTGGGATAGTATTTTCGCCAGAACCGCGATATGATTTGACGCTACATCTTTTAATATATCCATCGCGTGTGACCGCGAGCACGGTATCTTCTTTAGCGATAAGATCGCGCTTATCAATAGGTTTCACTTCTTCTTTTTCAGTAATTAAAGTTCTTCTATCATCGCCATATGTTTCAGCGACGTTTTTAAGATCCTTAACGATGACTCTATTGAGTTTGTTATCGTCTTCTAAGATGCCTTTTAATCTTTCGATATTCTTTTCTAATTCGCTCTTTTCATTACGAAGAATCATCTCATCTGTGTGAGATAATTTATATAATGGCATCATAACAATCGCTTCAGCTTGTTCAGAGGTTAACTCAAAACGACTAATAAGGTTAATTTTAGAATCGGCTTTATCTTTACTTTTTCTAATAATTTCAACAACTTCATTAATGTTTAAAGCTGCAATAAGAAGACCATTTACAATATGAAGACGAGCACTAAATTTGTTTAAATCATATCTGCATTGTCTAGTAGTGACATGAATTTGATGAGCAATATAAGCATTAATAAAATCTAATAAATTTAATGTTCTTGGTCTACCATCAACAATAGCAACCATATTAGCGGAATAATTGCTTCTTAATGGAGTTTTTTTCATCAAATATGCAAGAACAAGGTCTGGTTTTGCGCTTTTTTTCAAGTCTACAACAATCCTGATACCGTTCCAGTCAGACTCGTCTCTTACTTCAATAATACCATCTATGGATTTTGAGTGGCGAATTTTGTCTATTTCATAGACAAGTGAACTTTTTACCACTTTATAAGGTATTTCTGTGATGACAATTTGATAAATATCCTTATTTTCGACTATTTCTGTTTTTGATGAAATTTCAATTTTTCCTCTACCAGTTAGATACATGCTATCTAAACCTTCACATTGATAGGTAATACCTCCTGTTGGGAAATCGGGACCTTTGATAAATTGTCTTAAATCTTCAATTGTAGCGGTTTTGTGATTGATACGATAAATAGTTGCATCAATAACTTCTCTAAGGTTGTGAGGTGGGATTTCTGTTGCTAAAGCAACAGCAATACCTTCAGCACCATTACAAAGAAGGTTTGGAAATCTCGCTGGAAGAACGGTTGGTTCAAATTCCGTGTCATCAAAATTGAGTTGCATATCAACTGTTTCTTTATCTAAATCGCGAGTTAATTCATTTGATAATTTTGATAATCTTGATTCAGTATAACGATATGCCGCTGGCATATCACCATCAATGGAACCGTTGTTACCTTGGAAGTCAATTAATGGATAGCGAACTTTCCAATCTTGACTCATTCTGGCTAGAGCTTCATAAATTGAACTATCACCATGTGGGTGGAAAGTACCCATAACAGCACCAACAGTGTGAGCGCATTTTCTTGTTGGCTTATTAAAAGTATTTCCGTTTCTAATCATAGAGTAAATGATACGTCTTTGAACTGGCTTTAAACCGTCTCTAACATCAGGAATTGCTCTATCTTGAATGACATATTTTGCATATGTTGCATATCTGTCACCCATAATTTCTTCTAAAGGAGAAACAACAATATTTTCTTCAATAACTTCTTCTACAGGAAGTTCTTTTTTCTTCTTTGCCATATTATTATTTCACCTCCTCAATGAATGTATCAACTCCGTTGAAGTCAACGTTTTCTTCAACCCATTTTCTTCTAACTCCTGAATCTCTACCCATTAAAATACCTACTCTTTTCTCGACTAGGAATGGGTCGTCAATACTAACTTGAATAAGCATTCTTGAACGTGGATCCATAGTGGTTTCTTTTAATTGGACAGCATCCATTTCACCAAGACCTTTATATCTTGAAATTTTATATCCTGCGCCGACTTTTTTCTTCGCAGCTTCTAAACCTTGATCATCCCAAACGTATTCTTGAATTACTTTTCGGTCTGCTTCTTTGAAAACGCGATACAAAGGTGGGACGGCGATATAAACATGTCCTGAAGTGATTAATGGTCTCATGTAATGATAGAAGAATGTCAACAATAAAGTTTGGATGTGCGCACCATCGGTGTCTGCGTCGGTCATGATAATAATTTTTCCATATTTGATTTCTTCGATATCAAATGATTGACCAAAACCCGCACCAATTGTGTTAATGATTGTTGCAAATTCTTCGTTATGTAACATTTTATCTAAACTTACAGAGTCGGTATTTAATGGTTTACCACGTAGTGGTAATATTGCTTGATAAATTCTGTCTCTGCCTTTTTTTGCAGAACCACCAGCAGAATCACCTTCAACAATAAAGAGTTCGTTTTTCTTATAGTTTTTGCTTTGAGCTGGTGTTAATTTGTCACTTAAAATGACTTCTTGTTTTGTCTTTTTGCTAGATCTAGCTTCTTCTTTTGCTTTTCTAGCAGCTAATCTAGCGGCTTGAGCATCTGTACATTTTTTGATGATGCTCATCGCGATTTCTTTGTTTTCGGTCAAATAGTAAGTGAACTTATTGTAAATTAAATTTTGCACAACTGATGTTGCTTCTGTGGTTCCTAATTTACCTTTGGTTTGTCCCTCAAATTGCAATAAACCTTCGGGAATTTTTAAGGCAATAACAGCGGTCAAACCTTCTCTAATGTCACTACCTTCTAATTTTTTGCCACGAAGTAATTTGTTGTTTTCTGCAAAATCATTGATAGCGCGTGTTATACCAGTTCTAAAACCAGCTTCATGCGTTCCACCATCTTTAGTTCTTACGTTATTAACGTAAGAAAAGATTGTTTCGTTATAATCTTCATAACAATATTGAAGAGCGATTTCAGTACTAATTTCAGTCTCGTTATCAGTTTCTTCAAAATTAATTACAGGTGTTAATGCTTTTTTATTTTGGTTGGTGTTATTAATAAATTCTTCTAATCCGTTTTCATAATAAAATTCGGCTTCTTGATTTGTTCTTTCATCGACACAAACAAATTTAACGCCCTTCATTAAAAATGCAGATTCTTGTAAATGGTTATAAATTGTATCCCATTTAAAATCTACTGTGGAAAAGATTTGTGGATCTGGTTTAAATCTAACAAAAGATCCGTGTTTTTTGGTTGTTCCTATTTGTTCAAGAGGGTTTTCTATGACGCTTCCTCCGTCTTTAAAACGCATATGGTGAATACCACCGTCACGATAAATCGTGACATCGAGCCACACACTTAATGCATTTGTTACTGCTGCACCGACACCATGAAGGCCAGCTGCACTTTTATAGACTGCAGAATTAAATTTGCCACCAGCGTGTAGTTCGGTGAAAACTAATTCAAGAGCGGATTTTCCAGTTTCTTTATTTAAACCAACTGGAATACCTCTACCTTCGTCTAAAACGGAACATGAACCATCTTTGTGAATTGTTACGGTGATTTTATCACCGTATCCTGACAAAGCTTCGTCGACTGCGTTGTCGACTATTTCCCAAACTAAATGATGTAAACCCGCAGAATTGGTTGAACCAATATACATAGCAGGTCTTTTTCTAACACCCTGGAGACCTTGTAGTACGTGAATGTCATCAGCAGTGTATGTTGTGTTCGTTTTCTTTGAATCCATTACCTATCAGTCTCCTTTTCTTGTTAATTATAGACAATTTTATTTGAAAAAATAAAGTTATTTGTTTAGTATATTAAGGTGACTGAGGAGGCAAAAAAATGGATATTATTTTATATAATATAATCGCTGCTATTTGCTGTTTATTTTTAGGGTATATTTTTGGTTCTATACCAGCTTCTATCGTAATTGGAAAGGTTTTCTTCCATCAAGATCCAAGGGATTATGGTTCTAAAAATGCTGGTGGAACTAACTCTGGAAGACTTTGGGGCAAAAAGGTCGGATTTATCGTAATCATTTTGGATATGATTAAAACTATCGCACCAATTTGGATTTGTTGGGCTATTTTAACTTTTGTTCCATTTGGTTCGAAACCATTAATCGCAACAATCACAAATTTCTACAATGGTTCTAATAAAGAATACATAATTCAATGGCCAGTTTATTGGTTAGCGCCTTTAGGAACGATTGTTGGTCATTGCTGGCCAGTGTTTGCATCCTTTAAAGGAGGCAAAGGTGTTTCTAGCTTTATGGGAATTGCTTGCGGAACTTCTTGGTTGGTTGGTTTTTTGCCAGGACTTTCCTACTTGTTATTCTTAAAAGCTAAAAAATATGTTTCTCTTGCATCTATTTGCGAAGCAGTTATTATTCCAATTTGCTTCTGGATTTGGTCAATTTTAAATTTAACAGGTGTCGTAAAAGGAATAGAATGGTTACCATCTTACGGTCTAACATTAAACATCAATTATGTTGCCGCGATAGTTGTTACAATCATGGGAATCTTAGTAATTATTAGGCACCATGAAAACATCAAAAGACTCAAAGCAGGTAACGAAAGAAAGATTACCTGGATGAAATAATCAATAGTATTTATTTAGTAGTTTTTTAGTATTTAAAAACCCGCATTATTTATACTAATGTGGGTTTTATTTTTATTATATAATAATAAAACAAACGATAAACTCTTAAAAAATACGATATTTAAGCAAAAAAAGAAAATAAAAATACATCTACTGATTCAAGACGAATTTTCGATGTATATTTTATAATTAATTATTTTTGTGAATTAACATTTCTCATGATTTCGCGAACTTGTTTTTCACTTGGTGTTCTACCCATTTGTTTAAACATCGCTCTAATCATTTTTTCGTTAATTGGTGGGTTCTTTGCTAATTCTCTTTTGAAGTACCATCTACTTAAGAAGAAACCAGCAATTAATCCTGCAAGTATACATCCGATAATGATGAATACAAAGGCTACTGTACTAATTTCTGTCATAACCTAATTACCTTCGTAATTATGCTCTACCGTCGTATTCAGGTGTATCTGTGTCAGTTCTAACTAAGATAACTTCGCCTGATTCGATGAATAATGGAACTCTAACTCTAATTCCTGTTTCTAATAAAGCTTCTTTCATTGCTTTGTTAACTGTGTCACCACGAACAGCTGGTTCACATTCAACGATTTGAAGTGCAACTTTAGCTGGTAAGTTAACACCGAGGATTTCATCCTCGTAGGATGTAATTTCAACGATTTCATCACCTTTTAAGAATTGCATTTCTCTTTGTAATCTTTCTTTGGAGATTTCGATTTGTTCATATGTTTCTTGATCCATAAAGACTAAATCGTCACCTGTGTCATAGAGATATTGCATTTGTTTTTTCTCTAAGCGAATTGTTTCAATTGCGTAGCCACTGTTTCTGGACATTTCTGTAACAGCGCCTGTTCTTAAGTTTTTGACTTTGACTTTAGCAACCATTTTTCTCATCGCAGTTTTATTTAATAAAATGTCTAAAACTTGATAAATGTTTCCTTCTTCTGTGAAATAATTGCCTGGTCTTAATTCTGTAACGTTAACCATAAAATAATTTCCTTTCTATTTTTTCCTTTGATATTATATCAAATAATTAAATTTAAATAAACTTAATTATATTGATCTCGTTTTTAATAAGTGTGTTTTTGCCATGACCTGGATAGACTTTTGTATCTCCCGGCAAAGAAAGTAGTCTTTCTAAAGTTGGCAATAATTGTTTTTTGTTTCCTGTGGGGAAATCTGTTCGTCCAATTGAATTTTTGAATAGCGAATCACCTGTAAAGACACAAGAGATATCTTTGATATAGTAAGACATAGACCCAATCGTGTGATAAGGTGTCGCTAAAGCGACAATTTCGCAATTAATGATGTTTATTACATCTTTGTTCTTAAGATAGCTAAATGGCCCTGAAAACGAATAAGATTCGCCATTTATATACATAGAACCGTTGTTATAAGGATTTTTGATGACCTCTTCTTCATCAAAAGAAATAAAAACTTCTACTTTTTTGAAATTCAATAATCTTTGGATACCTTTAAAATGATCGATATGACCATGAGTTAAAAGTATTCCTTTTAGTTCTAATTCATTTCTTTTTAAGTAATTAACTAAGTTTTCATTATCTTTTGAAGGGTCAATGACTACGCATTGTTTCAAATCATCAATTAAAACATATGTGTTAGCACATAGGTCATCATAGTCTTCGTAAATAAATGGAATAACTTTAATCATAATTTTTCTAAAAGAAAAATAGGTCGAAACCTATTTTTTCTTTTCACGATGAATTGTGGCTTTTTTACAACGTGGACAATATTTCTTTTGTTCTAAACGATCTGGGTGTTTTCTTTTGTTTTTTGAAGTAATGTATGTTTCTTCACCACATTCAGTGCATTTTAGAATAATTGTAACTCTATCTTCTTTTGCCATATTAATGCTCTCCTTAGTGCAATTAGTATATTATCATAGATAATTCAATATGCAAAGAATAATTTTTATACGATTATTCCTTTTTAGTTGCTATAATTCATTATATGAAATCTCGTTTAAATACAAAAAAGATTGTTGTTGGCAATAAAGTTATTGGTGGAAAGAATGAAGTTTCGATTCAATCTATGTGTAATATCAAAACCTCAGAAGTTAATAAGGTTGTTAAGCAAATCAATAACTGCGCTAAACTGGGCGCGGATATTATGAGAGTTTCTGTTTTAGATGAATCAGACGCTTTGGCTATTAGGCAAATTAAAGAAAAAATATCAATTCCTTTAGTCGCTGACATTCATTTTGATTACAAGCTAGCTTTGCTAGCCATTGAAAATGGCGCGGACAAAATTAGAATTAACCCCGGCAATATCGGAAGCATAGATAAAATTAATAAAATAATAGATTTAGCCAAACAGAAAAAAATACCTATTCGTATAGGTGTGAATTCTGGATCTTTAGATAAAGAAATTAACAATTCAATCGAACATACTGCGATGGATTTAGTTAATTCCGTCTCTAAACACGTTAAGATTTTTGAAGAATTTGGGTTCTACGATATTGTCATATCGATTAAAGGTTCCTCTATTTTAGAAACTATAGAAGCAAATAGAATGGCTTCTAAAATTTTTCCTTATCCATTACATTTAGGTATAACTGAGGCAGGATTTAAAGATTTATCTTTAATTAGAAGTTCTGCTGGTTTGTCTCCTTTGCTTTTAGAAGGTATAGGCGACACGATTAGAATTTCTATATCTGGAAAACCAGAAGATGAAATTATCGCTGCTAAGCGTTTGCTTCATGATTTAGATCTTTATCCAAATTATCCAACTTTAATATCTTGCCCGACTTGCGGAAGAACCAAAGTTGACGTGATAAAGCTATCCAAAAAAATAATGAAATACCTTGAATATATAAATAAACCAGTCAAAGTTGCTGTCATGGGTTGTGTAGTTAATGGACCTGGCGAAGCAAAAACCGCTGATATTGGCGTTGCTGGTGGAGACCACCAATTTGTTATCTTTAAAAAAGATAAAATAATTAAAAAAGTCTCAGAAGATGAAATCTACGAGACTTTGATAGATGAAATAAATAAGATTTAGAAATTTTCTTTCCAATTATCGATGAGTTTATTAGAAAGTAGCATTTCTATTTCTTTTTTATACGGCGCCTTTCCATCAATATATGGTGTTTCTAATATTTTTGGAATATTAATAAGCAAAGGATGATGAACATATTTAGAAATGGTTTCAAAACCAATTTCTCCATAACCAATATTTTCATGTCTATCCTTATGGGCTCCCACAGGATTTTTACTATCGTTCAAATGACAAACCAATAATTTGTCTAACCCAATAACTTTATCAAAAGTTTCTAAAACGGAGTCGACATCGTGAACATTATATCCAGCATCATTTATATGGCAAGTATCTAAGCAAACACCTAATCTATTTTTATATCTAGATTTAGATATAATTTTAGATATTTCTTCAAAGGAAATACCTATTTCTGTGCCTTTTCCTGCCATTGTTTCGATTGCGATTTTTACATCAGTCCCATCGTTTTCGAATATATAATCAAGAGCTTCTGCTAATGATTGGATTGCTTCTTCGCTGCCATATCCAACGTGTGCTCCTGGATGTAAAACTAATATTTTTGCACCGAACGCATATGTTCTTCTTAATTCTGAAATGATAAATTCTTTAGAATTATGGTATAAATCAGGTCTATTTTTGTTTGCTGGGTTGATGATATAAGGAGCGTGCACAATGAGCTTTGTAACATCAATTCCTGCTTTGACAAGCAACTCTTTACCTTCTTCAATTAATAACTCATTAATAGGTTTCCTAAAACTGTTTTGTGGTGCGCCTGTATAGAACATAAAAGTGTTGGCGCCGTAACTTATTGCTTCTTTAACGCTTCCTAAAAAATAATTTGGACTGCCCATTCCAACGTGACAGCCTAATAAAATATTCTTATTCATAATTAATTCTCAATTCTAATACTTTGTATTACTACAGGAACGTAAGGCCTATCGTTTGGTGTTGTTCTAACTTTCGCAATAGCATCCACGACTTCAATCCCATTTGTTACATGACCAAACGCTGCGTATTGGCCATCTAAAAATTCTGAATCTTTGTGGCAGATAAAAAATTGGCAGCTTCCGCTATTCAAATCATATGCTCGAGCCATAGAAATGACTCCTCTTTTATGTGATATGGTGTTATTAACACCATTTGCCTTAAATTCACCTTTAATATTTTCTTTACTCGAACCAGTTCCGTTTCCAATAGGACATCCTCCTTGAATCATAAAACCTTTAATAATTCTATGAAAAGTAAGACCATCGTAAAAACAGTTATTGGCCAATTTGACAAAGTTACTGACAGTAATAGGAGCGTTAGATGGATCTAATTCCACTTCTATAATTCCATAATTTTTCACATTAATAATAGCTTTCATAATAACCTCCACCTAAATATTAACAAAAAAGGGTGCTTAGTAGTAGATAGATTATAAGTTTTCGTATCAATTTAACTAAATTTATACGATAATAAAAATATGAAAGTCGAAAGAATTATTCCTTATGGATATTGTAATGGTGTTAATCATGCCTTCGCTGTTATTAATGAAGCGATCAATAATAGAAATTGTAAAAAGATTTATCTTTTTGGTAGACCAATTCATAATGAGTTCGCTGTAAATGAGTTGATTTCTAAAGGATTAATAATTATTAATAACGAAAGCGAATTAGAAAATGTGGAGAATGGCTCTATTGTTGTTTTTCCAGCTCACGGACATTTAAAACATCTTGATCAGATCGCCGAGAGAAAAAAACTGGTGGTATATGATGCTATCTGCCCTTTTATTAGGAATAATGTAAATAAGATTATTAAGAAAATTAATTGCGATGAAATTGTTCTACTTTTAGGAGATAAAAACCATATTGAAATAAAATCTATTTTAAGTATTTCAGACAATGTTTATCTTTTAGATAAAGAAATACTAAAAAAATACCAAAATAATACTAATAATAAAATATCATTATTTGTTCAATCGACTCTCGATAAAAACGATTTATCTGCAAAAATTAAAGATATTCAAGATTCTATTCCATCTATAAACATAGAAGATGCTTTTGTTTGCAATGCCACTAGCGAAAGACAAAATGCTTTGAAACAAATCCCATCTTCTTGTGACTTAATTATTGTTATCGGAGATAAAACTTCTAACAACACCAATAAATTATTCGAACTAGCGAAATCGCTATTTCCACACATCGAAACTGTTTTTATTTCTTGCAGACAAGAACTTGATTCTAGAGTTTTGGAAAATAAAAAACACGTCGTTTTAACTTCTGGAGCCTCAACTCCTAAATATCTAGTCGATGACGTGTTCGATTATTTAATTAATGCTAATTAATTACTTTAGGTTCTTTTTCGTGATTTATCATAATGATCTCTAATTCATTATCTAAATCAATCAATATTTTGCCTAAGGTAGGCATGAATATTTTTTCTATTTCGTGAGGCAAATCTAAATAATTAAATTTATTATTGATTATGTCTCTTCTGACATGATGTGGAGCATCTCCGGAAATGTAAATATCTGCATTTTCTTCTTTTGCTAATCTCCATCCTCGGGAACCACCGCCGCCGACAATGGCGACTTTTTGATTGTTTGATTGCCTTCTTTAATTAATAACCCATAATCAATAGATAATTTATCTATTGCGTATCGTGCAAAACTATCGATGTCAATTTCGTTTTCTAGAAACCCTATCCTCATCATATGGTCTTTTTCTGGGGTATAAACATCCTTTAAGAGGAGTTTTTCTGAAAGGGCATCATTCATACCACCTACACCTGTATCAAAATTCGTGTGCATGCTATATACGCAAATACCAGCGTTTTCTAATTTGTCGACAAGTGCTTTTTTATCTAAATCATATTTGAGTACTTTTGCTTTGCTTCCATAAATGAATGGGTGATGAGTGAAAACGATATCTGGTTTAATCTTAATAACTTCATCGATTATTTGATTATCCAAATCTAAACAAATAACAATCTTATGAACTTCCAAAGGAAGCTTTCCCACCATCAAACCAACAAAGTCGTGATTTTGCTTTGCTATTCTTTTAGGAAATCTTTTCGAAAGGTTAATTAAAAGTTTTCTTGTATTCATAAAATTTTGCCAATCTTATCTTTCTCATGAAGTAATTCTTTTATGCGGCTTTCAGGAAGTGTTTTGCTTGTAATTAAATTATCAATTTCATTGATTCTATTAATGTATTTGGCTTTGAACATAGAACTTTTTTGAGTTCTAAGAATTGGCCCAAATTCTAAATCAATATCACTATAAAACGCATGGTCAGATTTAATAAATTTTATTATTTCATAATAAATATCATCTTCGAAGACAATTTTTTCATCCGCGATGGAAAAACCGAGTTTAGAAATAGCTTCTCTCATTTGTGGGATGGCGTTATGAGCGTCAACTATAATTGTCTCGATCTTACCTAATTTGTTTCTGTGTTTAGATAAAATTGAAACGATATTTAATCCTCCCATTCCAGCAAGCACTAAAGTGTCGACTGAATCAGGAATCTTTTCGATGCCATCACCAAAGATAGGAGTTATCTTGTCTTTAAAACCAGATTCTTCGATAGCAGCAACCAATCTTTCATATGGACCTTTTTTGTTTTCAACAGCAAAACCGTGCGAGGCGATATTGTTTTTAACTAGGGAAATAATCAATTTCCCATGGTCTGCGCCAATATCGGCAACAACACCTTTGGGACACATTTCTTGTATGGTTGTTAGTCTTTTTGAAAGAAACATTATGATTTATAGTCTCCTAATTTTTTGCTTCTTGTTGGGTGTCTAAGTTTCTTGATTGCTTTGGCTTCGATTTGACGAATTCTTTCTCTTGTAACACCAAAGAATCTACCGACTTCTTCTAATGTTTTAGGGCAGTTATCGTCTAAACCATATCTCATACGGATAACTTGTTCTTCTCTATCGCTGAGATCGCCAAGGATTTCATATAATTGTTCTTTAAGTAATTGTTTGGTGGTATATTCAACTGGGGATTCAGATTCTTTATCTTCGATAAAGTCTCCTAAGTGGCTATCATCTTCTTCGCCGATTGGAAGTTCTAGAGAGACAGGTTCCATTGCAATTCTTTGGATTTCTCTAATTCTTTTTGCGTCGAGTTCTCCGCCCATAGCTTCCGAGATTTCTTCAGCCGTTGGCTCCCTTCCTAATTCTTGAATTAACTGTCTTTGAACTTTAGTCATTTTGTTAATTGTTTCAACCATGTGGACAGGGATACGAATTGTTCTTGCTTGGTCAGCAATTGCTCTAGTAATAGCTTGTCTAATCCACCATGTAGCATATGTTGAGAACTTATAGCCTTTTGTGTAGTCGAATTTATCGACGGCTTTCATAAGGCCTAAGTTACCCTCTTGGATTAAATCCAAGAATAGCATGCCTCTACCAACGTAATGTTTAGCGATATTGACAACTAAACGTAAGTTAGCATTAATCAATTTATTTTTAGCTTCTTCATCTCCTTCTAAGATTCGTTTAGCTAAAATTGGTTCTTCTTCAGGTTTTAATAATTCATAATTACCAATTTCTTTAAGATACATTTTAACTGAGTCGTTAACTTTAATGTCTTCACCGATAGCAATGTCTAAGTGCTCAACATCGATATCTTCAGAGAAACCTTCGCTATCATCATCTCCATCAAGTAAGAAATCTTCATCCGGATTGTCGTTTAAATCAATGTCGGAATCATCGATATCATCCAAATCGACATCTCCATCTTCTTTGTCATCACCAGTTAAGACTTTAATGTTATTTTCTGTAAAGAATTCTAATAATTCATTAATAGTGGCGTCATCAATGTCAAAATCTGATAAGGCATCATAGATTTCACTTTGTTCAATTGTTCCGGTCGCTTTGGCTTTTTTCAAAAGTTTGCTTTCGATTTCGCCCAAAGTCATGATGCTGCCATCTTCTTTGAAGATAGTTGTAGTAGAAAGCTTCTTAGAAGTCTTTTTCGTACTAGTTGTTTTCTTAGTTTTTGTTTCTTTTGTTGTTTTTGGCATAAATAATTCCTCCTATTTATTCTTTTTCTTAACTTTTCTCCTGTTATAATCAGCAAGTATTCTAGCTTGCTCTATTGGAGACTTTCCTTGCATGGATTGTTCTAAAAGGTCTTTTTCATAGATTTTGTCTTTTTCTTCGTTAATAGAAGCAAGCAAATTATTTAATAATTCTTCTGTACAAACATTAGAATGATCTTTTTCAAACGCAATTTCCGTTAACTCATTGATGAGTTGTTCTTTGTTTGGTAAGTCAGTAGCTTCTAGAATAGAAACAACTTCAATTATGTCGATACATTCTTTATCTTTTGCGTATTCAACGAGGTAATTTGCGATTTGACGATACACATCACCATAGAAAGTGCCTAAATTCTTTTCATAAAAGGCAACAGCAGAGACGTTTGTGGTCATTAGGTATAAAAGTTCGCGTTCCGCTAAATCGAGTCTCCTAAGCAGTTTTCTTTCAGGGTTAAAATCTAAGTATGTCGGTTCTTTTCCACCAGACAACGCAATTCTTTCCCTTTGTTTATCAACAACTTCCATTATTGTTTCTACATCGAATCCGGTGATAGCGGATAATTTTCTACAATAATCATCAAATTCGATGCGTGCTTTAATATTAATTAAAATTGGAATAAATTGAGTTAATAATTGCTTTTTTTCTTCCATTGTTTTTAATGGATTTGTTCTTCTGAAATAATTAAGGGCAAAGTCAATTCTATCTCGTAATTCAGATAAATAGATTTTTAACGCCTCTGGTCCTTGATTATTCAAAATTTCATCAGGGTCGCTTGAAGAACCTTGATTATCAACAATTCTGCAAGGAACTCCTGCTTTAATAAGAGCTTTAGAGGCTTCCATCATGGCCTTTTGACCTGGCAAATCACCATCGAGACATAGTCTAACTTCGACATTCAAGGCTCTTAGCATTTGAATATGTTCTTTTGTAAGAGCTGTTCCCATGATTGCGACAGCTGAGTCAATTCCAATTTTTGCCAAAGCAAATACATCCATAAATCCTTCTAAAACATATACGTAACCATCAATTCTCGCTCTTTCTTTGGCGATATGATAATTGTATAAGACTGAGGATTTATGGAATAAGATAGTTTCTGGAGAGTTAACATATTTGGCGCCATCTTCTTCTTTCAATCGTCTAGCACTAAACCTATAACTTGGCCGTCTTTATCACAAATTGGAAAAATTACTCTACCTTGATTTCTGTCAGCTCGAGCATTTCCGACAATCATTGTGATACCAATATCTTCTAATGTTTTTAAAGAATGACCTTTGCTTTGTAAAAATTCAATTGTAGCTTTACCATCTCTAAAGGCGTAACCCAATCTATATTTGCTCTGCAAATCAGCATCCAATTTTCTGTCTAAAAGATATTGAAGACCTTCCGCGCCTTCGTTAGTTCCTAAAGCATATTGATAATATAAAGTCAAATCAGTCAAAGCTTTGTAGAGAGGTTCCTTTTTCTCATCTACTTTTTTAACAGAAACACTTTTTTCTAGTCTTGGATCGTGGAATCCACTCATATCCGCAACTTTTTTCAAGGCTTCTATAAAAGAAATTCGTTCGTATTTTTGAACAAATGTAATGGCGTTACCACCTGTACCGCAGACAAAGCATTTGAACATTTTCTTTTCTGGAGAGACAGTTAAAGATGGGTTTGTGTCGTCATGAAAAGGACATACCCCAACATAATTCCTACCTTTCTTGCTTAAATTGATGTAAGAGGAGATTATTTTAACGATATCCGCATGAACTAATACATCTTTTGTTAATGATTCATCAAATGCCATATAACTTTGTTATACCTCTACTATAAAACTACTAATTTTTTACTAAATTAGAAGAAAACTTTTTCTGATAAATACTTTTCTAAATCAGCAATTGGGAGTCTAATTTGTTGCATAGAATCTCTATCACGGATTGTAACTGCATTATCTTCTAAGGTGTCAAAATCAACAGTAACACAGAATGGTGTTCCGATTGCATCTTGACGTCTATATCTTTTGCCAATGCTGCCAGTGTCATCGTATGTAACCATCATATATTTTGATAAAAGAGTTTGTATTTCTCTGGCTTTTGGCTCTAATTTTTTACTTAAAGGTAAAATTGCTGCTTTAAACGGTGCGATTGCGGGATTTAAGTGCATAACAATTCTTGTTTCTCCATTTTCCAATGTTTCTTCATCGTAAGCATCGCATAAAGTCATTAAAGCGAGTCTATCAAGACCAACAGATGGTTCGATACAGTATGGAATATATCTTTCGTTTGTTTCAGGGTCTAAATAATCTAAAGGTTCTCCACTAAATTTAGTGTGTCTTCCTAAATCGTAATCGGTTCTATCTGCAATACCCCAAATTTCACCCCATCCAAATGGGAATAAATATTCGATATCTGTTGTTGCCTTGGAATAGAAGGCTAATTCTTCAGGATCGTGGTCACGATAACGCAAGTTATCTTTTTTAATTCCTAGTAAGGAAATAAAATCCAAACAGTATTGTTTCCAATATTCAAACCATTCTAAATCTGTACCTGGTTTGCAGAAAAATTCCATTTCCATTTGGTCAAATTCTCTTGTTCTAAAGGTCATTTGGCCTGGAGTGATTTCATTTCTAAAGGCTCTACCAACATTACAGATGCCAATTGGTAATTTTCTTCTTGTTGTTCTTAAGACGTTTTTGAAGTTAACGAAAACGCCTTGCGCAGTTTCTGGACGCAAATAAACAACTGATTTAGAATCTTCTGTAACACCGACATGTGTTTTAAACATCATGTTAAATTGTCTAATATCGGTAAAGTTTTCACTCTTACAATTTGGGCATGATACATGATTATCATGTATAAAGTCCATCATTTGTTCATTTGTCATCGATGTTACGTCAGCTTCTGGGAATTGCGATTCGATTAATTGATCTGCTCTAAAACGCATTTTGCATTTTTTACAATCGATTAATGGATCGTTAAAAGTAGAAACATGGCCTGTGGCTTCCCAAACTTTTGGATTCATTAAGATAGCTGCATCAATACCAACGTTTGTTGTTGATTCTTGAACAAACTTCTTCCACCACATTTTTCTTATATTTTGTTTAACTTCTGAACCCAATGGACCATAGTCCCATGTATTGGATAAACCACCATAAATTTCAGAACCTTGGTAATAATATCCAGATGTAATAAAATGGGTAGTTAATTTATCAAATTCAAATTTTGCCATATTCATACCTCCGAAAAGCAATTATATACATTATATAATAACAAAAATACGTGTCAACGTACTATAAGTGGACAAAAGTAACTTTTTTAAATTATTTTATCATTTAAAATATCAGGTTAGCGCTTTTGAGCTTAATACCTAAAGAATCGTAAATATAAATAGTGAGTTGCTTTAGAATTTCTATGAGGTCTTTTTCATCGCATCCAATTATTTCCTTACATTCGCTTTTATTGCGATTAATAGCTCTAAATAATTTCATTTGAGTAGTTGTAAGGGCCGGAACTAAATTTGGTTCAGAGCATGCTCTACAAACGAACCCTCCATCTGAAAAAGAAAAGTTAACGATATCTTTTTGACTTCCACAAAAAACGCATTGATTAAATTCCAATTCGTTGCCAGTAATTTGAAGCAAGTCGAGCAAATATCCTATGCCTAAAATAATAGGGTTTATTTGACTGTTTTTAATGTTGATGAGCGTTCTTTTTAATATTTTATGAATAAAATATTTCTCTTCATCTTGAAGCATTCTTGTAGTAGCTTCTTGTATTAGGGATAAAATAGATAGTTTTGTTAAAGAATCATTAGCGGAATATGGACTAAAACTAACACCTCCGTTTTTGAAAGTTTGATATTTGTGATTGTTCTCAGAGAATGTTACATCCGCTTCAATTAATGGCGTGTTTAAAATATGACCGCTAGATTTAGGATCAAGCAATCTATTTACTTTAAAAGTAACAGTTTCATTTTCGCTTATAGCTGTAATGATTCCGTCTTTTTCTTTGTATTGTGTTATAGATAAAATTATTAATTTCATTAATTTTTTTCTGTTTTATATCCGAAAGTTTTTAAATGTTTGTCTTGATTTCTCCAGTCTTCTTCTACTCTAACAAAGAGCTCTAAGAATACATGTTTTTTTAACAAATCCTCAATATCTTTTCTTGCTTTTGTACCTATGGATTTGATTCTTTTTCCTTGAGCGCCAATAACAATTCCTTTTTGAGAATCTTTTTCCACTACTAAAGTAGCTTGAATATGAAGGGGGTTACTTTCCCAATCTATATCGTTCATGTAAACCGCCATTGAATGAGGAACTTCATCCCTTAAGATTCTTAAAGCTTTTTCTCTAATTATTTCTTTGATTTGGAAAATTTCATCCTTATCAGTGTATGTTTCAACCTCATAATATGCCGGCCCTTGAGGAAGAATGGCGATAATTTTGTTTAACAATTCATCAATGTTAAATGATTTTATAGCGACAATCTCTGTTACTATTGCATCAGGCAATTTTTCTGAATAAATTTCTTTAAGTTTTGTTATTTTTACAATGTCTGTTAAGTCAATTTTGTTAAAAACTAAGAAAATTGGAGCTTTGACATTTTTAATTTTTTCCAAAAGAAATTCATCTCCTGGTCCGTAACTTTGACCAGCATCAACCACTAAAACAACTGCATCAACATCGCTGAGCGCTCCATAAGCCATTTTATCCATTTCTTCACCAAGCTTTTGCTTTGGCTTATGGATTCCTGGAGTGTCAACGAAAACAATTTGAACCTCATCATTATTATAAATGCCTTTGATATTATTTCTTGTTGTCTGGGATTTGTCAGTAACAATAGAAACTTTTTTGCTCAAAATAGAGTTTAATAAGGTAGATTTTCCAACATTTGGTCTACCAATAATCGCAACAAAACCAGATTTCATATTATTTACCTAAATCCTCACTAGAAAATGCAAATGGTAATAATTCGATAGGGGTAGTTTCAATGACTTCTCCTTTTAAATTAGCCATATATATAGGGCAATTAGCAGGTAATAATTCGCTAATAACTTGTCTACATGCTCCGCATGGAGAACATGGTTCATCTGTGTCAGCTATTAAAGCCATTGAAACGAAATCTTCTTTTTTATAACCGTGCATAATCGCATTATAAATAGCGTTCCTCTCCGCACACATACATAATGGATAGGATGCATTTTCAACATTTGTTCCTAAGAAAACTTGACCATCTTTACAAAGTAAAGCGGCCCCAACAGCAAAATTTGAATAAGGTGAGTAAGATAATGCTCTAGCCTCTTTTGCTTTTTCAATTAATTCAATTTTATTCATCTAACAATGCCCTCCTTGTCAAGTATTGCGTTTTGTAGAGAAAACATAACTTCTTCGTCTTCTTTGTTCATATGATCATATCCTAACAAATGAAGCAAGCCGTGAACGAATAAGAAGCAGAGTTCTCTATGTAACGAATGACCAAATTGATCTGCTTGCTCAATAGCTCTTGGGATAGATATGTATATCTCCCCTAAAACTACTATTTTATTTGTTTTGATAAAAGTTTCTTTGTTACTAACATTATCTAAATAAGCAAATGAAATCACATCAGTTGGAGAATCAACATTACGATATTGACGATTTAACTCGTGGATATCTTCATTAGTAATAAACGAAACACTGATAACTGGATCAAATTTTAACTTTAGATGATTAAAAGTGGATTTGACTAAATCTAAATAAACATCTTCGTAATTTTCGTATTTGTCTAAATATGTCGAAAAGTCTAATTCAATATTCATTCTGGTATTATAATACCATATCAATTATTAAAATGATTGAAAAAGTTAATATAGATTGTTGAGTTTTGCTTTAATGAGTTTTCTATCTCTTTCCTTACTTTGGAATTCAAAGATAGAATTAATTGTTTTATCCAAAATTAAAGAAATCATGAAATAAAACATCAAAGAAACCAAAGACATGTTTTTAGTGAAAGATAGAACAATAAATACAGTCAATAAAATAATAGAATAATAAATAATGGTTTTTAACGTTGATAGATATGCAAATTTGTTAGAAGCTCGTTTAATCTTTTTAAAACCTTCTTTAAATTCTATGTAGCTTTTAACTTTAGATAATTTCTTTTCTTCTAATGCAATTTTCTTATCTTTTTTAGCTAAAATAGGCTTTATAACAAACGTTTCAATTAACGACAATAAAATAATCACAAAGACAATAATCGCGTTCCAGTAACCATTAAAAATGGTTATAAAAATCAATGACAAGCCAATTATTAAGTTTGATATAAGAGAAATCTTATTGGCAATGAAAGTTTTTTTGAAGTCATTAAGTCTAATTAAAAACAAGTATGAATTATTAGGGACTTTTGTTAGACCATTAACATATGCCTCATCAATTTTGTCCATAATTTTGATTAAAATGTTTCTAAAAAGTAATTCCAAAGCGACATAAAGAAGAATCAATCCTAATGAAATATAAAATGGATATTTCTCATCTAAGAAAAATATAGAAGTTAATAAGACTATCGATAGAGCGATTTGAAGAATTTGTGCTACTAAACTAAGCTTATCCCCTTTTTCAATGCTTATTACTTTTGGTTTTTTAGTGATAGTTTTTGGTTTTGACTTAACTCTTAGTAATGTGCCATCCCACTTTTTGATAAGTTCGTCAAATTTAATCCAATGAGGCTTGGTGTCTGGGTCTAATAGTAGAAATTTATTACCTCTTCTTTTTAGGATTAAGGAAGAATGACAATAATTTTCTTCGTTAAAACTAACAATGATAGGAAAACCATTCCATTTTGAGAATTCTTCCTTTTCTTTGATCTTCAAACCTTCTAATTCGACATTATACTTTTTGGCAATCCCTATTAAATCGAAGTACGAATAAGGACCATGTTCTTCATTTTGAGGAAGAAAAAGAAAACTTTCTTCATCAAAGACATTTGCAAGCAACATTTTAAGAGAAGCGAGCCCGCAATCACTTTCGTTAATTTGTGAAATATAAAACATAAAATACCTCCTATTATAAATAGGGGCGAAACTTCGATTTTTACCGAAAAAAATTAAATTTTTACTAGAAAAATAAAAAACCTCCTTACAGGAGGTTAATTTTTAAGAATTATTGTTACTTTTTAAAATTTTTAATGAACTTCTTGAATAAACTTTCACTATTCTTTCCGCTATCTCTAAATTTTTGTAACAATTCTTTTTGTTCTTTTGAAATGTTTTCAGGAGTTTTGATAATCAGATGGATATATTGATCACCAGGTTTTCCATTTCTTAAGTCTTTAACGCCTTTGTCTTTCATTCTAAGAATAGTGCCTGGTTGGGTTCCAGCAGCGATATTTAAAGTTGCTTCTCCATAAATTGTAGGAACATCGACTTTGGTACCCAAAATAGCGTCTACGAAATCTAATGGAATGTCGAGATGGATATCGTTGCCTTGTCTTTTGAAATATTGATGTGGTTTGACGATAACTTCAATAAGTAAATCACCATTAGGGCCACCATTGAGTCCTCTTTCACCTCTACCTTGTGCTCTGATTTGTTGTCCGGAAGAAATGCCTGCAGGAATTTTTACTTCAAGATCGATTTTCTTCTTATTAAATCCTTTTCCATTACAGTGAGGACATGGATTAGTTATAATTTTGCCTTTTCCGTTACAATGTGGGCAAGTTTCTTGAGATTCAACTACACCAAATATTGAACGTCTTTGAACATTTATATAACCTCTACCATTACAGTGAGGACATGTCTTAATGTCGTTAGGTGTTTTAGCGCCGGTTCCATTACAATATGTACATGTTTCATCGAAATTGATAGGAATTGTAACAGTTTTTCCATTTATGGAATCCATGAAATCAATTCTAATTCTTGTTAATGTATCATTTCCTCTAATTGGACCAGATTTTGAGCGAGAACGCCTTCCACCACCACCAAAGAAAGACGAGAATATGTCGCCTAAGTCAAAATCCATTCCGCCTTGGCCAAATCCTTCAAATGGATTTCCGCCAGGATTTCCGCCAGCTTGGTCGAAAGCACTATGACCGAATTGGTCGTATGCTGCGCGCTTTTGATCATCAAAAAGAACGTCATATGCTTCTTGGATTTCTTTAAAAGCAACTTCGTTACCGGTTTCTTTATTATCTGGGTGATATTTTTTAGCTAATTTACGGTAAGCACTTTTGATTTCATCTTTACTTGCGCCTTTTTTTAGACCCAAAACTTCATAAAAATCTCTTTTTTCAGCCATAATGAATTCCTTTCTAAATAGTTTGTTTATATGGTATAAGGGGCCATAAGGCCCCCAAACCATGATTTTATCTTGATAAATTAGTCTTTTTTATCTGTGAAATCAGCATCGACAACATCGTCTGGGTTTGAACCAGGAACATCATCTGCTGGATTTGGGTTAGGATTTGCTCCTGCTTGTCCCATATACGCAGCTGCTTGTTCAAGTTCATTAATGCGAGCTCTTAAAGTGTCGTAATCGTTGTTATCAAGAGCGGTTTTGAGTTCATCTCTTAATTTTTGAGTTTGTTCTTTTTGAGCTGGTTCCATAGAATCGCCTTTTTCTTGTAAAGCTTGATCAATATCGTTAATTAAGCTTTCAGCTTTATTGTGGATTTCGATTTCCTCTTTACGTTTTGCATCAGCTTCAGCGTTTTCTTCTGCTTCGCGGACCATGCGGTCAATTTCTTCTTTGCTTAAGCCGTTGCTACCTGTAATGGTAATGTTTTGTTCTTTTTGAGTGTCTAAGTCTTTTGCGGAGACTTTAACAATACCATTAACGTCAATTGAGAATGTAACTTCAATTCTTGGCTCACCACGTCTTGCTGGTTTGATACCTGTTAATTGGAAGTGTCCTAAGAGTTTGTTATCTCTTGCCATTGGTCTTTCGCCTTGATAAACCATGATATCAACTGCAGGTTGGTTATCTGCTGCTGTTGAGAAAATTTGGCTCTTTGTTGTTGGGATTGTTGTATTTCTTGTAATTAATGGAGTTAAGACGCCACCAAGAGTTTCGATACCTAATGTTAATGGTGTAACGTCGAGTAAGACTACGTCTTTGACATCGCCAGAAATAACGCCACCTTGATATGCTGCACCGATGGAAACAGCTTCATCAGGGTTAACAGAGAGGTTTAATTGTTTTCCTGTTAAATTTCTAACTAATTCTTGGACGGCTGGCATACGGATAGAACCACCAATTAATAAGACTTGATCTAAATCGCTTGTGCTTAATTTAGCATCGCTTAATGCACGTTTAACTGGTTCTTCACATCTTTTTAATAGATGTCTTGTTAAATCTTGGAATTTAGCACGGCTAAGAGTTGTTTCGAAGTTGACAGGTCCGTTAGCGTTGATTGCTAAGAATGGTAAGGAAATAACTGTATTAAGTGAGCTTGATAATTCAATTTTCGCTTTTTCTGCAGCTTCTTTAATTCTTGCAAGAGCGGCTTTATCTGTAATATCTAATCCGGACTCGATTTTGATTTGTGCTTTAATCCAGTCTGCTAAGACGTTATCCCAGTCATCACCACCGAGTTTGTTATCGCCAGCGGTAGAAATAACTTCGAATGTGCCATCGCCAATATCAAGAATAGATACGTCGAATGTACCACCACCTAAGTCAAAGACTAAGATTTTTTCTGATTTATCTGTTGCTAAACCATAGGCTAATGCGGCAGCTGTTGGTTCGTTAATAATTCTAACAACTTCAAGACCTGCGATTTGACCAGCGTCTTTTGTGGCTTGACGTTGAGCGTCATTGAAGTATGCAGGAACTGTAATAACTGCTTTTTCAACTTTGTGACCGATATTTTCTTCTGCATATTTTTTCATGTATGCAAGAATTTTTGCTGAGATTTCTTGTGGGGTAAAATCTTTATTTACACATTTAATGTGTACTTTTTCGGATGAACCCATAATTCTTTTAATAGAAGAAACTGTATCTGGATTGGTGACAGCTTGTCTTTTTGCTGCGTTACCAACAATTTCTTCACCGTTTGCTTTAAAAGCAACAACGGAAGGTGTTGTAACTGTACCTTCTGGATTTGGGATGACTTTAACGGTACCATCCGCTTGGAGATAGGAAACAACAGAGTTTGTGGTTCCTAAGTCAATACCTAGAATAATTTCTTTTGCCATAAATGTTTTCCTCCTATTTTGACATTATTTTTCTTCTTTTTGTTTGGATACAATAACTCTTGCTGGTCTAACAAGACGATCGTGAATCTTGTATCCTTTTGCGATTACTCGAACCACTCTATTAGGTTCTAAATCACTTTCGCTAGCTTCAACTGCATCCATCGTATTGGCGTCAAATTCTTGATTAATAGTTGGAGCAATCTCACTAACGCCCTCTGATTCTAGTGCAGCGACTAGATTTCTATAAATGTATTGGAATCCGATGCAATAATTTTTAACATCAGGATTGTCCACTGGGTTTTCAAGAGCCATATGGAAGCTATCTAAGACAGGAAGCAATGTGTCTATGAAGCCTTCAGCTCTATACTTTATCGCGTTGCGATAATCCTTTTCGATTTCTTTTCTTAAGTTTTGTGTATCAGCATATGCGCGATAATATTCATTTTTCCAATGATCGACATCGGATTTTAATTTTGCTATTTCTTCATCTTTTCTAGCAAGTTTCTTTTTTATGCTTTTACTTGTGTGTTCGGTTTCAGAAGTTTCTTCTACTTTTTTTTCTTCTTCCATTATGATACCTCCTTATTTTTTAAAGTATTCATTTAACGCACTGATTAAATATTCAAGTGCCGCTAATGCTTTGTCGTAATCCATTCTAGTAGGTCCGACTAAAGCGATTGTATTTTCACCCTCTTTACCAATTTTCACCTTCGCGGTAACCATTGATATTTCCGTTCCATCTTCAACTTCACCAATTTTAATTGAAATTGAATCATGATCGGCAGCTTCATCATCTTTGAATGTTTCTGGCTTTTCTAATAATTTAATAACTTTTCTTAATTTGTCGATATCGTTAACAAATTCTGGGTGTTTGAATAATTCATCTTCTCCATAAAGTTGTAAACGATCACTTGCGAATTTAAGGAATGTTTGAAGTAAAGCTTGATATAAAACATCATGATTGATAATGTGTTCGCTTAGAATAGGTCTTAATGATTCCATTTTTTCCACTAAGGTGTCAATTGGAGTGCCTATTAATCTATCGTTAAGAAGTTTAACGCATTTAATGATGTCTTCGACATCAATTGACTTAGATACTAAGAATGTCTTATTTTCAACATAACCTGTATCAGTTACAAATATCGCGGTTAAGGTTTCATCATTCACTCTTATCAATTGGATATTCGCGAGCTTTTCTGTTTTTTCATTAGGTCCTAAGACGACTGAAACAAGTGAGGTCATGTGCGAGATAATTTCGCAACTTTCTTTAATAGTTTCTTCAATTGATTGAGTTTTTGTTTCCAAAACTTGTTGAATAGAGAATTTTATCTTTTCATCAAGTGTTCCATCTCTTAGTTTTTCGCAATAATATTTATATCCTAATGAAGATGGCACCCTACCACTTGAGGTATGAGTTTTTTCAATAAGGTTCATCTTTTCTAATGCGTACATTTCATTTCTGATTGTCGCGGATGAATATGGAAGATGGTATTCTTCGATAAGAGTTTTACTTCCAACAGGTTGAGCAGTTTTAATAAAATACTCAACAATATATTTAAGGATTGTATCGCTTCTATTTAATTCCATGTTCAACCTCCTTTTTGGCACTCTTTTCTGTCAAGTGCTAATTCCATTATAGTTTTTTTATTAGCAGTGTCAAGCAATAAGTGCTAAAAAATAAAAAAAGCACCTTGAAGAGTGCTATTATCCTTATTTATAAATATAATTATTTAAATTAAATCTAAAATAATTTGATCTAAGACCATCATACCTTCATAGGTAGCTATCAATTTATTATTTTTTTGATCAAAAATTAGCCATTTTTTGGAAACAAAGTTGTCTATTTTGTCTTTGTGATCATTTAAAAAATCGATATTGAATTTGTTTTTTAAATAAGTTAAATCAAGACCGTTAATAGTTCTTAAATTTAACATAATTTCATAAGTTAAATCATCCGAACAAGTAACTTCTTCTTGTTCATCAATGAATTGATGTTTTAAGTATTTGTTGAGGTTTTTAGTGTTTTTATAACGCGTTTTGTTAATATATCCAGATGCACCTAATCCTAGACCATAATATGTTTTGTTAGTCCAATAGGTAAAATTATGTAAGCCAAATTTATTTTTCCTACCCCAAGATGATATTTCATAATGAATGTAGCCATTTTCTAAAAGTGTTTCGTTTGTGAGATCGTATAATTCTCTTAAAAAATCTGAAGGAGGTTCTTTAATTCCGTTAATATAAAATTTGGTGTTTTCGTGCACTGTTAATGAATAGCAAGAAACATTATCAGGGTTTAACTCGATAATATTTTCTAAATCTTTCTTTAATAAAGAAATAGAGACGTTTGGAAGGCCTAAAATTAAATCTAAGGATAAATTATCAAAACCACATTTTCTAATTAAATTAACCGCATTTTTAACATCTTTAAAGGTATGTTTTCTTCCTATGGCGTGAAGAATCTTATCATTTGTTGATTCAACTCCCATAGAAATACGATTAACCCCATGTTTTTTAAATAATTTCAATTTTTCTTCATTTATTGATTCGGGATTAATTTCGACAGTGAATTCAATAACATCATTTCTATATTCATCTAAGACGTTAAATATAGTTTCTAATTGCTTAAGTGACAGGACACTTGGAGTGCCTCCGCCTATATATATTGTTTTAAGTTTTTTATTAATTTGATAATATTCAATCTCTTTAGAAAGAGATTCGATATAAGAATCCGCTAAAAAAGAGAAAAACTGCAACTTTGTAAAGTCGCAGTAATCACATATAGATGAACAAAAAGGTATATGAATGTATAAGCTTTCTGGTTTATTCATCTTCTTCGTCAACGTAGTTAGCTACCTCTTTAGCTATTTCTTCATCTTCAATTGGTTGAAGAATTCTTTCTAATTCCTCTTCGGCAGCCTTTCTTTCATCAACTTGTTCTTCTTGTTTGATTTTAGGATGAGTAAAACGATAAATAAGATAAGCGACTAATGCAATACCACCGGCAACAGCGATAACAATAACTAATACGATAATAGGTTCAACTGATTTTGCGAGTAAATTCATAAATGTTCTCCTTTATTTTCTTGGGATTGGTGAATAAACGTATTTATTCTTTAATTGTTCTTTTCTGTAATAGCCAAGCTCTGCTAAATGGTCCATAGAAGTTCTAGCTGTTTCATAGACACATCCGATCGCTTTTTTGTATTGAGCGATTGTATATTTTTTGCCTAAAGTGCAATGTCTAGCGTAGAATTTAGCTTCTCCCTTCTTTAAAGAAGGGTCTAATTCTAATAAATGTTGTTCTAAACGACATGCTTCTTTTTCATCTAAAACTGTTGGAATATAAGTAACAGCAATTTCTTGTTCGACAGGTGTCAACTTAACTTTTTTGGTTTCGACTTTTTTAGATACAGGTTCAACAACTGGCTCTTCAATAACTTCTGCTTGAGAAGTTTCTTCTGTAACTTCACTTTCTTCTTGTGGGTTTAAAACTGCATCTTCATCTTCTTTGAAGAAATCTGCTTTTAAGCTTGTGGCATTAAGATTCGCAATATGATTTGCGATTTCATCGCATAATGAATCGATAATGCTGATACCATAATTAACAAAATATGTAATATCACTTGTTTTTTGGACTTCCACGAACATCTTTGCGATCTTTTCGACGTTTTCACAGAGAAGTGTTTCTAAAGGAAGTAAAACGCCAAAACTTGATAAACTATTATGAGCAAAAATTCCTTTAGCGGTTAATAGAGCAATTTCATCATTATGTTTTGGGAATGGCTTAACATAGTTAATATAGTAATAGGCAACCAAAGCTTTAACAGCGAAAGAAACGGAACCATTTTTGATAAAATCAAAAAGAGTGTTCATTAATGGTTCAATAGAACTCACTGGAGCCGCTGTATAAATACGATCAATAATTACTCTATTTTCAGGATGTTTATCTTCAGTAGTTCTATAGAAAGAAGTTAATTCTTCAACATCTAATAATCTGCAATAAATTTCTGCAATAAAGTTTTCATCGATTGAATTGACATAAGCGTTTTCAATATATAAAAGAGCATTATAATAATTTAAAAGAATTTTATGAGAAGGATTAATTTCTTTTAATTCGCCACTAATGATAGTGCGTAAATATTCGTTTGTTACATCTAAATCATATTCTTTAGCCAAACCTTTTAAAGACTCACCCAAGTAATAATTTCTTAAATAGGTGTAGTCACGTTGATTGCTAACAATCTTTGAATAAGAAATGAAAGAATTGTTTAATTTTCTTTCGATGATATTAACCTTATCCGCAACTGTTGGGCATGAACAAAAAGTTAATCTGTTGTTTTCTATAGTTCTTAAAGTTAAGTATCTATTAAAATTGCTTCTATACGCTAAAATTGTCGACCAAATACTGTCAATAAAATGAATGTTTAATTCTTTTGCAACCTCTTGTTTGGTCGCGTATTTTTCTTCAGTAAATCTAACTGGAATATTTGTGGCTGCCATAGACAATCCTCCTATTAACAATTCAATTATACGTCATTAATTTATTGTAAACAATACTTTTACTAAAAAATTACTAATTATTAACTAATTCTATTCTTCATCATCGATAGAAAGAATTGACATAAAGGCTTCTTGTGGGACCTCGACAGATCCAACTTTCTTCATTCTCTTTTTGCCTTCTTTTTGTTTTTCAAGCAACTTTTTCTTTCTAGAAATATCACCGCCATAACATTTTGCTAAAACGTCTTTTCTTACCGCTTTAACATCGCATCTTGCAATAACTTTTCCGCCTATAGCTGCTTGAATTGGAATTTCAAATTGTTGTCTTGGAATGACGTTTTTTATCCTTCTAATAATAGAGACACCACGATGGTATGCTGTTGGTCTATGTACAATAGAACTAAGCGCATCGACAATCGTGCCATTTAATAAAACATCCAATTTTGCAAGTTCACCTCTTCTATATGAAGAATATTCATAATCGAAAGAAGCGTATCCTTTTGTATAACTTTTCAATTTATCAAAGAAATTGTAAACAATTTCGGATAAAGGAATTTCGTAAACTAAAACCATACGAGTATCATCAAAATAATCTAGAGTTTGATAGATACCTCTTTTTTCTTGGCATAATTCCATAATTGGACCCACATATTCTTTTGGAGTCATTATTGATGCTTTAACATATGGTTCCTCGATGTAATTGATTTTAGATGCTTCAGGCAATTTTGAAGGATTATCTAAATTAATGACAGTTCCATCAGTCATATGAACGTGATAAATAACGCTAGGGGCGGTTAATATCAAATCAAGACCATATTCTCTTTCTAATCGTTCTTGAACGATATCCATGTGAAGTAGGCCTAAAAAGCCGCATCTAAAGCCAAAACCTAAGGCTTGCGATGTTTCTGCTACATATTGTAGAGAAGCGTCGTTTAGGGACAATTTTTCTAAAGCTTCTTTTAAGTTTTGATAATCTTTTGATTCGACTGGATATAAGCCACAATAAACCATAGGGTTAATAACCCTATATCCAGGCAAAGCCTCTTTTGCAGGGTTTTCAAAAGATGTAACCGTTTCACCAGGCCTAACATCGTGAATATCTTTGATTTGCGCACAAATATAACCAACTTGTCCGCATGTTAGTTCTTTTGTTTTAATTTCTTCAGGAGTTCTAATGCCTAATTCGGTAACTAAATATTCTTTTTTAGCTGCCATAAGGTAGATTTTATCTCCGACTTTAATAGAACCTTCTTTCACACGTACTAAAATAACAACACCACGATAAGAATCGTAGTAACTATCAAAAATTAAGGCTTTGAATGGTGCGTCAGGATCTCCGCTTGGCGCGGGGATATCAGTTACAATGCGTTCCAATAACTCATCGACACCAAATCCTGTTTTAGCGCTAACTTCAACTGCGTTTTCGGCTAAAATTCCAATTCTTTGTTCTATTTCTTTTTTAACAACATCCGGTTGGGCACTTGGTAAATCAACTTTGTTGATTACTGGCATTAATTCTAAGTCATTATCAACTGCTAAATAAACATTTGCTAGTGTTTGGGCTTCTACACCTTGAGTAGCATCAACAACTAAAATAGCGCCTTCACAAGCTGCTAAGGAACGAGATACTTCGTAAGTAAAGTCAACATGTCCAGGAGTGTCTATCAAATTAAAAATATATGTTTCACCATTTTTAGCTTTATATTGCATTGTGACAGCGTTTAATTTGATTGTGATTCCTCTTTCTCTTTCCAATTCTAAAGAATCAAGAACTTGATCCTTCATATCTCTTTCTTGGATAGCTCCTGTCATTTCTAATATTCTATCTGCAAGTGTACTTTTTCCATGATCGATGTGAGCGATTATGGAAAAATTTCTCATTTTTTTCTGTGTAAAATCCATATTTGAAATTATATCAATTACAAATTACTTATTAAAGAAATTTGTTATTTTGGTCTCTAATTGTTCTTTTGAAAAGACTAATTCATATTCTTTCCATTCGCTTTTAAAAAGGTTTCTATATGTGGCATATGTGTATCTTTCATCAATTAAAAGAACAGCACCTTTATCAGTTTCGCTTCTTATTACTCTTCCAACAGCCTGCATGACTTTATTCATTCCTGGGTTAGTATAAGCATAGTTATACCCTGGCATTTCTTTGTTGTTGTAATATTCTTTGATTTGGTCGCTTTCAAAATTAATTCGAGGCATGCCAACCCCAACAATAACAGCTCCGATTAATCTATCGCTAATAAGGTCAATTCCTTCGGAAAACGCTCCACCTATAACACAAAAGCCAATGGTCGTTTTGACCGGATTAGGTTGAAAATTATTAATGAAAGAGATTTTATCATTATCGCTCATTTCGCTAGTTTGAAAATAGATGTCAAAATTATCATCAAAATTAATCAACTCTTTGATTTTATCTAAATATTGATAGCTCGGAACATAGACGAAATAGTTACCAGTTTTGCAACCTACAAACTTTTTAATATATTCAACTACTTTTCCATAACTTTCTTCTCTATTTTTGTATTTAATTGAAATTTTTGGAGCAATTAAAAGCTTGAGATTAGATATAGGAAAAGGTGACGGAAGTTTTAATCTTGGCGTGTCTTGATTTCCACCAAGCGTATCAATGTAATAATCAATCGGTGATAGCGTAGCGGAGAAAAATAAGGCACTCTTAATCATGTTTGTTCTAGCTTTAATAAAACGACTTGGATCGAGGCAATAAATGTGAATAATTACATCATTTTCATCTATTTCTACATATTTTATGTAGTTAGATGCAGTTAATTCTGATATTTTTAAAAATGTGTTAACTTCTATATATAAGTCTGTAACTTCTTTTGGAATTTGGTTTTCTTTATCTTTCGCCAAGTCTTGGTATTTGTTGATAAAATTATTTAGTTTTTTATATATTTTATCTTTAAATTCTTCAACAATAGTGGAGCCTTGTTCAAAAAGAGCGAATTCGTCAAATAATAATTGGCATCGCTTAATCATACTTTTAACCTTTTTATTGTTGTAACGCCTTAAAGATTTTCTAGTTTTTTCAAAAAGAGATAACGATAAAGAAGCGCTATACATGGACCTAGAACGATCTACTAAATTATGAGCTTCATCAATTAAAGCATGATAGTTAGAACAATCTTCATCAAAGTACCTTTTCATATATGCGGTAGGATCAAACATATAGTTATAATCACAGACAATAACATCACAAAATAACGATAAATCAAGTTGCAGTTCGAAAGGACAAACTTCATTTTCAATAGCTAATTCAGTAATATTATTACTGGTAAATTTATTTGTGCTTAATAATGCATATCTAAGAACAGATTGAATCTTGTTATAGTAATTTTTAGTGTAAGGACATTCCTCTGGGTTGCAGCCTTTTCCCTTGCATAAACATATTTTTTCTTTCGCTGTGACTGAAATGTAATTAACTTCCGCTCCTTTTTCTTGAAGAAGATTTAAAGCGTGGACAGCGGATTCTTTTCCGCTTGTTTTTGATGTAAGATAAAAAATCTTGGAATCATTATTGTTTGAGATGCTTTTCAAATATGGATAAAGAGTGGACATGGTTTTGCCAATACCCGTAGGAGCTTCTACGAATAAAACTCCACCGTTTTCCGCGTTCCCGAAAGCATATTTAGCCAATTCTTTTTGCCCTTTTCTAAAATTATCAAAAGGGAAAGAAAGATCTTTTAAACTTTGCTGTCTATTTTCAATATGTTTAAAAACAATATTGTAAAAATCCAAATATGCTTCCACTAAATCTTTTACATAATTTTCAAGTTCAATAAATTTAAAGGAGAAACTTTTAGACATTCTTTCTTTTTCTTTACCCTGGCGAATATATGTCAGTTTAATTCCCATTTCGTCTAATTTTTGTTCCCTCGCAAACATATATGCATAGCATATAGCTTGGCCTAAATGCCATTCAAAGTTTTCGTTATAAAACTCATGTATATCAATAACGGTTGTTTTAAGTTCGTCAATGATATAACGATCGTTTTGATGAATAATTCCATCGGCCCGACCTTGTATCGTTACGCTTATATCATCCGAGACAATTTCGCATTTCAACGGATATTCTGAAATATAACCTTTTGTTTGAGTGTTTTGATACCAACTGTGGAGTTTAGAACCTTCGGTCATTGAAGAACGATTAAAAACGCGAGTGTCAATATCGCCTTTTCTTAACAAAAAATCCACGAGTTGATGAACAGATAAAACTAAAGTTTTCATACATTCATCCTAAAACAAAAAACCACTTCTATCAAGAAATGGTTTTTAAATTAAATATTATTTTAAGATAACGCCTTTTATATTTTGATTGCCGTTAATAAATGAACGGTAATCCATTTTCTTTTTGCCTTGTTTTTGGACTTCTAGCAAAGCTATGATTCCATTAGAACATTGAAGTAATAAACCAGTTTTATCTGCCGTCAATATTTGTCCTACTTCTCCGACGACATTATCAGAATGAATTTTTGCTTTATAAATTTTAAATTTTTCATTGTTTAATAATAGGTAGGCTCCAGGTTCATCAGAAAGCCCTTTAATTAAACCGATAATTGTTTCTTTAGAAAATTCCAAATTTATTTTTTCATCTTCTGGTTTGATTATTTTAGTGAAAGTGACTTCTTCTTCGTTTTGTTCAATGCCCACGATATTACCTGATAAATAATTAGGTAATTCTCGAATGATTAACCTTTTTGCAGCGTCACCTATTTTAGAGAATAAGCTGGTGAAATTATCGTCTTCGTCTATTTTTACTTCTTCTTTTGCATACATTTTACCAGCGTCCATTTTTGCTGTCATTTCCATTAATGTGACACCAGTGACAGTTTCGTTATCAAATAACGCTGTTTGGACAGGAGAAGCTCCTCTATATTTTGGTAATAAAGATCCATGTAAATTTAAACATCCATATTTAGGAATATCTAAAACAGCTTGTGGAACTATTTGTCCATAAGCAAGAGTGATAATAATATCTGGTTTTAATTCGAGCAAAAATTCATATTCGTTTCTAATACGAACAGGTTGAAAAACTGGGATATTATATTTTTCACCGATTAATTTTGTAGGGGTTTTTTCTAAAATAGCTTTTCTTCCTACAGGTCTATCTGGTTGAGATACTATTCCAACAACGTTATATCCGTCTTCAATAAGGCCTTCTAGTGTGTCGGCAGATATTTGGGGCGTTCCCATAAATACAAGTCTAATATTTTCTTTGTTAATCATAGGCTTATCTTACAATAATTAGTTGAATATTGGTAGATAAAAATAAAAAAATGGAGTAAACTCCATTCTTTATTTCTTTTGCATTTTTCCTTTGTGGGCCCCTTTTGAAGCGTGTGTTACATAGGTAGCACCTTGGTTTTCCGCCATTACTTTGACATATTCTTCTGCTTCAACCTTAGTTTTGAAAAGCTTGATAACTTTATCAGAACCTCTAATGAATACTTGCCATTTGTTATCTTCTTTACGTTTTGAGACGTGATAAATTTTTTTCTCTGCCATATCTGAATACCTCTATTAATATAATAAAACTATTGCTAAAAATATACAAAAAGAAAGGCTTTGATTTAATTGAAAAGTTGAATAATATTTATTTTTAAGTAAAATAATGACAAAGGACGGAAAGTATATATGTATCCAGAATATGAAAAAATCAAAGTTTTTATTGAGCAAGCCAAATTGTTGGATAACACTGACAAAGATTTAAAAAGCATATATAAATTATCTATATTAAGAAATAGAAAAGCTCTTGCTTGCCAATATTACAACGAAGACGGCAAATTAAAAAAATACAAATATTCTCAATTCGATAAAAACGTACGAACAATTGCTTACAACTTATCAAGATTCACGAAAAATAAAGAACATCATAAACCAATTGTCTTAAAAATGGTCAATAATCCTCACTGGGGTGAAGTTTTCTGGGCTATTGCCATTAGTGGTTTTACACCTTTATTAATTGACGCAAGGACAGGACATAACGGCACGATCAATTTAATTAATCAAAGCGGCGCTGTTGGTATTGTTAGTGATGATTTATACGAATATGAAGTTGATAAGTTTAATATAGAAGAATTATTAGATTTTAATGGTTTAAAAGACATCGAAACAGCTGATTGGGATAATAATTTAATCCTTTGTTCTTCTGGAACAACAGGAGATGTAAAATTGATGGTCTTTAATGGACAAAATTTTGTTTCTCAAATCCAAGCTTCCTTAAAAATGCCTGAAGAAACCAAAGATTTAATGTATCCAAACAAATGTGGAGATCTTAAAATTCTCGCAATGATTCCATTCCATCATATTTTTGGTTTTGTTGCTGTATTTTTATGGTTCACCTATTACGGAAAGACTATTGTCTATCCTCAATCATTAGCACCTTCAGACGTGTTAAGTATTTGCCAAAAAGTTGGTATTACCCATGTTTTCTCAGTACCACTCTTCTGGGATTCAATGGCACAAACACTTTCAAGAAAAGCTGAGATGGCGGAACCTAAAAAAGCCGAATTACTCAAAAATCTTATTGCGTATAACAATAAAGAAATTAGCAAAGAGCAAGCAGGAAAAGCATCATCTGGAATCGTTAGAAGTTTTGTTCAAAAGAGTATTTTAGGAAACAAAGTTAGATATTGTATTTCTGGCGGTGGTTATCTAAATGAAAGTACCGCTAGAATTATCAATGGTGTTGGTTATCCATTATATAATGGATATGGAATGACTGAAATAGGTGTTACATCTGTCAATTTAAGAAGCGATGTTGAAGAAAGATTAAGAGGCGATATCGGACACCCATTATACGGAATTGAATATAAGATTTTACCAACAAATCCTGAAATTCCTAATAGAGGCGAATTATTTGTTAAATCAAATATTATTCACTCAAAAGAAATTATTGGTGGAGTCGAAAGAGTTACACCACTTGATGAGGAAGGTTTCTTTGCAACAGGCGATATCGCGGAATGTGATGAATCAGGTAATTATTACATTAAAGGCAGAATTAAAGATGTCATCATCAACGCCGATGGAGAAAACATCTTCCCAGATGAACTTGAATTATTCTTTAAAGGTGTCAGTGATGTTTCTAACTTAACCATCTTTGGTTTAAGAGAAGGAAATTCTTCAAACGAAAAAATCATTCTTGTTATTGAACTTTCAATGACTTGTACTGACGAAAGATATGAAGGAATTAAAAAGGAAATCAAAGAAATTGCTACCCAATTACCAAAGAATGGCAAAATCGACGAGTTCTACTTATCCAAAAACAAACTTCCAATTGCTAACTCGATGAAAGTTAAACGCTTCGAAGTCAAAAAAGCTATTAAAAACAAAGATCCAAATTACATCTCAATTGATGAAAAAGCTGAAAAGAAACCAATTGTCGGTTTCACCGAAGAAGAAATTCTTACAGTTAGAGAACCATTAAGAGAAATTTTCTCTCAAGTACTTGTTCTTCCAAAATTCAAAATTGAAGATGACGCTCACTGGATTAACGATCTAGGCGGAGATTCGATGAGTTATGTTGAATTGTTGCAAAAATCCGAAGGACATTTTGGTGTCAAACTAGATGAAAATTTATATGGCAAACTTGCAACACTTAACGAATTCACTGAAGCATTCTTGAATGTTTTAAAGAAAAAATAAATTTCAAGCACAAATAACAATTGCAATATTTATCAATATTTGATAACATAACTAACGTTATTAGAAAGAGGTATTTTAAATGGCAAACATCAAATCACAAATTAAAAGAATCGGCACATCAGAAAAAGCACGTCAAAGAAACGCTGCTAAAAAATCAGCTGTCAGAACAGCTGCTAAAAAAGTTCGCTTAGCTGTCCAAGCTAAAGATTTAGAAGCCGCGAAAGTTGCTTTAGCAAAAGCGTATTCTTTAATCGATAAAACAGTCAGTGATGGTGTCCAACACGCCAACACAGCAAAAAGACAAAAAGCCGAATTAGCCCGTTTAGTTGATTCTTTAAAATAATTACTCTTTAATAAAATTTATTAAAAACATTTCAAAAGCATAAAGGCGGTCAATAGTACCGCTTTTTATGTTGCTATCTAATTCAAACAATTGTTCTAAAGTATTTCTAATTGTTTTTTCAGAGATAGTATATATATTTTTCTTTAAAATGGTGACTCTAACGGGTTTAATTCCGAGTTCTTTTGCGATTTCATCGTCACTCATTTTTTTAGATGCTAAAAATTTAACTTGTTGTAATAATCTAAACTGATTCGCTAAAACGCTGATTAAATAGACAGGTTCTGTATTTGTCACGCGCAAATCACGGAAAATAGACAAAGCATCTCTATTGTGACCGTTAATCAAATGATTAAAGATTTGGAAAACATTTTCTTCAAGCGGTCGTTGGACCATTAAACAAACATCATCATAGGTAATATGATCTTTATACAAAGCTAATTTCTTCGCGTTATTCTGAAATAAGGCAACATCAGTTGCAGTTCTATCTCCTAATTCGATCAAAGCATCTTTATCAATATTCATCTTCAAATGATCGATGCAATACATCCTAACATAATCTTTCCATTGATTTTTGTCTGGCTCTGCAATCTGGATAACGTTAGATTTTGAACGTAATAATTTTACAAGCTCAGATTTTTCATCTAATTCATTAGAAACAACGCTCATAATTAAAATAGTAGAATCATTTGGATGTTCTAAATACTCAATTAATTTTGAATAGTCTTGGTCTGATTCAATTTTGTTTTTGCCTTTTATTTTCTTTAAGAAATAGCAATTTTCAACAGAAATGACTTTTTTGTCATAGCCAAGCGGCATAAAAGCAGCTTCATCAACCCAATCTTGAACATTGACTTGTGAACCATCAAATTTGCCAAAATTGATTTCATCAACAAATTCTAAAGATTGTTTTACAATCTTTTTTATTCTAGCTTTTATAGATGCACTTTGAAGACCAAAAATGAAATAAATCATAGTTTTATTATAATGGAAAATTATCTTTAAAAACTACAAGAATTTGTAGTTCTTATAAGTAATTGTTCCCTCTAAGTCAGTCCTACGTATCCTGACATTATATTTATCAAGTATAGATAAAACATCTTTATGTGGATGTCCATAATAATTTCTTCCTACTGATACAATTGCATCTATTGGCTTTATATTCCTGATAAAATCTTCGCTTGTTGATGTGTTACTTCCATGATGTCCAATTTTTAAAACATCGCATTTCAATTCCTTTTTACTATCTAATATTGTTTTCTCTACTTTTGTAGAAGCGTCGCCCATTAGTAAAAATCTTTTACCCCACATTTTAAAAAATAGAACAAGAGAGTTATCATTATCATCACTATAAGAAGCCTTATTTAGATTTTCTAGTAAAATGCCATTTATGTTAATTGGAAAAGAGTCCTTTTTCGTTATTACATTATCGACTTTAAAATTATTAATTAAAGATGATAAAGCGCCATTATGATCGTAGTCGTTATGGGTTATTATTACTAAATCAATATCATATATTCTTTTACTTTTTAAATAAGGAATTAAACAGTCACTAGCTATATCCTTATAGAGCGATCCACCGGTATCGATTAAAATATCTGTATTACCTTTATGAATTAAACATGAATCGCCTTGACCAACGTTGATAAACGAAACATAAGATACAATCATATTTTCAATTGGCAGAAAATGAACAATTAACAATAAAGGCAAAAATAAGCCAATCCTTTTATAAACCGGAGTGAATTTTATAGCGAGATAATAAAATAAGCCAATCAATAAGACATACATTAATATTATTACGCCTATAGACATCTCGGGTGCATGGATTTCAATTCTAAAAAACCTGGAAAATTCAATCATTTTACTTAGGAATTGCCTATAAAATTCAACAATTTTAAAAATCGGAACCCCTATAAAAGTGATAAAAGTAATTATAAACAATGGAATAAAGAAGGGACAAAGAATAGCTTGAATAAAAGGAGATAGAAGATTTATTGAATTGTTGTATTTCAATAAAAACGGGATAAAGAAAATATAAATTGTCCCAGTGACAATAATAGGTATTTTCCACCACCTTGCTCTATTAATAATCGATCTAATGAAATACAAAAACAAAGGAATAGAATAACCAATAAGAAACGAATCCTCATAAATATAATATCTATTTATCATTAAGGAAATAATCATCGAAAAAGACAAGAGATTTAGATAATCAATTTTATCTTGAAAAAATTTAAGATTAATGAGTTTTAAAGTTTTATTTATTAGGAATCTTAAAACAGCAAATTTAGGAAATACAAAAATTTGATATATAAAAATTAATATCAATGGGATTATCTTACGCTTGTTACTTTTTATCCGTCGCTTCAATAAAAACTCCAATAAATTCGACAAAGCATACAAATAAATACCGCTTGAACTAATTAACCTATTTAGTTGAAGAGATTGCATTATTGCAACCTCTTCTCCCTCATGGCCACTTAAAAAGAAAAGTGAATTAATAAAGTTTTTTGTGTCCTCGCTAAATCGATTCAAAAATATCTGTTTAAACTTTTTGATTCTAATTGGATGATTAAATCTAATTTCTATCTTTGGTTTTTCGATTTGTCTATATACGCCTTTTTTGTTGAGGAATATATTCATATCAAAAGACGATTCTAAAACCTCAAAATCAATAGGTGAAACATCTCCTTCTATAGAAAGAAAATCTCCAATTTCACGCGTGTTATTTTTCTCATATACATAAAATCTTTCTGTCTTAGAAAGAAATAAGAAATAATTATCTCTACTTTCGATAACCACTCCTACTTTAATTTGGTTATTGTTTTCTATATTAATGTTAGAAATCGCAAACGATATAACGAATATAGAAAGGCAAACACCAAAAATCTTCTTCTTATAACGCAGTAAAACAAAAATCAAATAGATAGATGAAATAATTGCTATAGAACAATAAGAAAATTTAAGTTGAAATCCTAAAAATATCGAAATAACAAATAATAATAAAATCACTCATGAAGTATGACAAAATTACGCAGTTTAGTGTAAGTTGCGTTACCTATGCCATAAACCTCCATTAATTCTTCTAAATAATCGAATTTCTTTGTATTTGTTCGATAATCAATGATTGCGGTAGCTAAAGTTTTAGTTAATCCATTAATTGTTGTCAAAACTTCCTCTGAGTCGCTATTAATATTTACCTTTTCAATAGGATTAGTGTTACATACATCATCTTCATTATATACAGGAGCTATGTAATAGGTTTGTTTGTCCTCTAGGACTAAATCTTCAAAAAACGCTAAGGTATCGGCGTTTGAAGTTAATCCTCCTGCCTTTGTAATAGCTTCGGCCATTGTCACACCTTCATACATAGAATATGTACCAGGTTTTGTAACCTGACCCTCGATAGTGATTGTAAATGTCGATTGTTCACTAACAATCGTTGTGTCATAGTTAGTTCCATTATTAACGTTAGGATCAATCACTAAAAACCCAACGATAACAACAAACACAGCAGCGATAACGCCAATAATAAGTTTGATCATATAAAAAACCTCCTATTATAAATAGGGGGCTTTTCTCAATTTTTACCGAAAAAATTTTATTTTGTTAAAAATTTAATTTCTAAAATTTCTAATTTGTATGGGTTTGCAGATTTAATTTCAACAATTTGTCCGAGACTTTTGCCTATAAGGCAAGAACCGACCAAACAATCTTGAGAAATCCAATTTTTGAATGGGTCAGCTTCGACTGTATCAACAATTGTGTATTCTGCTTCTTTACCTGTTGTTAAATTTTTAACTCTAATTGTGGAACCTAATGCAACTTTTTTAACATTTTTTGGTTTGTCTTCGATAATAACGGCGTTATCTAATGTGTCTTCAATTTCTTTGATTCTGTCGTTGATTTCTCTTAAACGATCGCGTGCAGCATCGTAATCTGCATTTTCGCTTAAGTCACCTTGAGCGCGGGCTTCAGTTAATTGTGTTTTGACATCAACAAGTTCAACATCGATAAGATGTCTTAATTCTTCTTGTAAATCTTTATAACCTGATCTTGTTAATTGTTTAACTTCTTTCATTTTAGATACCTCACTTGTCTATCCGAACGTTATTTTATCAATAACGCTTGAAAATTACTACTTTTATTTCGTGCATAATCAATTATAATGATTAAGCATGAAAAAACAAAGTTGTTTTTATAAATTATTTACATTGTTTATCACCTTCTTCAAAGTTGGGCTACTAACTTTCGGAGGAGGATATGCGATGCTTCCAATAATTCAAAAGGAAGTTTGCGAAAATAAAAAATGGATAAAAGAAATCGAGCTTTTAGAAATTCTTGCTATTTCTGAATCTACTCCTGGGCCATTATCCGTTAACGCATCTACTTTTGTGGGTTATAGAGTTGCCGGATTTTTAGGAGCTTTATTTTCAACTCTTGGGCTTATTTTTCCTTCTTTTGTCATTTTATTAGTTATTTCGTTTTTCTATAAACAATTTTTAGCGTTCGAACTAATACATAAGGCTTTTATGGGTTTAAAAATTGCTGTTATTGTTTTGCTATTTAATGCATTTTTTAAATTAAAAAAACTAATGAATATTAATTTAGTTGGCTACATAATGTTTTTTGCTACTTTAGCAATTATGCTTGTGGATACAATTTTTAATCTTAACATCCCTTCACTATCCTTAATAATAATCGCCTTAGGTTTACTAGTTGGTGTAATTTATGAAGCGATTACAAAAACTGTCAAAAAGGAGGGCGAAAAATGATCTTCTTTGAACTTTTTTATACCTTCTTTTTAATTGGACTTTTCACCTTTGGTGGTGGATACGCGATGATTCCTATGATTAGCGAACAAGTTGTTTCTAAAGGATGGATGGATCTTGAAACATTAACTAACTATATCGCCATTAGCGAAGGCACTCCTGGTCCTTTTGCTATTAATATAGCAACCGCTATTGGAAATACAGTCGCAGGTCCTTTTGGGGCCATTTGTTCAACTATCGGTGTAGTTCTTCCTTCCTTTATTATTATCCTTTTGGTAGCCTGGGTATTTAGCAAAATTCTTAAAAATAGATTTGTAAAAGGAGCTCTTAATGGAGTGCAACCCATCGTTATCGCCCTTATCTTAAGCACCGCCATTACATTTTTAATTAAAGCTATATTATTTTCAGGTAACGCTATTACCACAAATTATAACGATATAATGTTTGATAAAACCTCCTTTGCTATTCTTTTAATTTTATTTGGATTTAGTTTTATTTATAAAAAAATCAAAAAGAAAAACCTAAGCGCTTTAATAATTTTACTATTAGCAGCGTGCTTAGGTATGTTAGTCTTCTAATTTATTTAATAAATTATTATTCTTCTTCAGGTTCGCTTTGTTCTAAAAAAGCATCTAAAACTTCTTGAACTTCATTAAACTCTTCGTCATCTTCAATGTCGGAGAGTTCTTTTGTTTCTTCGTTATATTTCATTGCAATTAATTCTTCTGGGTTACCTTCTTCATAAAATACAACATAGGAAGTTTCTCTTTCTTCATTTGTATAAGTGAAAAGGATATTTACTAAATGATCATTTCCAGCTTCATCTGTAACCATCATTTGTTTTTCGTTTAATTCCATTTTAATTACCTCTTTTCCTAATATATGTATCAAGAATTCCGCAGGCAGCAAGTCTATCAACGGATTCTTTTCTTTTTTTAGATGAAACATCTAATTCACTTAATGTTCTATGAGCAGCGACTGTTGTTAGTCTTTCATCAACCATCTCTATTTTAAGGGTTGGATCTTCTTTAAGTAAATCTTCTTTAAATCTTAATGCAGACTCTGCCCTTTCACCTACTTCTCCAGACATGTGGAGAGGAAGGCCTAACGCTATTTCTTTAATACCTGTTTCTTTAACAAGCGCGTGGACTCTTTCTCTAGCTTTAGAGTATTGTCCTTTAGGAAATCTAAAGGTTTCTACTCCGTGGACAAATCCTAGAAAATCGCTTACAGCGATTCCAAGAGTTACAGTACCTAAATCTAATCCAATAGCTTTATTCATTATTTTAATAACTCCTTAATTTGAGCTAATGTATCTCCAATTTTAGATGCATCTTTGCCCGCTCCAGAAGCATTGTCTGGTCTACCACCACCTGAGCCGCCTAAACATGTTGTGACTTTCTTAACAATAATTCCTGCTTTGTAGCCTTTTTCAAGAGCTTTACCTCCAACAAGAGATAAAACAGGAACTTGATTGTTATCTTCACCAATCAAGACAATAACATAGTCTTTAACGCTTTGTTTTAAACTATCACCAATCGCTAATAAGCCATCTCTTTTTGTTCCTTTTAAATATACAGCAAGAAGGTTAATATCGTCGTATGATTCAAATTTATTAAGCAAGACTTCAGACATAATATTACCAACCTTCGTGGTTAATGATTCAACAGTCTTTTTAAGGGTGTCTCTATCATTTAAAACGGATTTTAACCTATCAATAATTTCTCCAAATGAAGATAAAGATAATGAGCGTTTAACATTAGTTAAAATTCCTTCACGTCTTTTAAGCAAGTTATAAGCTTCAATTGAGGTTCTAGCTTGGATTCTTCTAACGCCCGCTGCAACTGATTCTTCATATTCGATTACAAAGCATCCAATATCAGAAGTATTGCTAACGTGGGTGCCTCCACAGAATTCTTTAGAAACATCTCCGATACAAACAACTCTAACTGTGTCGCCGTATTTATCATTAAATAAAGCCTTGGCACCGATTTGTTTTGCTTCTTCTATTGGAAGGACTTTAGTTTCACTTGGAATTGCTTGAGAAATCCATTCATTAACTTTAGTTTCAACTTCTTTAAGTTCTTCTTCGTTCATTTTTGAGAAATGAGAGAAGTCGAAATGCATAAATTCATCACTAACATAAGAACCGTGTTGAGCAATATGATCTCCTAAAACCTCGGTTAATGCTTGTTGCAATAAGTGAGCAGCGGAGTGGTTTCTCATGATTTTTAGTCTTCTTAAATTATCGATTTCTAATTCAACTTCATCTCCGACACTTATTTCACCAAATAAAACGGTAATTGAATGTAAATGTTGTTTATTTGGAGCTTTATTAACCGCAGTAACATTTGCCTGGAAATTATCGTTTGATATTGTTCCAATATCAGCAATTTGTCCACCACTTTCTGCATAGAAGACGGTTTTGCTTACAATAATCTCTCCTTGGTTATTAATAGAATCAACTTTAACACCATCAACAAAGCAACCAATAACTTTTGCTTTGCATTTTGTTTCGTTATAAATAAATTCGCTTGGAGTAACAAAATCCATCAAATCTTTGGATTGTTTATTCATACTTTGAGCGTCTCCACGAGCCGCACGAGCGCGTTCTTTTTGTTCAAGCATCTTTTTATTGAAACCATCTAAATCAACACCGACGCCTAATTCATCACAAATTTCAATTGTAAGTTCTTTTGGGAATCCAAATGTATCATATAATTTGAACATGTCTTCGCCAGATAAAACCGATGTATCTTTGACGATTTTACGAAGTAATTGTTCCCCATTAGCGAGAGTTTTAATGAATTTTTCTTCTTCGCCTTTAATAATTTTCTTAATAAATTCTTTTTTGTTATTTAAATATGGATAAAAACCTTCCATAATTGAGCAAACAACGTCAACTAATTCATATAAGAATGGTTTTTCAATTCCTAAAACTCTTCCATATCTTTCCGCTCTTCTAAGTAATCTACGTAAAACATAGCCTCTTCCTTCATTAGAGAACATTTCACCATCCGCTAATGCGAAAGTGCAGGCTCTTACATGGTCTGCGATAACTCTATATGCAAGTGTGTAGTCTTTGTATTCTTTATGACATAAAGTTTTAACAGCCTCAATAATTGGCCAGAATAAGTCTGTTTCAAAGTTTGTTTCAGTGCCTTGTAAAATGCAAGCAATTCTTTCAAGACCTGCGCCAGTATCAATATTTTTGCTTGGAAGTTCTTTGTAATCTTTTCTATCGACTCCTTCCACGCCATTGTATTGAGAGAAAACGATACCCCAAATTTCTATATAACGGTCATTTTCAATTTCTTCGTCTAGCATTTTTCTTCCAAGATTATCTGGATCGTATTTTTCTCCTCTATCAAAGAAAACTTCTGTATTAGGACCACATGGACCTTCACCAATTTGCCAATAGTTATTCCATAAAGGAATAAGGTGATCTTCAGGCATACCGCATTCAATCCATAATTTGCGTGTTTCTAAATCTTCTGGATGATATGTCATATATAATTTTTCAACTGGCATACCAAAATATTGTTCACTAATTAAAATTTCAAAAGCAAAAGGGATAACTTCTTTTCTAAAATAGTCACCGATGGAAAAATTACCAAGCATTTCAAAGAATGTATGGTGTCTTGCTGTGTGTCCAACGTTTTCAATATCGTTAGTTCTAATACTTCTTTGAACGTTAGTGATTCTTCTTGAAGGTGGAATTTCGCTGCCATCAAAATATTTTTTAAGTGCAGCAACGCCAGAGTTGATCCAAAGAAGTGTTGGGTCGTTATGAGGAATAAGGCTTGAACCATATTCCACTCTATGTCCTTTGTTTTTAAAGAAATTTAACCAAGTTTGTCTAATTTCATTTGCGCTTAATTTTCTCATAAGTTTTTTCTCCTTTCAAACAAAATAAAATACCGCTAGCCTAAGGAACGACATTAATCGCGGTACCATCCTTATTCATCTTTTATCAAGATGCACTTATTTTTTGTTGTTACGTCAACATTACGGCGGGTATTAATCGCTTCGCAAGGAGTGGCGCATTATTTATCCAATATGTCTTTCTCACCGCTAGACACTCTCTCATAAGGGAATCAATAATTGGGTTCCTTGATAGAATTTATATCACTATATTAGCAAACATTGTTTATAAAAACTATATGTTTTTAACCAATTCTTTTATTTTTGTAGAAAATTTCGTCAATTAATCCTCCGCCTAAACATATATCATCTTTATAAAATACTGCGGCTTGGCCAGGTGTAACAGCTTTATATGGTTTATCAAAAATTAATACAACCGTATCTTCATTAACAAAGTTAATGGTTACACCATTATCTTGTTGACGATATCTAAATTTACAGTTGATATGTTCCCCATTATTTGGGATATCGCTTATAAAATTTAGATGCCTAACATAACATCTATCGCTATATAGGAATTCGTTTTCATCGCCTGAAGCAACATACAAAATGTTATTTTTAACATCTTTTTTGACAACAAACCAACCTTTTGCTGCTTCCCCATGAATTCCGCCTATTCCTAAGCCTTTTCTTTGACCGAGTGTGTAATACATGACACCATCATGTTCGCCTAACACTCTATTGTTTTCAATATCGACAATCTTGCCTTTTTGAGCAGGAATATAATTTTGTAAAAATTGTTTAAAATTACGTTCACCAATAAAACAAATACCAGTGGAATCCTTTTTATCTGCGATATTAAGATTTAATTCATGAGCAATTCTTCTAACTTCAGTTTTATCAATATCTCCTAATGGAAATAAAGAATATTTAAGTTGTTCTTGAGAAATTTGGGAAAGGAAATATGTTTGATCTTTATTTTTATCGAAAGATTTAAGCAAATATGCCTTACCATCCTTGTCGACTCTTTTAGCATAGTGACCCATTGCAATCATATCCACATTGTGGCTTAAAGCAAACTTTAAAAAAGCATCAAATTTAATATATTTATTGCAAAAAATATCTGGGTTTGGCGTTCTGCCTTCTTTATATTCTCTTATTAAATAAGAGAAAACATCATCCCAGTATTCTTTTACAAAATCAATTCTTAATAAAGGAATATCTAATAATTGTGCAACTTTAACAGCGTCTTCGTAATCAACTTCTTGAGGGCATTGACTTTCACCTAAAGTTGGGTTTCCGAGATAATCATTATTTGCAAGTGCGTCCCAGTTACGCATAAAACAAGCAATAACTTCGTGTCCTTGCTTTTTAAGTAAATATGCAGCAACCGCGCTATCAACTCCACCTGAAAGTCCAATCATTATTTTCATAAATTAAAAAAGTTCCTTACTATCTAAAACAAGTGTAAATGGACCATCGTTAATAGATGTAACTTTCATATCCGCACCAAAAACACCTGTACTTAATTTACCATATTTCATCTCTATAAGATTATTAAAATAATCATATAAAGGTTCAGCTTCGCCTGGTCTAAGCGCTTTTACAAATGATGGCCTTCTTCCTTTCTTGGTGTCTGCATATAATGTAAATTGCGAAACAGAAAGAATAGATCCATTAACATCTTCAAGCGATAAGTTTATTTGCCCATTTTCATCAGGAAAAACTCTAAGTGACAAAATTTTATCCACCATTTTTTCAACAATCTCTTTGTCATCTCCATCAGTAAAACCAACAAGGAGAAGAAATCCTTGTTTGATATATCCAACCATTTTATCTTTGATTGTGACAGATGCTTCTTTAACAGTGGTTAAAACAATTTTCATATAGTAATGATACAAAAGTTTAAACTTTATGACAATTGACTTTGTCAAATATTGTAATAAATACTATAATGTTTTTATGTTAAAACCACTTGCGTTTAGATTAAGACCAAAAAATATTGACGAAATTATCGGACAAAAGCATCTTGTTGGTAAAGATGGCGTTTTAAGAAACGCGATTGAAACCCACACCATGCTTTCAATCATCTTTTTTGGACCTCCTGGATGTGGAAAAACTACTATCGCAGAAGCTTTTGCTTCTTCTATGGGGGTTAAATATGTCAAACTCAACGCTGTTACAAGCAACAAAAAAGATTTAGAAGCCGCTATTGAAGAATGCAAATTATTTGATGAAGCATTTATTATTATGGACGAAGTCCATAGATTGAATAAGGACAAACAAGACATTCTTTTACCATATGTTGAGGATGGAACAATCTATTTACTTGGTTGCACGACACAAAATCCATATATGGTCATTAATAAGGCCATCAGGAGCCGTTGTCATCTTTTGGAAGTTAAAGCTTTATCAAATGAAGACATAGTCGAAGGTTTAAAAAGAGCAATTAAATCTAAAAACGGATTAAATAACTCGATTAAAATTAATCAAGATGCATTAGAATATATCGCCAAACTGACATCAGGCGATATGAGATATGCTCTTAATTTCCTTGATGTCATCAAAATGAGTTCTAAAAACAAAGTTGTCGATATCGAGAAAGTTAAATCAATTTTAAAAGTTCCGAATTACCAAATGGACTCTGATGAAGGCGAACATTATGACTCTGTGTCCGCTCTTCAAAAATCTATTAGAGGAAGCGATGTTGACGCTGCTTTATATTATTTAGCTAGACTTTGCATAGTCCAAGACCTAGATAGTATCAAAAGAAGACTTCTTGTTATTGCCTATGAAGATGTTGGATTAGGCAACCCTCAAGCTGTAAATAGAGTTCATAACGCTATCAATGCTGCTGAATTTGTAGGTTTTCCAGAAGCCGTTATTCCTTTAGGCTTCGCGGTAACAGAATTAACATTAAGTCCTAAATCTAGAGCATCTTGTGACGCTATGCATAGAGCAATGGATTACGCCGCTAACCACAAATTAGATGTAATGGATTATTTAAAATACACCCCTGTAAATGTTCAAGAGGAAGATAAATATCCTTATGATAGGCCAGATCTTTGGGCAAAAATTCAATATTTACCAGAACTTATTAAAGATATGCAATTCTATGATCCAAGTGAAAGTTCTTCCAGCACATATGAAAAATCTATAAATGAAAATTATTTAAAATTTAAAAAGATAAAAAGGACTTCGGATTTAAGAAATCTCAAACTAAAAAAATAACCCATACAATGTATGGGTTTTGATTTGTTTATCTCACGATTTCGTGAACAACTGGATGAGTTTCAACTTCTTCTTTTTTAAATATATAAGCGTTTAGTATATCTTTAATGATTGATTGATATTCATCTTTATTTGTGTGAATGTAGCAAAGGACATCTCCTTTATTTACATAATCGCCAACTTTTTTAGTCAAAACGATACCACTTGCCATATCTATTGTGTCATTAAGTGTCGCTCTTCCAGCGCCTAATCTCATCGCGCTTTCACCGATTTCTAAAGCATTGATTTTAGAGATATATCCCTCTTTTTCACTAATAACACTTACGATATGTTTGGCAAGTTCAAACTTTTCAGGATGTAGGATATATTCAACATCGCCGCCTTGAGCTTTAACAAAGGCGACAAATTTATCAAATGCCTTTCCTTCACTAATGGCAAGACGAAGCATTTCTAAACCTTCTTCGTGGCTATTAACAATTTTTGCTTGTTCTAGCATAATTGCTCCGCATGTATAGCAAAGCTCCATTAAATCTTTTGGACCTCTTCCATGAAGCGCTTCTATTGCTTCTTTTACTTCAAGAGCGTTTCCAACCGCAAAGCCTAAAGGTTCGTTCATATCTGAAAGAACTGCTCTAGTGTCTCTACCTAAAGAGTTACCGATATCTACCATTGTTCTAGCTAATACTCTAGCAGAATCAATATTTTTCATAAATGCACCTTCACCAAAGGTGACATCCAATAAAATTGTGTCTGATCCACTTGCTAACTTCTTTGACATAACGCTTGATGCAATTAAAGGTATAGATTCAACAGTACCTGTAACATCTCTTAATGCGTAAAGTTTTTTATCAGCAGGAACTAAAGATTGAGTTTGACCAATAATTGCGATACCTATTTCATTTACTTGCTTGATGAAATCTTCTTCGCTAACGGAGATATTCATTCCTGGGATGGATTCAAGTTTATCAAGTGTTCCACCTGTATGACCAAGACCGCGACCGCTCATCTTTGCAAGCATCGCACCACAAGCAGCTACCATTGGTCCTAAAACCAAGGACGTTTTATCTCCCACTCCACCTGTGGAGTGCTTATCAACTTTGACACCTGTGATTCTTGATAGATCCATTGTTGCCCCACTATGTTCCATCGCATCAGTTAGAGTAGAGATTTCTTTATTAGTCATTCCTTTGAATAAAACCGCCATATTAAAAGCTGAAGCTTGATATTCAGGTATTGAACCATCTACATATCCTTTAACAAAAAAGCGTATTTCTTCATCAGAAAGTTCGTGTCCATCTCTTTTTTTAATGATGATATCAACCATTCTCATAAGTTGAATCCTCCTATAAATGAAATATAAATATATTTTACACTAAGAATAATGAAATTATAACATAATGATTTATAATAATAAGGATGGAATTCAAGCAACATTTAACAAAATATTTAAGCGAAAAAGAAATAACTGATTTATGTGATTCTTTTTCTGACACTTCTTTAAGAGCGATTTTATTAAACACCAACAAAACAAATAACGAAGAAATTTTAAAAATATATCCTTCTTTAAAAAAACACCCCGTTGTTGATAACGCTTTTATTTATAATCCTAACGAATTACCCTTAGGCAAATCATTAGAACATTTTTTGGGTTTATTTTACATACAAGAACCTTCTGCTATGGTTCCTGCTAGTTTATTAAACGCTGACGAAGATGATATTGTTTTAGATTTATGCGCCGCTCCTGGTGGCAAAACTATCCAAACTTCTTTTTTGATGAAAAATAAAAGTCTAATAGTTGCTAATGATCTTTCACATGCGCGCACAGGCGCTATTTTAGATAATATTGAAAGACTAGGGATAGGAAATGTCGTTGTTACGAATAATGATTTTAAAAATGTTTATAATTTTTATGAAAATTATTTCACAAAAATCATTCTTGACGCTCCATGTTCAGGGTCTGGAATGTTTAAAAAAGACGATAAAATGATAAAAGACTGGTCCTATAATAAAGTGCTGAAATTTGCAGAGCAGCAAAAAGAAATGATTTCTTATGCATACGATATGTTGAAACCAGGTGGAACTCTTTTATACTCAACTTGTTCTTTTTCATTTGAAGAAAACGAAGAAGTTATCGAGTACCTATTAAATAATAGTGACGCAACTATTGTTCCAATTAAGGATAATTCTTTATTCTATGTTTCAAAAAAGAAACCTTTAGGAATTCATCTATTTCCAAATATTTTTCCTGGTGATGGTCAATATATTTGTTTGATCAAAAAACCTGGAATTATTCATTCTCAAACAGATGAAAAAATTAGAAAAGAAATATTTGGAGAATATATTTTCCAAGTAAATAGGGAATTTAAATATCCAAAACAACTTCATATAGTTAGGTATGGACTTAGAATTGCTCAAAAAATCAAAAACAAAAACGAACTAATTTACGATTATCATTATTCCCGCTATTTAAATAACTTTGAAAAAGAATTTTCATTAAATGACGAACAATTGGATAAATTCCTTAAAGGAGAATCACTTAATATCCAATTAGAAAAAGGATATTACCTAATAAAACATAATGGCAAATCCGTTAGTTTCGCCAAAAGTGACGGACGAATTTTAAAAAATCATCTACCAAAACATTTAAGGAGACTATAATTGTCTCTTTTTTTATAAAATAACTTGCATATATGCGCGAAAAAGTTTATTTTATTCTCAAATACTAATTTTTGAAAGGAAAGGAAAATACACTATGAAAGCAAAATTACTTAGTAAAGCATTAGTACTTGTTGCAGTATTCGGTTTAGCCGCCTGTGCAAAACCAGGTGAAGAAAAATTACCTGCTACATCAATTTCTGCAGCAATTGACTGGGACGATGGTTCTGGTTCCCCAACACTTGATGGCACAGTCATTCGTTTAGCAGACGTCATCATCGGTGCTACATATTCAGACAATTGTTTCTCAGTTCAAAAAGTCGATGGTAATCAAGTTTACGCAATCGAAGTTATCACAACTGAAAGTATTAAAGACGTTTATGATGTCAAAGACATCGTTGATGTCGTAGGTACAGTTTCTTCCACAGATGGCCGTCCACAAGTTATCGACGCAAAACTTACTTGGGGTACAGGCGGTGAAGAAGAATGCAAAGGCAAAGGCGCACTTAATTACTATGCAGACTTCACAAGACCAGGTTGGGATTACAACATTAACCGTTCTTGGTCAGGCCGTTGGACAGAATCCACATGGCAAATTGCTAGCGTTCCAACAATCGTTGCAGGCGAAGCTACAACATTCCACGTCACATTCCCAGGTGAAAACCTTGATGTCGACGATATCGAAAACTACTGCATTATGGATGTTCATATTCCAGCATTAAATGCAGAACAAGCCGCAACAGTCTCTGAATGGGCTTCCCAATTCGAAGTCGGTGACGGTGTCTATTTATTCGCACAAGTCTACTTCCAAGACTACATTTGCTTAATGCTTCCTTACACATCATTCCGTTTCCAAGGAACAAATGCTGAAGTTGAAATTACAAACGTCTTTGATACATTCGCTGGTGCTGAAGCAGCTGTCAACACAATCATCAACGTTGACCTCCCAAGCTTTGCTTCCGATGCAGTCTATTCATGGGTTACAGATACAACATCCTACACCACAGAATTAGATGATGGCACAGAAGTCCCACTCGCAATCGTCAGTGCTAACACAAAAGATGCCGAAACAGCATTATATGACATTATCGATGCAAACTTAGAAACAGGCTATGCTGGTGTTAAATACGAAGCAGAAGGCTGGTACTTAGTTGATATCGGTGCAGTTGATGAAGCTGGCACAATCGGTTACTTATTCCTCAACGGTACACTTAACGAAGTTGTTGATGAAGCAACAGGCGAACCAGGATACGAACTTGTTGATTCAACATGCCAAATCCTCGTCTACCCAAGCAGCGAAACAGCAATCGTTATGGAAATCATTCCATTAACAGTTGATGTCGTCGTCGCAGCCGATGCAGAATAATCGATAGTTAAATATCAAAAACAAAACCAAGGATTCATCCTTGGTTTTTTGTTATATAAATAATATAAATATTATTTAAAATAATTATATTTTTTATTAAATTTTTTCATCAATAAGTTGTTTCGACTTCTTAGGGTAAATGATAATTCTCTTTGAATATCACTATGAACCTTATTAGCGATTTCTTGAGTTGAAATCGTTTGATAATCGTCAGGGTATAAAGGTTCTAAGAATGAAATACTAACAACGTATTTTTTATATTTTGGTTTAATTTTTAAAACTCTTTGAGTTCCATAGATCGCTACCGGAACAATAGGGACATTCGCCTTAACTGCGGGTCTAAATGTTCCATGATGGAATTCTCCTACTAAAGAGAATTGATCTTCGTTTCTAGTGCCTTCTGGATAGATAATCCAGTTTTTATTTTGTGCTTTTAAATCTTCCTGAAGTTTCATCATAATTTTTAATTGCTGTTTAAGATTTTTTCTATCTAAAAACAAGCCATCAATAGATTTAATTGCTTTATTAACCGCAAAATAATTTTCAGTTTCAATTTTAGATACAAAGGAAGTCGCTTCATCTAATACATTTATCATTGCGACAGGGTCAAACATTGATAAGTGATTGCTAACCATCATATATTTTCCAGTTTTTGGAAGTTTTTCTAGACCAGAAACATCAATATAAACACCCAATCTTTTAGTGACAATTTTAATTAATTTTTTAAGTTTGTTATATCTTTTCTTAATAGGATATTTATCTGGATGACTGCCATATCTAGATATAGCGAAACAATAATCTTTTATAAGACGAGGAATTAATAATAAAACAGCTTTAATCCATCTAAACATAAATTAAATAACCTTTTCGATTGTTTCAACTACGACAAATAAAGGGAATCTATCGTTTGAATCAAGCCTTCCTCTAATAATAACCTTTGTCCCAATTGGAGGAATAGTTAATAAATTAACTAATCTAGTATTTTTTGTCCAATAACAACAAGGAATTTTAAAAGTATTTTCTTTTTCATGAATCGCATCAACAGATTTTGCGATTACATAACGAAAATTGTTATCAAGTTGTTTGTCTAATTCACCATAAATAATTACATTTGTTAACATATTATTTTTTCACCAAAATCAATAAACTTGCTGGGCCTATCACGCCGCTACGTACTTTAATATTTTCATCATCAATAATCACGCCATCGCTTAATAGAACCTTATAATCTTCGTTAAGGTCAAAAGGTATAGTTGAAGAATAAATGTTGATTAAGAAGACGATTTCTTCATATTGAGAATATTTTTTAGATTCTAAGAATCTAATATAAATGAGATTGTTAATTGTTTTTATTTCTAAAATATTATTTAGTTCTTCTTCTTTGGTTAGATTTCTTAAAAAAGATAATTGGTTATATCTAAGCTTAACCGCCTCTTTAATAAATCTAAGCATTTCTTTTCTTTCTGATAATCCTTTAAGATCAAAATCGTTAACTTTAGGAATGTTATAGGTATTATCTAAACCAAATTTAGATTGTCCGATTTCTTGGCCCATATGAATAAATGGGACACCAAAAGATAAAATAGTTAATTGATTTCCCAAGGTTACTCTTTTATATAAAAGAGAGTGGTCTTCATTTTCATTCGAAGCGCATAATTTATCAAAAACAGTGTTATTATCGTGACATTCAATATAGTTAATAGATTGATTTGTGGATAAATATTTTTTTGGATAGCAGAAATTTGTTACGCTTCCTAAGAAAGAGAAAACGAATCCCAATGTATAAGAACTATCTCCATTAATAAAACCTTTGACCTTAATTTTATCTTGGAATGTAGGACCTTTTAAAATATCGCGATAAGAGTCATTAAAGAAACCGATTTCTTCAAGCTTAAAAGCATTATCTTGAGCAGCTTTCTCTTCTAATTTAAGTTCGCTACCCATGTTCCAGCCCTCTCCGTAAACCATAAAATCTTTTTTTATCGCTCTAGCTTTAGATAAAACTTCTTTCATAGTAGTAATGTCGATAAGACCCATTAAATCAAATCTCATACCATCAATATCAAATACATTAACTAAATGAAGGACAGAATCAACAATTGCTTTTCTTGCCATCTTTCTTTCGCTTGCGAAGTCGTTTCCGCATCCAGAGGCCATTGCAGGTGTTCCATTTGGTCTTTTTCTAAAGAAATAATTAGGAACGCAAGCCTCAAAAGCAGCTTTGTTATAGTCATACATGTGGTTATAAACCACATCTACTATTAATCTAATATTATTTTCGTGAAAACCTTCGACCATTTGTTTAAATTCAATAAGTCGAGACATTGGGTCGTTTGGGTTAGTTGAATATTGTCCTTCAATTCCCATAGTGGAAATGGGGTCATAGCCCCAGTTATATTCTTTTTTGTAGCCGTAGATATCGTGATGATTGAAATCTAAAATTGGTTGAATTTGGACATGAGTAACACCTAAATCAAGAAGATGAGATAAGCCTACCAAATCTCCATAAATAGACTTTCTATTTTTTTCTATCATGCCTAAATATTTGCCTTTATGTACGATATCGGTGTCCTTAGATTCGGTAAAATCTCTAACGTGAACTTCATAAATAAAAGCATCTGTGTATTTATTAAATTCGTTTGTTGGTTTAATATTTTTGATTGCTTTTACTTTATTAATGTCTACAACACAAGAATATTCACTATTCAAAGAGGATGAAAATTCATATGGGTCATTAGTTTCTCTAGTCGCCCCATTATTTGTCACTAAATAATGATATTTTCTGCCTAATAAGTCTTCTTTTATCGTTAGACGATAAACACCTTTATCAGTTCTTTCCATGACATGATATTCAAATTCGTTTTGATTATTTTCTAATTTTAATATGACTTGAGTCGCTAAAGGAGCCCATAGGGTGAATTTAGTTTCCTCTTTTGTATAATGAGATCCTAAATCATCTCCGTCATAGGCGAATAATTCATCAAATTCTTTAAGTTCAACTATATTTGAAGTATCAATAGGTACAGTACCAAAATATGTAAAGTTAAGAGCAGTTGCTTTACCAAATGGATAATCGAAAGGTAATTCTAAATCAAAAATATAGAAATTATTTGTCGAAGTTTGTTTGTAATCCTTAATGTGATAAGATTTATCATCCACCAAAAGGACAAAATCAACTTTAGATGGTCTAGGGACAGATGTAAAAACCATCACATGAACTCGACGTAAAGAAACTAATTTAACTGAAACAAAAGATTTATTAATCATAAATTCACCACAGCAACCGCATATTCTTTTTCGTGAGATATAGAGACTTCTAAATATTCTATATTGTTAAAAACAATATATGGTTGCCCGTTTTCAAAATTAAGCACTTCTATATCTTTTAATCTAATATCTCCTAATCCTTTATGATTTGCTTTTAAAAAAGCCTCTTTAGCAGCGAATCTACCTGCTAAAAACTCTTTTTTGTTTACTCTTTTATAGAGTAATTCTTTTTCTCTATCTGAAAGAACTAAGTCGATAAATCTATCTTCTAAAGAGATTCTTTTAATCTCTACAATATCTATTCCGATACCCATATTAATAATTGTCCTCATCTAAAGCAGGGTTATCTTCACCTGTTTCGCCATAGAATTTGTCGTGGACTAAAACGCGGCAACCTTTAGATGAACTTGGGTTATTGTTATCTTCTACAATTCCTTCTTCTTGAAGTCTTCTAAAAATACGAATTGCGCGAGGATAACCTGTTGAGAATTGTTTTTGAATTTTACTTCCAGAAACTGTGTCTAATGTCATAACCCATTCTTTAACAGCTAAGTAAAAATGTTCATCTGGATCTGCTTGTGGATCTCCTTCTGCCATTGAGAAACCGCCCATGATCATATTTGTTTTTGCATTTTCTTTACTATGGTCAACTAAATCCAAATATCTAGGATCAAAATCTGTTTCATAATTTTCTTTAAGGTAATTAACAATCATGCTAATTTCATCACCTTTAATAAAAGGTGATTGAATTCTTATTAAGCCTTGTCCAGCGAAAACGGAAGATTGAACTAGCATATCGCCCTTACCAAGAAGTTTTTCTGCTCCACCTTCATTTAAAATAGTCATAGAGTCAGTATAGTTAGATGTTTTTAAGGCAACATGAGTTGGTAAATTTGATTTTAAAACACCAGTAACAACGTTAACACTTGGTCTTTGAGTTGCCACTAATAAGTGAATACCAGCTGCACGAGCTTTAGCGGAAATTCTAGTAACTGGGACTTGAATTTCTTTGCATTGTTCAACTAAATCAGCGTATTCGTCGATAATAACTAAAATTCTTGGAAGAGGGTCTCTATCAAGAGATTCAGCAATTTCGTTATATTCTTTGATAGAAGAAACTCCAGCGGAACGCATCATTGAATATCTATTATCCATGTCTTCCACTAAACGATCAAAAGCCACTTTTGCTTCTTTGGCTTCATAAATAATTGGGCAAAGTAAGTGAGGCATATCAACATATTTTGCCATTTCAACCATTTTTGGGTCTATTAAGATTAATTTGAAGTCATCTGGTGAATTGCGCATGATTAAAGTTGCGATGACAGAGTGGACAAAAACAGATTTACCACTTCCAGTGGTACCGGCAACTAACATATGTGGGAAATCACCATAATCACCAAATATCGTTTTACCTGAAATATTTTTACCAAAAGGAATATTAAGAGGTTTTTTAGAAGCATCTGGGAGTTCATTGAAGACGTCTTTAAAACCAATTGTGGTAATAACTGCATTAGGAACTTCTAAACCAGAATAACGTTCACCAGCTACTAATGGTTCAAATCTAACGTCAACGCCACCTAAGTTGATACATAAATTGCTAACAACGTTTGCGACAGTTTTAACAGATACACCTGGTTTATAAGTTACATGGAATCGTGTAACAGCTGGGCCAATAGTAAATCCTGTTACTTCAGCGCCAACTCTAAAGTTTTCAAAAGTCTCATTAATAATGAGCATTCTAGCATTAGCTACTTCTGTATTTTCTTCGATAGCGTCGGTTATTTCATAAGTATTCAACAAATCCACTGAAGGTGGAATAAATTTTATACGTTTTTTTCTAACATGTTCTGTAGGAGTAGGGACTATAGATGGATTATGATTTTGTTTCACAACCACAGGTTCTGCAAATGTTGGTTGAACAGTTGCAAGTTCTGGTGTTTTATCATCTTTTTCCTCAAAATCCAAGGTCATTTGTTCAACATGAGTTGGTTCGTCATCAAAGAAAGAATCTTCGATAACAGGAGATTCATCAACGCGAATTGGAGAAATTGTTTCTTCCACTCTTTCTGTAACTGGGGTAAGAGTGACAGGGTTTAATGTTGGAGTTTGCATTGTTTCAATACCACTAGAAACATCGTTTACCCTGTTATTAAACAAGAATCGAGCAGGAACAAATGTTCCAACACCTTGAAAATCATCTTGATATAGTGAATGAGTTGTAATTACAGGAGTAGGTGTAGGTCTACTAACAGGAGTAACTGTTTTTTCAATAACAGGCGTGGTAATAGGATTAATTTCTTCTCTAACTTCTCTAGTAATAACTGGAGTTGGTCTTGGGTTAGGTAAGATTTTAACTTCTTCTTTTGTTTTTGGATTAATAGAAGATTGTTCTTCTTTATGTTTTTTAACTTTTTTAACGATAAATGAAATAACGAAAGGACCAACTAGCATTAATGCACCCACTACAACAAAACTAATAGAAATAGCTTTAGTAGCGCTAACGCCGAGATAATCATTTAAAAAAGCAGTAAGTAAAAAGCCTAAATAGCCTCCTCCGTAAGGAGATTTATTAAACATATGTAAAAATTTAGAGCCATAATATCCATTAGGGATGCCTTTAAAAATTTCAATGAATGAATTGCTGAAATTTCTAAAATTAATATCACCTTCAACTCTAGATGAACCTAAAGTAAGAATATAATGATTAGCAACATTAGGATCTTTTGAACATGTTGTAAGTGTTGTGGTAACAATTAATCCTAAAAACAAAATAATGAAAGCAGGAATTGTGATTTTGAATCTAAATTTAAATGCTTTATCTTGAAGCAAAATGTATAAGCCGATTGCGTAAATACCGAAATATAAAGCGCATGAAGAAATTCCAAATAAGAAAAATGGAACAAAAGCAACAGTTCTTGCAATATAACCAACGTTAATAATTAAAATAACGGCTAACAAACAAAGGCAAATTCCGCTGAAAAAATATAAATATTTTAAATCTAAGATTTTATTCTTTTTCTTAACGTTACTCATACTATTTTATTATACACGTGCGCACGTTCGAAAGTCCATAAAAAAAGCGCCTAAGCGCTTTAATTTAGATTATATTAACAGTTGCAATAATATGTGGGTCTCGTCCATTTTCTTTCCTAATGAAACGTTTACATCTTTCTTTTGTGTTAGCAATTGCTTTTTCAAAGTTCAAAGAACCTTGAGCAAGTACCATTTTGACTTCTTCAATAAAGATTTGTGATAAAGATTTCAATAATGGCTCTGCTTCTTTTACGAAAACAAAACCTCTCATTTGGCAGTCAGGACCCGCACATATTTGTTTAGTATCTTTACTAACCGCAATTGCAAGCATAACAACTCCATCAACGCCGAGTTTGCGACGATCATTAATGATTTCATCTCCAATCATAGAGATACCCTTACCGTCAACTAAAATAGGTGCAACATTAATTCCGCTTCTTTCACTAGGAATGACATAAGGTCTAGGCGAATTATCAAAATTTAAAACACTACCATTATCTAAGATAAAGACATTCATATGGTTCAAACCAATATCCATCGATAGAGCTAATTTTGCATTAGCAATTAACTTTTTATAACTGCCTCTAACAGGAACATAATATTTTGGTCTTAAAAGCGAAAGGAAATATTTTAAATCGTCTTGTCTAGCGTGCATTGAAGGCATATCTTTACGTTTTAAATTAATAACTTCGCAACCAGTTTTAAACAAAGCGTCAATTGCTTTAGTAGCAATAACATCAAAAATCGCAGTAGGAATTGAAGCATTGATGAAGATATCATCTTTACTTAAAACTAAACGTTTATCGTCGATTAATCCGCTGGAGAGTTTAATCATCTTTTTATAGATATCTTCCCTATGTCCAAGCATTAATACTACAACATCTTGATTTCTGACTCTTAATAAATCTTCAGTTGGGATAATGTCTTGATTTGTAATAGGCAAAATATTAACGTTCATAAGTGTTTGAACGATGTTTTTTGTGTAATTATCAAAAAGATAAATCTTTTTACCATTCACTTTTGCAAGAGAAATAATTTCATAAATTCTAAAAATATTTTGCCAGAAACAAGAAACAAAAATGCGTTTATTTGAATCAGTAAAATATTTACTTATTTTTCTTGTAACGCGGTGATGAGGAGCGCAATAACCATCTATATGTGCGCATTTAGATTCTGCAAGCAACATAAGAGTTGGTTCTTCGGATAAGAAGGTGATCGCTTTTGTGTCAAAGCAGAAATCTTTATCTTTAACTGTAAAATCAACAATGAAATCAGAAGTATAAATAATATTACCTCTATCAGTAGAGAAGGCTACGCCTTGAGATTCGCACATGTTATGACATGTTTGAAAAAATCTAACTCTATGACCAGCAATATTAACATCATCAGTTGGTTTAACAATTTTAAAATCAAACTTAACTTTTACTTTATAAATATCAGCTTGCGAAACAATAAATTGCGATGCAGCAAAAGTACAATAAATAGGAGCGGGGACTAATGGATAAAAATATTTAAGAGCACCAATCTCTTCATCGTGTCCGTGGGTGATAATATAAGCTTTAACTCTGTTTTTATTTTTAATAAGATATTCAAAATTTGGAAGAATGGAATCAATACCAGGAATAGTCTTATCTGGCATGGACATACCGCAGTCAACGACAAAAATATCGTTATTAATTTCGATTAAATAGCAGTCTCTACCTTCTTCATCTAAACCACTTAAAGCGCAAACTTTGATTAAATCAGCCATATTTTCTCCTTTTATTGTCTATATCTTATTTATATTTATATTATATATAATTTATAAAATTATTTGTAATTTAATGCTTAATAATGAATTGATAATCAATTCAACTTTAGCTGTTATAATTTTCATATTTTTTCAAGAATTAGTCAACAAATCTTTTAATTTATTAAAAAACCGAGTGAATTAACACTCGGCTTAATAAATTATTTTTTAAATTTTTTAGGTCCTTTGAATGAACGGTCTGGTCTATCGAAATGTTGAATTCTTTCTTTAGATGGATCGTAATCATCTGGTTTTTCTTCAAATTCACGGTGTGAAACTTTGATTTTGCCTTTATCATCAATTTCAACGACTCTTACTTTTAATGTATCGCCGACTTTAACGACATCTTGAGCTTTGGAAATGTAACCCCAACCTAAACGTGAGACGTGACAGAGACCATCAACATTTCCAAATAAGCGAACGAATGCGCCATATTCTTCAACGCGTGTAACTTCACCAACAAATTCTTCACCAACTTTAGCTTCTCTAACGATGTCAAGAATATCGGCTTTAGTTGCTTCGATTGTTTCTCTATTCATATGGTAAATTGTGACTCTACCGTCATCTTCAATGTCAATTTTGACATTGTCATGGTTAGCAATGATTTCATTAATAACTTTACCACCTGTACCGATGACTTCTCTAATCTTATCTGGATCAATATAGAATGTATCCATTTTTGGAGCGTATTTAGAAACATCTGGTCGTGGTTCTGCAATGGCGGTTTTCATAACTTCGCGAATTGTTGCACGAGCGGATTTTGCTTGTTGTAAGGCTTCGTGAAGGACTTCTTTTGTAACACCTTTAATTTTGATATCCATTTGAAGAGCAGTAATACCTTTTTCTGTACCCGCACATTTAAAGTCCATATCACCAAAGTGATCTTCTAAACCTTGAATATCGGTAAGAATTGAATATGGGTGTTTTCCATCGAGTGGTCCAGAAGAGATAAGGCCCATAGCAATACCGGAAACTAAACCTTTAAGTGGGACACCGGCTGCCATAAGTGACATACAGGAAGCACAAATAGAAGCTTGTGAGGATGAACCATTTGATTCAACGACTTCTGCAACTGTTCTAATTGTATATGGGAATTCTTCTTCGCTTGGAATGACATAGCTTAAAGCTCTTTCACCAAGTGCACCATGACCGATTTCTCTTCTACCTGGGGAGCCCATTCTTCCAACTTCACCAACACTGTATGGTGGGAAATTGTAATGATGCATCCAGCGACGTGTTTCTTCATCTGTCAAATTATCAATAATTTGGACATCGCTTAAGGCGCCTAATGTAGTAACAGAAATGACTTGTGTTTGACCACGTGTGAACATAGCGGAACCATGTGTGCGTGGGAGTAAATCAACTTGTGCGTCCAATGGACGAATTTCGTCTAATTTACGGCCATCTGGTCTAATTTTTTCTTCTGTAATAAGTCTTCTGACTTCTTGAGCAACGAGATTTTCTAAAACTTCTTTAACCATGTGAACGGTCTTATGATGTGTTTTTTCATCTTCGTAATCTCTTGTATCATAGTCATCGATAATTTCATCTTCGATCGCATCAATTGCGTCTTGTCTTTCTAATTTATCAAAGATAGAGATAGCTTTAACTAAGCGATCTTTGGCTCTATCGGTGACATCTTTTTCGATTGCTTCATCAACTTTATAAAGTTCGATTTCTCTTTTTTCTTTGCCAACTTCTTTGATGATTTCTTCTTGCCATAAACAAAGTTTTTTAATTGCTTCATGGCCAAACATTAATGCATCTAACATTTCTTCTTCTGGGACTTCTGCGGCACCTGCTTCAACCATGTTGATAGCTTCTTTTGTACCCGCAACCGCTAAATTAATGTCAGATTTTTCTTTTTCTTCAACTGTTGGGTTGATAATTAATTGTCCGTTAACTCTACCAACATAAACACCAGCGATTGGTCCATCGAATGGAATATCGGAAATACCTAATGCTAAAGAAGAACCTAACATAGCGGTCATTTCTGGTGTGCAGTCTAAGTCAACAGACATAACTGTGTTAACGATTTGGACTTCGTTACGGAATCCTTCGGAGAACATAGGTCTAATTGGACGGTCGATTAATCTTGCTGTTAAGGTAGCGTGTTCTCCTGCTCTACCTTCTCTTCTTAAGAAGGAACCTGGAATTTTTCCAACTGCGTATTGCTTTTCTTCATAAGCAACTGTAAGTGGGAAGAAATCGCCTTCTTTTGGTTCGTCGGAAGCACATGCTGTAGATAAGACAACTGTGTCATTTAATCTAACTAAGACAGCGCCATCAGCTTGTTTAGCAATTTCGCCAGTCTCAACGACGAACTTTTTACCTTCGAACTCTAATTCGAATACTTTTTTCATCTTTTTTTCTCTCTTTCCTAAAATATATACAAATCAATTATACATCTTTTATAAATAAAAAACTATCCATAAATTTGGATAGTCTTTTAAATTGCTATTTACGTAATCCGAGCTCAGCGATAAGTTTGAGATAAGCATCACGATTTGTTCTTTGAAGGTAAGCTAATAAACTACGACGTTGACCAACTAATTTCATCAAACCTCTTTGGGATGCGGCATCTTTCTTATTTGCTTTTAAGTGAGCTGTAAGAGCGACGATTTGATCTGTGAGAAGAGCAACTTGGACTTGAATTGAACCAGTGTCGTTTTCGCTTTTACCGAATTTCTTGACGAGCTCAGCTTTTCTTTCTTTTGTAAGCGCCATGATATTTCCTCCTTGTTTAATTTCTTAACTTATTCCCGGGAGACGATAGAAGGATAATCGTTATCCTGAGGATAAGTCGCCTTGTATATATTACATAGTAATTGAAACTATTTCAATTCTTTTTTTGCTATTTCTTTATCTTTTTCTAATTGCTTAGATAAGTCTTCGAGACTTTCAAACTTATTGATATTTCTAATTCTTTTTACAAAAGATACATCGATAAATTTACCATACAAATTTTCATTGAAGGACAAAATATGAACTTCTATAATAGGTTTCGACAATGTCTGAATGGTAGGATGAGTTCCTACTGCAATGATTGCTTTATGTTTAATTTCATCGACATAAGCGTAACCAATATAGACACCTTCTTTTGGAAGAACATATTCAAAGTCTAGATCAAGATTAGCAGTAGGGAATCCTATTTTTCTTCCATTTTTCAATCCATCAACTACTGTTCCGCTTATCGTATAATATCTATTCAATAGTTCATATGCTTCTTCCATTTCTCCTTTTTGTAGATGAGAAATAATATCTGCGGTTGAGATCTTTTTGCCATTCATTTTAAGAAGTTTGATTACTTCAACATCAAAATATTGTTTAAGATATTCGACATTACCATTCGCATTTAAGCCAAAGGCGTAATCTTCCCCGCAGAAAATCTTAACTGGGTTAATTTTACTTAAAATTAAATCAATAAATTCGAATCTAGACATTTTAGCGACTTGTTCATCAAAATGTAAAACATATAAAATTGAAACACCTAATTTTTCTAAAATCATAGCTTTATCGTATAAAGACAACACCCTTTGTCGTGTTTGTCTAATGCCTAATACGAATTTAGGATTAGAATCAAAAGTCATGACAGCGACAGGCAGTCCGCTTTTAATGGCTTGTTTAATAATTTGAAGATGGCCTAAATGTAATGAATCAAAAGAACCTAAGCACAAGACTAAAGGTGTATCATTCTTCTTAAAATCATTAAAATTAATTTCAATAATTTCCATTACCAAATTCCTCTTTTACAGACAAATAAGTCATTTTCTTTTCTTTTATATATTGCTAGTGGCTCATCGTTTTCGCTTTTAATATACACTAATTCACCTTTAATATTTGGAATAGTTAACGATAAACCGTCTTTAACCTTCTTTGTCATTTTTTCCTCTACGACAAAAGTATCTAAAAACGAGAGGGTTTCATCTATAGTATATGTAATAAATTGATTTGTAAGTTCTTTTAAATTAATCGAATTTTTAATATCGTAAGGACCAATTTTAGTTCTGATTAATCTTGTTAAATGACCAACAGTGTTAAGTTTAGTAGCAATATCTTCTCCTAAAATTCTTATATATGTTCCCTTAGAGACTTCTACTTCAAAAACAATCGTATCATCTTTAAAATCTAATAAATTAATCGAATAAATATGAACTTTTCTTGATGGTCTTTCGACCTCAACTCCTTCATAAAAATATTCATATAATTTTCTTCCTTTATAATGAATCGCGCTTGTCATAGGGGGAATTTGTTCAATATCTCCTAAAAAAGTTTTGATAACTTTTTCCACATCCTCCTTTTTTATATTAGGGATTTCTATTGTTTCAATAACTTCGCCTGTTAAATCGCCTGTGTTAGTTTTAACACCCAATTTTAATGTAGCAACATAAGTTTTTGTAAAATCGTCTAAAAATTGACCAATTTTATTAGCCTTATTAATAGTTACTAAAAGGAGACCTTCCGCAAAAGGATCAAGAGTACCTGTGTGTCCAACCTTTTTTGTGCCATGAATTTTTTGGACTACATTACAGACATCTCTAGATGTCCAATCTCTATCTTTATTTATTAAAATTAAACCATCCATAACTTGCAAATATCTCTATAGATATTTTATAATTTAACAGTTATGAAGGCAATACGAACAATTCTAGCGTGTTTAAGAAAAGCGGACGCTACATACAATTTAATACAACATAAAGATAAAATTGTTGTAGGCCTTTCTGGTGGAAAAGATTCAGTTGCTTTGCTTTACGCCCTTAGTTTATATCAAAAATTTTCACACACAAATTTTATTATCCAACCTGTCATATTAGACTTAGGTTTTGAAGGATTTAATCCTTCAATTATGATTGATTTTTGTAGATCGTTAGACCTAAATCTCATTGTTTATGACGCAAGAGATGTATATAAAATATTGCTCGCAAACAAAGAAGATGACAAACATTTACCTTGTTCTATTTGCTCAAAAATGAAAAAAGCTGCGATCAATAAAGTTGCGAATGAATTAGGCTTTAACAAAGTTGCATTCGCCCATCACGCAGATGACGCGATTGAAACATTGTTTATGAATGAAATTTATGGTGGAAGAGTAGCGACTTTCGCCCCTAAAATGCATTTAGAACGGGCTAATATTACATTTATTAGACCTTTTTCATTAGTGAGAGAAAAAGATATTGTTTCCTTGATTAAAGAGGAGGATTTACCAGTTCTTACTTCAGCCTGTCCAAGTGATAAATTCACAACTAGAGAAGATATTAAAAATGTTATAAATAACATTTATAAGCAATTTAAAGAATCTAAAAATAACTTTTTAACCATGTTATCTAATTACGAAAAATATTCTTTATGGGATGATGACATAACCTATCAATTAAACGCTGAGGGGTTAACACTTAAGCCAGTAATCAGAAAAGAAGATCAAATCAATGTAAATGATATTCGATATCAAGTGTTCGTAAAAGATATGGGGATTGATTATTCCTTAGAATTTGAATATGAAAAAGAAATAGGTTCAACATCTTTTCTAATTTTATTTGAAAACAAACCAATTGGTACGATTAGATATAGAAAAACTGAACTTGGTTATAAAATCGAAAGATTCGCTATATTAAAAGAATATCAAAAGAAAGGCTATGGACGATTAGCAATCACCTTTTTAAAAGATTTATTGATATCTAAATTCAATCCATGCACTATTTATATTCACGGTATGTCTCACCTTAAAGATTTCTATTTATCTTTAGGTTTTAATATAGAAGGCGATCCTTTCTATGAAGCTGACATTGAGCATTTTCTATTTAAAAAAGTAAGTAAAAAGGACACATATGTGTCCTTTATTTGTTGAGCAACTCCGTAATGCGTTGCTCTTTTTTATAACCATCATCTAAGCAGAATGTAATTTCTGGAACACGTCTAATATCAAGTCTAGACGCTAATTCACTTCTAATATATCCTTTAGCTTTTTCTAAGACTTGCATCCCATCTCTAATTTCGTTTTCATTAATAAATGAAACATAAACTTTCGCATGGGAGAAATCTTTTGAAACTTTAACTTCAGGAATTGTGACGAATCCTAATTTAGGATTTTTAATTTGGAATTGAATAATTTCAGAAATGTTACGCATGATTAAGGTTTGAATTCTTTCAACCTTAGACGCCATTACTATTCACCTTTTTCTTCTACCATTTCAGAAGCTTCGATAATGTCGCCTTCTTTAATGTCGTTGAAGTTTTCAACTAACATACCACATTCATAACCGTTTTTGACTTCTTTAACTTGATCTTTTTCTCTTTGAAGAGATGCAAGTTTTCCTTCATAAACGATGATGCCTTCTCTTAAGACACGAATGCGAGCGTTATTTTTAATTGAACCATCAATAATCATACATCCAGCGATTGTTCCTAATTTAGAAACTTTAAATAATCTTCTGACTTCGGCTTGACCGATAACTTTTTCCACCATTGTTGGAGCGAGCATACCTTTCATCGCAGCTTGAATTTCTTCAATTAAAGCGTAAATGATTCTATGTAATCTGATTTCAACTTTTTCTTCTTCGGCTTTTGCTCTGGTTCTTGCATCAGGTCTAACATTAAAGCCATAAATAATCGCATTAGAGGCAGATGCCAATAGGACATCACTTTCAGTGATGCCACCTGCGGTAGCTCTAATAATATTAATTTTAATTTCGTCATTAGTTAATTTTTCTAAGGAAGATTTAACTGCTTCAGCAGAACCCGTAGAATCAGCTTTAATGATAATATTGATATTTTGAACTTCGCCTTCGTGAATCTTATTAAATAAATCTTCTAAAGAGGCCGCACTAGTAGCGTTTCTTGTTTTGGATTCTTTAATTTGTTTACGTTTAGTAGCGATTGTTCTAGCTTCACTCTCTTCAGCGAAGGCCATAAATCTATCACCAGCTTCAGGAACTTCGGTTAAACCAATAACTGAAACAGGTGTACTAGGTGTAGCTTCGCTTAAAACTTTCTTAAATTCATTTGTCATACGACGAGCTTTACCATAAGAGGTTCCAACAACTAAGAAGTCACCAGTTTTCATCGTACCGTTTTGAATCAATAACGTGGCTTTTGGACCTTCGTTTTTATCAAGTTTTGCTTCTAAAACTGTACCCATCGCATAACGGTCTGGGTTAGCTTTAAGTTCTTTAAGTTCCGCAATGAATAAGACCGCTTCAAGTAAAGCGTCGATATTCTTTTTCTGCTTCGCAGAAATTTCAACACAAACAGCATCTCCTCCGAAATCTTCAGGAATAACATCATGTTGCATTAATTCGTTTTTAACTCTGTTTGGATCAACGCCTGGTTTGTCCATTTTGTTAATTGCGACAACAATTGGGACTCCTGCAGCTTTCGCGTGGTCGATAGCTTCGACTGTTTGAGGCATAACACCATCATCAGCAGCAACGACAAGGATAACAATATCAGTAACCGAAGCACCGCGACTTCTCATCGCAGTAAAAGCTTCGTGTCCTGGAGTGTCAATAAATGTAATTTTCTTACCATTAATTTCTTTTTGATAAGCACCGATTTCTTGTGAAATACCACCAACTTCTCCGGCAGCGACATTAGAATTTCTAATCGCGTCGATAAGCGTAGTTTTACCATGGTCAACGTGTCCCATAACGGTAACAACTGGGGGTCTTTCAACTAATTTAGTTGGATCATCTTCGATGACTAAATCTTCGAAATTTTCAGCTTCGACAATAACCTTCTTTTCGAAATCGTAACCGAATTCTAAACAGATGGTTCCAATTAATTCATCATCGAGAACGGTATTGATAGTAATCATCTTCTTTTGAAGGAAGAGGAATTTAATAATATCAGATGAGGCGACACCTAAAGCTGTAGCTAATTCGCCTACTGAAATTGCGCCTGTATAAGTGAAAACACCACCATTAAGTTTTGTCTTAACTTTAGAATTGTTCACCTTAGTAGAAACGTTAGTTTCTCTTGTTGGGGCTTTATTCTTTTTTGACATATCTAACACCTTCTTTCTTTAAAATATTTTTATTTTAGTAATAAATTACTAATTTAGAAGAGAATGATTATTGTTCGTCATCGTAATATGAATCGTATTCATCATAGTCGATGTCATCATCTTCAACATAATCGTCTTCGTATTCTTCTTCTTCCATTTCAGCGAGTTCTTCCTCTGTATAGATGGACATATAAGTACTTGGATCAACAGTTGGAGTGACTTTAACTGTTTCTTCACTTTCTTCTTCTTTTTTCTTTTTATTGAATTTCTTATAACCACCTTTGGATTTAGTTTTTGTTTTATCTTCTTCTAAAGATTTTTCTAAATCTTCGATAGTTGTAGTTGTTTCAACAGTCGTAACTTTAACCTCTTCTTCAACAACAGGTGTTGTTTCTTCAACAGTTTCTTCAACAACTGGAGTTTCTTCGATAGGAGTTATAGTTTCTTCTTTTTCACTTTCTCTTGTTAAAGCTTCTTCTATATCTTCATCAACTTCATCTTCATATTGACGTTCAGTTGGTGCAACATAGCCTTCTGGTAAACCTGGAAGAACGCTTGTTTCTTCAGTTTTTGTTGCTTGAATTTGAGCTTCTCTAATTCTTTGAGCTTTAAGAGCGACTTCTTCAGCTTGAATTTCTTCAAATGTTTTAAAGTTAATACCTTCTTCGAGAGCTTGTTCTTCGGTTTTGATATCAATCTTATAACCTGTTAAACGCACTGCCAGTTTAGTATTGATACCGACTTTGCCGATTGCTAAGAAGAATGAATTTTCATCAACAATAGCGGTGGCTTTCTTTTCACCTTCTTCAATGTTAATACCAATAACTTGAGCAGGTTTTAAAGATTCCATAATGAATAAAGCTGGATTTTCGCTCCAAGCGATAACATCGATTTTTTCTTTGGATTGTCCGTTTCCTAATTGAGAAACGATTTTTTGAATTTTGCTACCGTTAGGTCCAATACATGCACCAGCTGGGTCAACGTTTGGATCGTTTGAATAAACAGCAACTTTACTTCTTTTACCCGCAAATCTTGCGATAGCTTTAATGATGATTGTGCCATCATAGATGTCGTGAATTTCTTCGAAGAATAATGATTTTAAGAAACCTTCGTTAGCTCTGCTAACGATGATGTGAGCACCTTTTGTGCCACTTGCAACGTCGCTAACATATAATTTGATTGTGTCACCGACTTCGAATTTTTCATCGCCAATCATCGCGGTTCTTGGTAAGAAGACAGAAGTTTTGACGATATTGACAGAAACACCTCTATCATCAACTTTTTCAACTTTACCAGTAATCATCGTGCCGATTTTGTCTTTGAAAGTTTCATATAAAGCAGATTTTTCTGCTTCAGCGACTTTTTGTTTTAAAATCGACTTAATATTCATCGCAGTAGCTTTTCTTAAATCATCAAAAGATGCAGGGATTAAGAATTCATCGCCGATTTGGTATTTTTTATCGACGGCTTGGGCATCTTCTAAAGAGATTTCTAATAAATCATCTTCAACTTCCGCGACGACCATTTGGATTTGGTACATTTCAATAGTACCGCTGATAGGATCAATTTCGACACGAACTAATGCGTCATCCGCGCCTAATTGTTTACGATATCCTTTCATCATCGCTTCTTTTAATGACTCAAGGATAATATCTTTAGAAACACCTTTAAGAGCTTCAATCTCATTTAATGCTTCTAAGAATGCTTGTGCGTTAATAGCCATAAAAATAAACTCCTTTATTAAAATTTAATTGCTAAACGAACTTTATAAATGTTATCTAGTTCGACTTCGATTTTTTTAGTTCTGGTTTTGATTTTGTAAGAAAGAATTAATTTATTATCTTTCACATCTTCAAGAATACCTTCATAAATATTTTCTCCATCGACTGGATGTTTAAGATGTAGATGAATAAAACTATTAATATATTTTGGAAGTTTTTCTACAGTTAATGGTTTTTCCGCGCCTAAAGAAGAAACATTTAAAATATATCCTTCTTCGATAGGGTTAATTTCATCAAGTTTCGAAGAAATTTTTTCGCTTACATCACAAATCATATCCATATCAATTGGAGAATCTTTGTCGACAATAACTTCAAGAACTAAATCTCCCATTTCTTTTTTTAAAGAAATGTCATATAGTTCATAACCAATTTCTTCTAAGAAATCTTCTAATAATTGTTTAATAGAATTTAATTCCATACATCTCCTATCTCTCAAAAACAAAGAGTGGCTCTCGCCACTCTGTTAAGAGTATATGTTGGTTTCCCAACGTCATTAATATATATTAATATTTTTAATAAATCAACACTTATTTATAAATATCGACTTTAATGTGTCCGTCCTTACATTCAACAACGTCCGTTCCACATTTATTAAGCCAGTTACTTCCTCTTTTAACTTTCGCCCATTGGAGTTTGGTTCCGTTATATTTTATTTTTGTTAATCTTGGGCAGTGGAAAAAAGCATTAAATTTAATTTCTTTGACTGATCTTGGGATTAAGACAGATTCCAATTTAACACAATTAGAGAAAGCTCCTTCTCCAATATATGTAATTCCCGCAGGAATAAAGGCATATGATATATCGCTTTTCGCATATTGATGAGGTCCAATTCTACTAATTTTGCCTTCAAGACCTTTGATTTCTTCTGGAACAAAATCTTCCACCATAATGTCGTATTGATAATAATCCATATCGATATCATATAAATACAATTTATGGGAGAAACAAATAGAATAAGTAATAATCATTACTATGAATAGTAAAAGTTCAACTCCTAAAAGGATTATTGGGACATAACTAACCCCAATAACTAAAGGATATCCCGCCATTTCGGATACTTCATCGGCTAGATATTTAACCACGAATCCGGCGGCAAGAAGCAAAGCTTGCCAAATAAAAGCAAATAATCCGGTAATAATTGGTCTAAACATATGAGATGAACGACCATAGACAATTAATTTAAATGCTTTACACAATTGAATAAGCGCACATGCCCAACTAAAAAGAACTAATAAGCCATATGCAAAGAAAACTGCAAATACAAATATTTCATATTTTGAGAAAATATCAAAATTATCATTAATTGCCTCGATTATAGCGTTTGGTTGGAACGCTAAACCTTTAACCAAATCAAGAGTAGTTAAACTTGTAAATTCAATAGGTTCGCTATTAACATTACCAACACCGATAATAGGTATAAAAAGGGAAACAACAGGAACAGCAACGAAGCAAAGCATTAAAAATGCATAAAAGAAGGTTGCAAAACCATATCTTTTTATAACTCTATTTTCAATAACCTTTGGAATTCTAACCTTTTCTTTCATCTTTTTCATTATATACGCAATTGAAGGGGAAATAATAGTTTATTTCTTTTTTTCTCTAAGATATAATGTTTGCCTATGTCATTAGAAATTTTAAGTCAAATATTATTATTGGCGTTCGCTCTTAGTATGGATGCCTTTGCTGTAAGTGTCACTGACGGTTTAGTGTGTTCGAACTTAACTAAAAAGAAAATGATACTTGTCGCACTTATTTTTGGTGTGCTTCAAGGTCTTATGCCATTAGGAGGCTATTGGATAATCGAATGTGTCGAATATCTAATAGGCACAGCAGCTGGAGAGCAAGTTTCTGAAATATTAACTAATGTAGTCTGCTGGATATCTTTTGGATTACTCCTATTTTTAGGTTTCAAAATGATAATTGAGGCTTGTATTTCTATTAAAAAAAATAAAGATAAAGATGCCTCTTGTCGTCTAATTAGTTTTAAAGAAATTATTGTTATGGGCTTTGCGACCTCCATCGACGCTCTCGCAGTTGGGGTATCACTTAAACACGGATTGTCAACTAACTATACGATATTCTTACACATCTCAATTATTATAATCATTACATTTATTATGTGCATAATTGGTTTATTCTTAGGCAATGTGTTTGACAAATTATTTAAAGGAAAAATAGAAATTGCTAATTTAGTAGGAGGAATAATTCTTACCTTATTAGCAATTTGGATTTTATTATCTAATTATTTAAATCTTATATAGAAAACGCACCTTCATTTTTGATGGGTAGTCACCATTTTAAAGAAGATGCGTATTTTTTTATTTAATTTTGAATTTGATTTTCTTTAAGCAATCAAATGATTTAATTTTCCAAACGAAGTTTGGATATCCCACAGTTCCTGGAGTGTTAAGTCTTGCTCTATTATCAAGTTTAAGTAAATCTTGAAGTGGGAAGATTGTCATTAAACTTGGAAGAGAAAGCGTATATTCGAACAATCTATCAAACAATTTTGATTCATCTTGTTCATTGAATTTCCATTTTAAATGGTCAATGTCATGTCTTGGTAAACTATTTAACCAACCAAGAAGTGTCGCATTATCATGAGTGCCTGTATAAACAATCATATTGTTATTTGGCCAGGCATTTTGATCAAAGACAGTAAACTCAACAATGAACATTCCTGGGAAATTATAATGATCTCTAAGTTCTAAGACAGATGGGAATAATTCCCCTAAGTCTTCAGCGATGAGATTTATATTTGGATAAGCTTTATATAAAGCTTCAAAGAAATCAGTTCTAGGACCAACTTTCCATTCCCCAATTTTAGCGTCAGGCATACCTGCAGGAATAACGTAATATGTATCGAACGCTCTAAAGTGATCTAATCTTAAATAATCACAGATTGAGGCCAAAAATCCTGTTCTATTAACTAAAAGTGAATAATTGTTTTCCTTCATCTTTTCAAAGTTATAGATTGGAGAACCCCATAATTGACCAACATCAGAGAATGCATCTGGTGGAACCCCACCTTCATGTGTTTGACGATGATTTTCAATTAAGAATTGGTCTTGATTTAACCAAACTTCAATAGAATCGAAACCGCAGTAGAAAGGCATATCCGCGATTAATTTAACACCTCTACGTCTCGCGTGAGAGAGGACTCTTTTCCATTGTTTCGCGGCGACATATTGGATAAAAATTGAAAAATTAATTTGTTTTAATAAATGTTTTGGAGCGTTTGTGTGTTCTTGGAAATAATTAATTTGCCATTCTTCCCATTCATTCCACGCACGATTATCATTCATTTGTTTGAAAACTTCAAAAGTTGCGAAGTGAACAACCCATGGGTTTTTAGTTTTGAATTTTTTAATACCATTCATTGGGGTCTTTAAATAATTAAGATAAGCTTTCCATAACCACTTCTTTTTGAAGTTTCCCACTCTCCAATAATTAATTTCAGAAGCTGCTTTACGGTAATTTGGAACCTTATCAAGCAATCCGTCCTCGACGAGTAAATCAAGATTGATATATCTCCAGTCAAATGCATAAGAGCAGGCTGACATATAAGGAGAATCACCAGGTCCTAATGGATTAAGTGGCAAAATTTGCCAATAACGATAATGGTTTTTACTTAACCAATCAATAAAGCGAATACTAGTTTCGCCAAAGTCGCCAATACCATGTCTTGCTGGAAGAGATGCTACTGGCATTAAAATACCTAAATTTGTTCTCATAACTATATTAAAATCTAAAAACGCAAATTTTGCAAACAAAAGGATAGATTTCTCTACCCTTTTTAAAGATTACATTAGTGGCGTATATCTTTCTATATAGTAACGTAAGTCATCATAAGTCATTTTTCCTTTACCAATAGATACTTTAAAGTAAGGGGTTGGGAATGACTCATAAATCTCATAAGAAACAAGATCTTTGAAGTCTTCATAAGTGAATAATCCATATTGATCTATATCTCTTACTTTATTAATTTCGTTATATGATAAGTCTTCATCAATATCAAAGATATTGAATAAGCCTTTAATACCACCTGGCATAGATAGCATACCCTCACTGAAATAATTTAGATGATATTTTGTGACAGGAGAATAAACTTTTATACATTCATTTGTAACGAAAGCATCAACAAATTTTTCTTTACCAAAATTAACTCTATCTCCAATATTTACAAATGTATGTCCTATAAATGTTTCATAGTTACTTATATCGATATATTCATATTGCATTGTATCTAAATCAAAGAAACCATGTTCTCCAATTACTTTAATACTTCTGCCGCTTTCAAAGACTAAATTGATTACTTTGTAATCTTTCATCTCTTCAGTGTCGTTAAATAAGACAGTTGAAGTATCAAATCTTCCGATTTCATGATTAAAGACTAATAATTCGTCACCTGCTTTGATATTTTCAACAGCTTTTTGAGTTCCGTTAGCAAGTGTAATTAATGTTCCTTCAGCAAGACATGTTCCGCCTGATTGATCTTCTTCTTTAGTAACAGTAACTGTGCAAGTTGCACTCTTATCTCCACATGTAATTGTAAGAGTATATGTATATGTACCTGCAGTGGAGTCGCTAGCGTTTAAAGTAATATCTATAGTTCTTGTTTGAGTGTTAGAGTCATAAGCAGATACTGTATGAGTTTCTGTTAAAGTTGTAGGCGTATTTCCATTACTATTTTTAATAGTAATTTGTGGCTCACTTGCCTCTAAACCATAAATTGTCGCACTTAATTGTTTTGTGACTGAGGTTTGTTCTGCAGTAATTGTAATGCTGGAGGTAGAATCTACAACAATCTTTTCTTCGAAGTTTGCAATTGTCCAACTATTATTCGCGTCGCTAGTGTATAAAGTGTTCGCGCTTAAAGAGGTAAATGTTCCTTTAAAATTACCTTTAAGAGGATTATCAATTAAGTCTTTATTCTTAATAACAGTTTGATAATTGCTACCTTCATATGATGTAGCTTCATAAAAAGAAACAATTGATGATTCACTAGCGATAAATGTCGCTCCTTCTTCACCTGCTTTAATAATTCCACCTAGTTTATTAGCAGTTAAATTACCGCTTATAAGGAAAGTTGTGGGAGCGGTCGATTGAGCGTATCTAATGGTAGAAACACCATCTCCATCTTCATCAACTAGTTTGTTATATTTGGAGAGTTCGCCTTGGTAATTTGAGTCATTAAAATAAGGGTTGACTCTTTCTCCATATTCATAGATAGAAATCGCACCGCTACAAACTAGATTAGCGCCCTTAGCTACTTCAAGATAACTACCAGGCAAGATTTTAAAATCTTGGTCGATAGTATAGGTCGCACTTTCTTGGTTAGGATCTTTTGATAAAGTAATTCTATGTCTCCACGAAAGTGGATAAACATAATCTGCTGTATCAAAATTTTTATCTCCCACGATTGGAATATTAAGAGTAATAGCCATTCCATTCATTCGTAGTCCACCGATAAAATTGACATCACATATTTCACTACCACTATCATAATCGGCGATCATCTTAGAATAAGTTGATGTGAACTGTAAAAATGCATTTTCGTCTTTTCCTAAGAAATTAAGTTCTTTGGAATTCATTTGTCCACCAGCATCGATATTAACAATGCTTGTGATAGTAGAATCGTAATCAACATCTAAAATAGGTTCTACATTAACTATTTGGAATTGATAAAAAGGAGCAGCATAAATAGGTGTAGCTGGGGTGTATAATAACAAACCAAAGGTTTCTTTGTAAATAGCCGCGGAAACTGAACCACCTTTGAAGTCTCTTAAAATATATGGCATTTTAATATCTGCACCGCTATGAATATTAACTTTCGGCTTAGTTTCGCCTTCTGAAAATTCTCTTGCGTCTTTAATAAAACCTCTCGCTATGACTTTTGATGTTGTTCCAGTAGCGTTAATAAGCGAACCGGATTCCATATATACACATGTCGTATTTCCACAAGGTTGGCCAACATAATCAGCTCCACCGCCGCTACCAGATAGTTGACCATATATACTTAATGTGCCTAAAACATTTAATGTAACGTTTTTATCAATAGTAAAACTATTGACTATTGTATATTCAAACTTTACTTTCTCCTCTTTAGTTAAATCTTCATATGCAATATCAGAGTTTCCGTTAGCGCTTGTTGCATCAATGTTTCCATCACTAAGAGGGACAGATAAAGTCACACCGCTTTTTATGGTGGCGTTTTTATACAAGACAGCGTTTGTATTAGGAATAATGGTAACAGTTTCTCCACTTTCCGCTTCTTCTAATGCTGTATGAATAGTTTTATAAGTTGTTCCTTTAGTGACATTTCTAGCCACGTCAATAACTGTTACTCCTCCTTCAGATGAAGAAATAGAATTATTTTGAACATAAACAAAAGCTGCACTTCCTACGGAAATACATCCTATCACTAGGATTAAAACGAATATATAAAATTTAGAAATTCCAGACTTTATAAATTTCATTATTTTTCTCCGTATATTGATTCGATAGTTAACTTAAAGCTTAAATCACTTTGATAAATTTTATCAAATACACTTGTTGTAAAGCTTTGTTGCAAACTAGACAAAATAGTAAAAGCGTATTCCATTTGGAGGTTATACACTCCATTAGGAATTGTGTTTTGTGTTGTGGATATTTTTGAAGCAACTAATTCATGAATTAATTCAGTTTCAGTTTTGCTATTATATGTGTAAATATTATCGCTTCTAGAATTAAAATTAACCTTAATAGCGTTAGTAAGATTATAAAAACTAAAATCACTAATAGCGTCATTATCGCTTACAGCTAAAGTAAACCTTAAAGGCATATCAATAGTAAGACTACTTGTAACAGTTGCATTAACTCTAACTATTGCGGTGCTTTTTGAATAAGTTTTGTTAACACTATCGTAAAAACCGCCGCTAGAAATAGAAAAAGGTTTGATTTCAACATTGGAAAAAGAGATGCTTTCTTTTGAAGCATTGCCTACATTAATGACTATGTCATTAGTGTTGCTTTCATCCTTGATATCTTTCATATTAAAACTTGCATATCCGATAACGGATAAGTTTAATAAGGCAAGGGTGGAAAGCACTAACCCAATTTGATATTTTTTAAAACCTTTTTTCATCTATTTTCCTTTTATTTAATAATCCAACGTGGATATAATTCCATATCTTTTAATACAGGTGTTAAATCTGTAAATTGACCAGAATTAACCGCATATTCATGATCGCTTGGAGTTGTATACCAACCATTAAAGACATAACCAGTCCTAACTGGAACTGGAATATCATCCAAGTCGATATATGTTCCATATTCGATATTTGTAAACACTAAAGAAGTGTTAGTTCCATTAGACCATGTTCCATCATATGGGTTAAAAGTTACATCAAAATCAATCGCTGAACCATTTCCTCTCATAGAGAAAATTTCAACCCATTTTCCTGAATATTTGACATAAACAACTCCAGTTGTTGTGTTTAAGTAATAGTCCCCTTCTTTTCCAATAGAGTCGCTTGGGGTGTCCACTCCGTGTAACCAAGTTGTAGCTTGAGGGATTGGAATTTCAATTTCATAGGAAGTTCCATCGCTTAAATAAACTGTATAAATAGCAACTGTGGAAGTTGATTTTGTCTCATTTTTTTCTATTTTTTCAATTCCCACACCATCTTCTCCATTAGGAATTTCAATTTCATAAGGTGGGGTGTTAGGATCTGTGAAATAGACAATAATAACTGTATAACCAGGTTTTGATGTTTTATCGATAACTAATGAATCAATGCCATTGCCATCTTTTCCATCAATTCCTTTAGGAATTTCAAATGATGAGGTTGTATTGTCGCTATAGGTAAAGGTAACGACAATATTTCCACTTTGATTTGTGGAGGTTTCAACACCTACAATACCCCTTCCATCAACACCAGAAATAACAGGGATTGTAAAAACAGTGTCAGGTACATTTGGATCGGTATATGTGATTGTTACTATCACGGATTTACCATCGCTAGAAGGAACACCAGTAATTGAATCAATGCCGTTTCCAGTAATTCCGTCACTGATTGTGAAAGTAATTACTTTGTTTTCTTCATCTTCTGAATTTGTGGTAATTCTTACAACTGTATATCCACCAACTTCATCATGAATTGTCTCAATTCCAATGATTTGATAACCCTCTTCAGCAAAAAGCGAGCAAGATGAAAGCGAGACTGCCCCTAAACTTAATAATAACGCTAATCCGACAAATAATTTTTTACCTTTTTTCATAATATGAAACCTCCTAAATTATTTTAAATCTTCTATTTGAGGAACTTTGTTAAATTCCTCAGGTGTTTTCATAACTTCTCCATTAGTTAAGAAGTTAAATGGATGTGAGCCTGTTGCAAAGTTAACGCATTTTGCAAGAAGTCTTACATAATCATTGTTAGAAATGTATTTGTTTTCTAAAACACTTCTAAGTAAATTGATACTTAATTTATCTCCTAAGTCTTCGTTAGCAAAGTTAATAGAAGAGAGATTTAATCCTCCTCCATACCAGGCGACTTTAGAGTTAATATATTTATTTCCTTCGTGATTGAAGAAATAATTTTTATTAGTTAATTCATCTTTTAGTAAAGATTTCATTGGGAAATAATCTTCCATAGTTAATTCGAATTCTTTACCAAATATTTGTTTAATGACACTCGAGATGTTTTCTTCAATAAGAACGCTGGTATCGATTGAGTCAATATTTTTCCAATCATAGAACTTACAATCATCACTGACATTAATAAGCGCAGGATAAGAAGTTCCTGATATTTTATTAGGTAAAATTGCAGAAAACATATCTAAGAATGAATGGATTCCTGTTGGTGTTCCATTATATAAATAAGGTCCATTAAACATACTTTCGAAAGCGATAGAGAATATTCCTGAATTAGAAAATAAAACTTTATTTAAATTGATGACATCTTTATAAATAACTCTGTTATTTTCATCAACCATTCCGCCTAAATTATCTAAACCTGCTTGTAACTGATTAAATGTTTTAATGATATGGTCGATTTTATTTGTATCATCTAAATTAGAAGTAATAACTTGATTAATAAATGCATCCGCTCCACTTGGATTGTCAAAACTAAATAAAGTTTCAAAGTCATTTGAATAATCAGTCCCTTCAAAGGTCACTTCTACTTCCTTATTTAAATCATAAGAATTATATTCATTACTACCGACATCGAGTAAGAATTGAGCAGCGTTTTTAAGAATTGAATTAGATATTGTTAAACCATTACAAGAGAAAGCTCTAACCGCATTTCTTCCATTAGAAATAATTGAATTTTTAATCGTGTTATTATAACCATTAACATCAATAACGCTTCCTGTGTATATAAGGTTATACATGTTATTAATTTCATTTGTATTTCTAATTTTAATATCATTAATAATGATATTATCGTTATTGATATACATTAAGGCGTTATCTTGTCCATAAGCCTTAACCACAGAATTATCTTTAAGAGATCCAATAGTGACAAATGGGAGAGGACCAAAGAAATAATCCCCTTGTTTTGGAGTTAGTTTTCCATTCACTTCAATCTTCCCGTGATTTGGATAGGCAAGTCCGTGACCATTAATAGTGAAGCCATTTCCATAGAAGTCTTTTTTAACATTAATGCCAACTTTGATATTAGGCGCTAATTGTTGCTCTTTATCCAAGATTTTATTAGCTTGGTTAATGTAATTAACGTTATAACTTGAAGGTAAAATCGCTAATTCGTTTTCAAATGCAAATTTTTGTTTTGAAAAATCAAAATTACCAAAGATGTTATATGATTCTTTTCCTTCGAGTTTTTTATCAATAAAACGGTTGTTATTATCTTTACGATATACATTTTGAAGAGATTCTAAATGGGTTTGAAGAACAACAACTTTGCCTTTACTAGAGAAATTCGTACACATAAGTAGGTCGTTATAATTGAAAACATTATGGCCATCTTTAATAATTTTAAAATTGAAATATGAAGAGACAATAGGGGCGCTGGTAGTGTAAAATCTTATGCTCGCATCCCCATATCCTTTAATCGTGATAATATTATTATCAATAGAGACATTGTCAGTTAAATTTGTTGCAAAAATTTCACTATCTCCATCTAAAAGAGTTGGAACAACTTCAAATTTCGCCTCAACACTAAGTGCGCTATCGAGTTTGAGTTCGCTATAAATTAAATCATATTGACCATAATAAACTTGATTATCAATATTTGATAAAGAACCTTCGCGTTTTGGGTTAATAATAATTGCACCGTTTTCATAAATATGTGCGTTGAAATATTTTGAAACCGTTCCTCTTTCGTTTTGACAAACGACTTGGCATTCTCCTTCTTTTAAAGCGTAAAGATAATAATTTTCTCCCTCTTTTTCAATAGAGACAACATCTGTAGAACTTCCGTCTTCTTCTTTTGCAAACCAAATTAAAGAATTGCCAGGTGCTAATGTTAGATTTTCATCATAAACCGCTTTAGCGTCTAATCTATATCCCTCTTCTTGGATTTTAAAGCCTTGATTAAAAGCGTATTTCCAAGAAATATCTGAAATATCCGCTAAAACAGAATTAGTCATAATTGTGACTGAGACAAAAGTAATAAGACTAATAATAAATGGAATAATAAGTAATATGATTAAAGTTTTCTTTTTCATATTAATTGACCTCCATTTTTCTAAAAGCTTTTCTATATCTATTCTTGATGTTAACAAGTGAGAAGAAGGCTAAAACAATTCCTAATGTTACCTCTAAGAGGTAAATTACAAAATTATTCACTAAAGAGAAAGATAAAATAATATGGATAAGTAAGATTAAAGTTGGGAATCCAATCGCTAAGAATCCATTTAATAGACTAATTGATGTTTTCTTTTCGCCTTTATCTTTCATATCCCATTCAATACCTAACAAGTTATTCGCAGCAATAAGAATAAATCCCAAAACAAAAGAAATAACTAGAGTGGTCATTGTAATTGATTTTGTGAATATCAAAACAAGTAAAGTTATCATTAATGATAAGCTTGATAAAAATAATGGGGATAATAATTTAATCGCGATTTGTCTAACAGGGGAGACAGGAATATATTTAATGATTTGAATTGCCTTACCTTCCCTAGACATAGATAAGGAGGCGCTGCTATTAATCACACCGACAAATAATAAAATTAAAGCAATATTAATGCCATTTATTAATTCTGGATAATAAGTTAAAACAAAACTTAAATTGCCATACATAATCTTATCTAAAGAACTAATAACAACAAAGCTGAGGAATGGGGCCATAATCAAAAGCGATGTATAGGAAAATACGTTCGCACTATTTTTAAATAAAATTAATAATTCCTTTTTAAATAAGGTGTAGGTAAGGCTATGTATTTTTAAATTTGTTTCTTTGTTAGTCAAATTATGAACATTTATTTCTTGTTTAGAATGTTTCATATAAACAAGCGATATAACAAAGATACCTAAAACCAAAGTCATAAGTAAAATACCAACAAACATTAAAATATTTGGAAGTATATTTTCTTTTAAAATTACAATCGCTAAAATTTGATTTATCGGAACTAGGAAATCATTAATTTTATCTAAAGCTTTAATAAAGTTAGGAGAGAAAACTCCTCCAATTGAACTATCGTTTAAGGCGTTGAGGAACATCTCTAAAACAAATTGATATGCATAGCATAGTCCAATAACTAGGATAACTGCTAAAAGGAACTGAATTAATGAATTAGAAGAAATTAAACGATAAATATGTTGAACTATAACTACTACTATCAAAGCCAAAGAGACACTAAAAATAGAAATAATAAGTGGATAGAAAATACTAAACACATAATAAGAAGGTGTCATTTCTCTATTAAATCCAAAGGCCAATAATAATGGGAGGCTTAATATGAAGTTATTAATAACTTCCTTAATGTAGATATAGATAACTTTAGAAATAATTAATGTTTCAATCGGAATTGGAAGAGTAAGAGTAATTCTTGCGTCTTTTTTAGAGAAAATTGCTATTCTTGATCTAACAGTCGCAGAAATAAGAGATATAACCATAATGATAAATAAGAAAAGAACTAAGAAATTATAAGACGCTCCACTTGAATAAGAAGCAATCTTTTTATCTAAGTTTGCAAAAATAAACCAAATCAAGCCAAAAAGTAAACCATAAACGACTAATTTTAAGAGAAATCTAAAAGCCGCAAAAGGACTATCTTTTATGTGTTCATTTTTATAGATGAGTTCTTTTCTAACTAATTCTAGAATCATATCTACTCCAATACATCATCCTTGTAGGTTTTAAAGAATATACGTGATAAATCACGTCTTTTCGTAGGTTCTTCATTAAAATCAATTAATTCAGATACCTTTCCATCGTTAATAATCGCTACTCTATCGCATACTCTAGCGACTAAATCGATATTATGTGAAGTGATAAAGACAGTCTTACCATTAGATGCAAAACCTTTAATCATCTTCAGTAAAACTTCATACACCATAATGTCTAAGCCAACTGTCGGTTCATCTAAAATCCAAATCGTTGGATTATGGATTAAAGAGGCCATTAAACATATTTTTTGTTGCATACCATGACTATATTCACGAATCTTACGATTCATGTCACCCTTAGACATTCCTAATTTTTTAATTAGGAAATTATAGTTCTTTTCAAAAGAACTTTGAATCATGTTATACGCACTTGCAACAAATTGAAGATATTCGTTTCCGCTCATCATCTCATAGGTAACAGGTTCGCTTGGAACATAACCAAATTGCATTTTTGCTTCCAATGGTTGACTAACAATATCGAATCCGTTTAATAAAATTTCTCCTGAGTTTGCTTCTTTTAAGCCAACAACACAGTCGATTGTCGTGGATTTACCAACACCGTTTTTACCAATGAAGCCAAAAACTTCGCCTTTTTTAACAGATAGATTTAATCCTCTTAAGACTTCTTTTTTACCATAAGATTTATATAAATCTCTAATTTCGATGACGTTGTCACTTTTAATAACATCATCTATTTCGTTTTGTGTAACTTCTTCTACAACGATTTCGTCATTAAAAGTTGATGAAACATCATCTTTAACGTGATTAATAATATCTTTTTCTAACATCATGTTAATTTCCTCCTAAATGACTTAATCCATAAATTTTGAGTGTTGTTTATATCAATTAATGCATATTCACTCTTACACTTATCACACACATAATTACCATCTTCATTAACAATGTCCTTACTTCCACATACAGGACAACGTTTTTGATAAATATCTGTCTCTGTTTGAATAAGAAGAGTCATCGCACTAATTAAATTTTTAATTAGTAAGAAGTTATCTTTTGAATAAATTGATATATTCGCGACATTGATAAATTCTAATAAGGTATTGATTTGAGTTATAACAATAATCGAACTATATTTATCTTTGTTTTTATCAATTATTTCTTGAATATAAGGTTTGTTATTTTGATCAAATTTATAAGTTGTTAATAATAAATATTTAGTTTCTCTTACTGGGGCAACTTTGCTACTTAATCGAATTGTTTTATTAAGAAGCTTGACTTTGACACTTAATCCATTAATTTCATCAAGTTCTTCTACCTCAAATCCATACACACCTTTTCTAAAAGAGAATGAATCAAAATGTAATTTATCAAGATTGTCGAAGTTTATATTGTTTAAGATATTTTTCTTGCTTTTCCCAACCCCGTAATAGGCAATATAACTGATCAGCATTGAAACAACATAGTTGTAATAAGTTGTTTCTTTTTTAAGTTCTTCCTCTTTGTTTTCTTTTAAGAAGTTATCTAAATAGAAACGATAGCAATAAGAATAACTAACTTCGTGAAGTAATACATTTGTTGCGATTACGTTTTTATCTAAGAAACTACCTTTATTGAACCGATAAAGTTCACTTAATTTAATGTTTTTAAGCCTTTTTAGAAGTTTTAAGGCTAAATTATAAACTTTTAGGCTATTTGTCTTCTCTTTATGGAAAACGTTTTCAAATGGTTGTCTAAATGGAGAAAATTCATTTAAGAAAGAACGTTTACCAAAGTTAAGACCTTTAATTTCGTATTCTTCCTCTAATGGTTTCACCATAGGGGTCAATTGAGATATTAAATTATTAATACCCTTTTCGATTAAATCCACAAGTAAGGCAATAAAGCCGTTTTCATATGTTTTAATCGTATCAGTGTATTCGATGTTATGAACATATTCCGGAGAATAATTAAGACCCTTTTTCTTCCACAATTTGCTATCTTTAATTGTTTCTTGAACACTTATTGGATCTAAGGATTTAATTAATTCGCTTCTAGAAATAACATCTTCATAGGAAACTTTAATATGAGGTTTATTAACAATACTCGCTACACGGTCAATAACTCTTTTATAAGAAAGAGTAACTTCATAAGCCTCAAGATAATCAAAAGAGATAAAAGACTTAATTTTGTTATCTTTTAAGTGGTTATAAAGATTAGAAAAACTACTATCTTTCTTTAAGACAGATTTAAGTTTATTCGTATAGCTTTCTAAAAACGTTAATTTTCCCATTATTATAATCTTCTAAGTAATTTATCAATCTCTTTAAGAGTTAAAGTGAAATTATCCTTTCCATAAATTTTTAAAATCAAACGTTTAAGGTCTAAAAGACCTTGTTTGATATAGTCTTCGAATCTACCTTCGAGTTTAGAAATAACTTTACGTGAGAAAATAAAGTCTAACGCATCGTTTTTATTTCCGCCTGCTTGATAGAAAACTGGAACAAATCTTTCGATTTGATGATTAATACGGTTACCAAAGGTGATTTCAAAGGTGTCGTATGTAAAGTCTATAATAGTTTTGAAATTTTTAACTTCTTCTTCACTTAGATGATTATCCATATTGTTAATTGCATCATCAAATAGATACGTTAATCCTTCATAAGAAATAGGGAGAGTCTCGCTATTACCGTCAACAGTAAATGATTCATTACGATTAGAGAAATTAATTGTAATCGCACGGTCATAAACCTTATCAGTAATCGTGTAAGTTGAATCGTCCTTATTCGCGGTTAAAATAAACCAGGTATTATGAGGGATTTTAAGAATTCCATCATTAAGATGTTCTGGGGCTTCAAAATCATAAGGTAATTGCATGATTTTGATTTTCCATTTATCCATTGGATATTCTAAAATCGATAAGAAATCTGCGAAATAATATTCGACACGTGAGATATTGACTTCGTCAAGAACCATCACATTAACGTGATTAAGACGATATGTGGAATGATATAAACGTTTTAAGAATTCTGTTTCAGAATATGTCTTAGAGAAATCATTAAAATATCCTAAAATTGCGCTTCTATCTCTCCAAGTAGCTTGAACCGCTTCAAAATATGATTCTTCTTCAATGAAGTCAGAGAAAAATCTCGCTAAAGAGGATTTACCTGTTCCAGAAAGACCTTCTAAAATAATTATTCTAGTTGTAGCAAGACCAGCAATGAAGGCTCTTAAAGTATTAAGATCGAAATAAATTCCTTTTTGCTTTGCTAAATAATTTCTAAATTGATTAACTACTCTTTTTAAATCAACACCATCTAAAGAGAACAATTTTTCTCTTTCAGCTTTAGCAATTAAATCAATTGTCGATAAACCAGGGAAAACTCTTTCTTTATCTCCGATCACTTTAGTATCATCAGTGTTAGAAATAGAAACTTGTCCTCCGCCTGAAGAGACTTCTTTAGTGATAATTTCTGTTTCACCTTCTCCAAAAGAGGCCGCTAAATCGCCTTGTTCTTTAGCGATTTCTCTATCTCTAATTTCTCTTTCATCTTCCATTTCTTCAACTTCTTTAACTCTTCCTCCAAAGAATTTGAAAGGTTCGTTAATATGTTTGAAGTTAATGTATAAAGAACAAATTGAGAAGATAATTGAGCCTAACGCAGCAAATAATAATAGACCAACAAGCATAGCTTGAAGCAAGAAAAGGAAACTATTTCCAATGTATTTAGCCTCATATGGATATTGAGCTACAAGTCCAATACCAAATCCTAAAATTGTTGTAATAAAAAATGTTGTAACATAAATTAATACCCATTTTTTCTTTAAAGCTTTACCTTCATAATAAACTGCAAGTCTCATCTCATATATAAGCGCGCTTACAAAAATAAGGATATATACAAGCACGCATGAAAGTAAGATATAAGCACCTGTACTTCCATTGATATCTGGGAATGAGAAAATTTTAGATATTTTTTTAACAATATTTGCACTTTCTTTTAAACCAATAGGGTTAGTCGCATCGCAAAGTAAAGCGCTTAGAAGAACTAAAATGACAAAGAAATAAACAAGGGCAATCGCAATGAAGTTTTTTCTTGTGAAATGTGTTTTAGTTTTCATGTTTTCCTCCTTTAAGATTTGATAGTGAAAAAGATTACCTTTTGATTACTCAACTTCTTTACTATCTAAATCTAATTTTTCTTTTGTATTTTTAATTTTAACAGAATTATCTTTATCTTTGATAAAGACCATTTCGTCATCTTTATAGTTAGTGGCGCTTTCTTTCTTTTCTATAAATTTTCCAGAAACAAAGCGATATTCTTGACCTTTATAAATCAAAATTTCTTGATAAGAACTTTCTAAATTTGAAATATCGTCCTCTTCTAAGTCGACATTTATCAAATCGATCAAGAAATTAGTTCTTTCAATAATTGCGTTTTCATATTTACCTTTAAGATGTTCAAACATTAAAAGGCAGTAAAAAACAGAAACGATAGTGATTATTCCAGCGTTTGATTGTAAAAAGATAACAAATAGACCAACAAGTGGGATTCTTGTGCCTGTATATTTTCCAATTACATTTTTATAGCTTAAATAATTAGAATATAGGCTTCCAACATCGTTTTCTCTATTAGAATCACCCTTGGTGATTAAACCATCGCTTGTGATTTTAACCACACGATGAACAATCACTCTTCCGTCATCCGCTTTAAAAGCGATGACATCATATAATTTGATTTCGTCTTTATTTTTGATTTTTGTAATATTGACCATATCATACGTATTAATTTGATTACGCAAATTATAGGTATCTAAATAGTCATTATTTTCATTTCTTTTTTCCATTGATCCAGTTGAAACAACGACAAATGTATTATTTCCAATAGGCATCAAATTCCCAGTTATTCTTGAATATAAAGAAACACCAAATCCTAAAAGGATTACTCCTAATAAAACTGATGAAAATGTTTTCAAAATTATCTTAAAAACTCTATGTTTTTTTGATTTTTCTATTTTTTCTTCATATAAAGCATTATCAATAAGTTCTATGTCGAGTTTTCCATCCTTAATATCGCTTATCATCCCTTTGTAATAATGTCTAAATAAAACAGTGAAAACTGTCGCGAATGAAGCGACACAAATAAGAGTGATAATTAAGGATAAGATTTCGATTTTTGACATAATAATTATTATTCTTGATTTATATATCTAGAGGAGGATTAACCTCCCCTAGAAATAAACAAAGAAGGATTTTAGCTAAGAGTAACTGTGTGAGTTGGAATATGACTAATTTCAAAAGCGAATTTCTTGCTGTTGATATTTTCTTTAAGGGTGTTGAGTGTATCAACAACAGCTTGAGCAGTAGCAAAGTTAGAGTCTAAAGTTGCACTGACACCTTCGCCGTAACGTGAAGGATTAACTCCATCGAATTTAGAACCCCATTCTAAATATGCATCAACTGTAACCTTAATAAGGTTAACTAAGTCTTCACCAGAACCTGTTGAGGTTTCGGATAAACTAACTTTAAGGTTATGATTTGTGCCATCACGAAGAACCCAGGATGTTTTATTTACTTTAAAATAATATGTTGAGGTAACAATTTCACCTGCACTGCTAATTGCATCATGTGGAACAAGTGGGAAATATGTGCTACCTGTTTCATCTAAAGCGGTAAATTGTCCTGGGAAGACAACTAAATCTTCATTAGCTTCTAAATATGTTTTTAAACTTGAATCAGTGGTTTTATCCACTAAACGATATGAAACACCTTTAAAAGCAGCAGCTTTAGATTTTTCAAAGCTGAAGGAATAGGAAAGAAGCAAATCTTCTCCAACAGTATTTCCTTCATCGATAACAATTGGGGCGGTTACATCACCAAGTTCAGCGTCTAAAACAAATGTATCATCAATCATCGTGACATCTTGGAATGTAACTGATTGATTATCAGTTCCTGCAACTTGAATTGTGACATCTCCTACTTCTTTTGTGTCAACGTTTTGAATAACCCAAGCAGAGAAACCAACAGCAACTAAACTAACGCCTGCTAATGCGATTGTGACGTATGTTGATAAACGTCCTTTTTTAATAGTTTTCTTTTTCATAAATAGTCTCCTTATGCATTAATAACTTCAGGGAGTGAAATTTCTAACGCTAACGCACTCTTTTTAGAAGAATCAGTAGGTGTAAAGACTGCATTCATCGCGTTAATTTCATCTTCTACTTTTTGTAAGTTGGATAATGTTCTCCAACTAGAACCTTTAATCTTACTTAAATTGTTGTAATAAGCTGCAGGACCATTATTAACGACTGTGTCAGTGTGATCTCTATAAGAGAAGAAATTGCCCCATTTGAATTTAATAACTTTATCAGTGATAACTAATTGTTTAAATCCTCCTGATGCATCGGTCCACTTATTTGTGACATCACTTTCACTTAAAGTGATTTTGTCGGTATCTATATCAATATATTGATATGATGTGACTGCATTACCACTTGCATCAACTTGCAAATGATCGTTTACAAACTTGATGTTTTGATTTTTAACCACAATGTTTTGAGTTAAATCTTCAAGTGTGTTTGCTTGACTAGCAGGTAAAGATTCTAAAAGTGTCCCAGACATATCGAATTTAATTGATAAGTCGAATGTTTTTGGGGTGTAAACACCAGTTTGTGAATCATAAGTACAGTAATTTCTCTGATAGAATTCAACACCACATTCGATTGTGATTTTAGAAAATTTAATTTCAAAATCAGCGTTTTCAGTGTTGTCTGTAAAAATGATTTGATCAGGATTTGAAGAATCTTGACTTACTTTTTCTCTGAGGTGAATTGAGTTGTCGCTTAACTCAGCGGAAATGGAAATAGATTCGTTTTTCGCGGTGTCTACGACAATATTTAAATTATCTCTGTCGCTTAATATTTGAGTGCCGATAACCCAGGTAGCAAAACCTGTTGTTAAAAGAGCCGCTCCACCGAAAAAGAGTAAACCGCCAACAATCCACTTTCTTTTAGAGATTGATTTTAAACTTTTTCTCATTAAAAAAACCTCCTTTGCATTTAATATAGAAAAATATATATAAACAAAATTACACCTAAAAAAGAGTAATTTAATTCATACTTAAAAAAGCAAAATATGTGGAATTACTATGTAAATTAACAATTATATACGCAGTTAATCGCGTGAGATCTCACGCAAGATGCAAAATATAATCGAACACTTTCAATAAATGAACGTGTTTTATTAATAAATTTCTTTTTGTATTTATATGATTGATGGAATGCTAAATATAAGCAAATTTCAACATCAACTCTTGATAAATAATCAATCATTTGAAGCGAAACAGAAAATAACATTGGTAAATCATTCAAATTATAAAATTTTGTTATTTTGAATATGTTAATAACCAAAACAAAGAATAAAGTACCTAAGCTATAAAAATATCTAGCGAATATCTTAATACCGTCAAGAATATAGTCTCTGCGGCTAAGTTTAAACACGTAAATGAAGGAGTAATAAAGTCCAATTGTAATCAATAAACTCAATAAATAGGCAAGTAAATTATTTCTATGAACTTTAAAAACGAATTTAAAAAAGAAAAGGGAACAAATATAAGTGACGCCAAAAACGATAAGCGGGGCAACATCTTTAACTAACATTAAGAATTCAAATAAATTATTAATGATCATTCTCTTTCCTCCTTTTGTAATATTAAAACTAATTAGACCTTCTATTGCAAGTTTTATTATAAATAAAATATGAAAAAAGAGAGGGTTGCCCCTCTCTTAAATTATTTAAATAATTTAATTAAATTTCGCCTTCCGCGAACCAAATTCCAAAGAAATCAATGGAATGAATTCCATGTGGAATCCTATCTTCACTAAAATCCCAAAGGTCATTTAGATCGTCGATAAGGGTGTGTGTAGACCATCCAGCAAATTCTGGATAACCACTTGGAGCCTCGACATCGCTGAGGTCAGGAACCATCTCAACTGGAATGAGTTCGCCAGGATACCACATAAATCCTAAAAGTGGGTTCGCTAAATCAACTCTATTGTAATCAGCATAAAAGGAAACATAGACTGTTTTATCGTCTTCGGTTAATTCGCTTTGACTTTCGGATTCACTCTGTGAACCTGTATTACTTTGACCACAACTAGTTAGTCCAAGACTTAAAAGAAGGAATGATAATAATAAGATCTTTTTCATTTTAATTTCCTCCATTAAACCTTATAAACAAGGAATGTGTATTTTGGAACTGTAATAGATGTTGATGTCACTTTAGCGGTGCTACTTCCATTAAGTGTTGAAGAGAATACTAATTGAGCTAAGTTACCGCCTTGGAATGAAGCGCTTCCACCTTCACGTCCTGCAAAGAAGATGCGATATTCTCCAATTGCCATAGCTAAGAGGGTAGAACCACTACTTGCGTTCCAAACTGAAATATTACTTGTATTTGTATTTTCGTTAACTCCAAATTTTGCAACGTTTTTATGTTCAGCGATCATTTGTTTGAATTTATTACTGACATCGCTTGTATCATAACGGTTGCCATTTTGAGTAACGGAGATTTTTCTATCCCATTTGAAGGAGTTTGTAATATCTAAAGAGTTATAAGAGTTATGAGAAATAATCTTTCCAAACATCCAAACATCACCTGTAGAAACGACTTGTCCTTCTGGGTATTTTGCTAATTCTTCTTCATTATTTGGATCAATATATGAAGGATAATCAGGATATGGTCTAACTGTGCTTTGTGAATTATGTGATTTATCATCATAAAGCTCTAATGGTTGAGATTTTGTTCTTAAAATTTCTTCACCACCTTGCATAAATGCAATGGAGTTAGCAAACATTGTGGTAGATTGGGCTGCGACGACAGCATTTGCGACATCCATAATGTTAGGTTCGCTTGATGCTGGAGGGCAACTTGTGTTACCGCCTAATGCTGCATAATCAGCAAGAGTGTAGTTTAATTGGTCAAACAATGTGTAGTTATCGTGACAGCTTACATATGAGACGAGTTGATCAGGGTTAGCACCATCGAGACTTGTTAAGTCTTGGTTCCAAGTGAATGTACCTCTCATCATTGCACCAACAGAGCTTGCTTTTGTTCCAACATCGTTAGAACCTTGAGCAATAAAGCCCCAACCTGGATATGGATTATTAGTGCCAAATCCTTGGTCGTTACCACCTCTAACAGTGTTACGTCCTGCGTCGTTAAAGGCTGCTAAATGACCTTTAGATTCTTCAGTTGGATAAAGTTCATTTAAGACATTCCAAGTGAATGTACCATGAGTTTGTGTGAAGTTGTTGTTAATACCGCCGTAACCAGCGTATCCGCCCCATCCTTCACCCCAGGTAACGATATCTGGGTCATATTCATAAAGAGCGTCTTTAACTTTTCTCATTGTTTCGGTATCGATAAGACCCATTAAGTCAAATCTGAAACCTTTAATTTTGTATTCGCTAGCCCACCAAAGAACACTATCAACGATGAATTTAGACATCATAGGTGCTTCAGTTCTAACTTCGTTAGCACAACCACTACCAGCCATATAATTCCAGTCTTTGTCATAACGGAAATAATATTTTGGCATGATTTTTGTGAAATTAGAGTTAGCAGCGGAGCTAACATGGTTATAAACAACGTCCATAATAACACGAGTGTGATTACCATTTGTTGCGTAGTTATAAACGAGTTCTTTGAATTCTCTAATACGAGCATAACCATCATGTGGGTTTGTTGAATAACCACCTTCAAGACAGTTATAGTTTGTTGGGTTATAACCCCAGTTAAATGTCATTTCCGCTTCATTATTATCGTTATCAAAGATTGGGATAATTTGAATAGCGGAGACACCTAATTCTTTAATATGATCAAAACCTGTTGTAACAGTTTTACCACTGACAGTGTCAGTGTATGTTGTACCTGCTTCTGCAAAGGCTTTATATGTACCTCTTGGAGATTCACCAGTCCAGGTTTCATCCATTGTTAAATCACGAATATGAATTTCATAAACGCTTAATTGTTTTGGGGAAGTGATATCGTATCCTTCTTGTTGGTCCCAAACTTCAGGAACGCTGTCCCAATTTTCTGGGTTTGTTGTTTCAAAATCACAAACAAGAGCGCGTAATCCATTAATACCACACGCTTTTGCGTATGGATCGATAACTTCAGAGCTACCTAATGTATTATCGACTGTATAGGTAACGTATTTTCCGTTTAAATCGCCTTTAACTGTGACTTCCCAAATACCACCTTTAGTGAAATACATTGAATAGAAGATGCAAGAATCATCTCCACCTAATGAGGCAGGTGTGCCAACAGAATAAACGTTAAGTTCAACGTTACCTGCTGTAGGAGCCCATAATTTGAAGGTTGTTTGTTCTTTAGAATAATTAATACCTAAATCATTGCCTTCATAATTGTAAAGAGCATTAAATCTTTCAGTTAAATAGAAATTTTCAAAAGTTGCTGTTCTAACTTGGATTTTACCTGGGTTAGATTCAAAAACTGTTTCAATAACGTATCTAACATTAATTTTTGCTAAATAATTGAAATTGATATAGAAGACATATTTTCCATCTTCACGGAAGTGTCCATTAGGAACTCCAGATTTAAATAAACGATTTGGTTTATCTTTAGCTTGAAGAGTTGGGTTTTGTCTAATATATGTTGTATCAAAAGCATATAATTCATATCTTTCTGGCTTAGCGGTTGCGACGCATTCGATAGTTTTATATGTTAAGAATTTTGCGGTTTCGACTTTGTCGAATTTGGTTTCTGCTTCTGTAGCGAAGATATCAACACCTGCGCCTTCTCCAGGAACACACCAAACTTCAACTCTGCCTTCGCTATCAGGTCTATGAACGCTGTAATCGATAGTTAAGTCTTCAGATTGTCCAGACCATGTATTGGCGAATTTGATAATAAATTTTAATTCTGGTTGATTTAAGAAAGCTGGCCAATCAGCTTTAAAATCAAGAGTGAGGACCATATCTTGTCCGTCAGCGCTGATTTCGTCTGGAACTACTTCAACACCATTAACGCCTGTAATCCAGACATAATAACGACGTTTAACGTTAAGTCCGTCATCATTATGATAATGAATTGTAACGAATTCTGTGGAAGTTACAGCTTCTTTTTCAACGCCTAATTCACGATAACCATCTGGGTTATCTAATGCCTTTTCTTTAGGTGTGTCATAAGCGATGTTATCAACGTGAACAACTGCTTCTTCACTTGGAACGTTGTTAACTGAAGCATCGATTACTAAACCAAAGGCTAAAGAAAGGGAAAGAAATGATAATAATTTTGTAATTTTTCTCATAATGTTTTTCTCCTTTCTTATCCGTTATAAACTGACCAAACGCCAGCATCCATTGATGTCATTGTGTAACAATTGTTTCCATTTGTTGGAGGTGTTAAGTCACCTGTTTGATTCCATTTTCCGTCCCATGAAGGTGCGTTATATTTTGGATCTAATCTAACAAAGAGGAAACCAGTTGTACCTACAGGTAAATCATATGAATAGAGATTGTCATTAATTTTTGTTAAATCTACCCATTGATCGCCTGCTCCCCAGCACCAGATAGCAAACCAAGCACCATCGCTATTCCATAATTCTGGAACAAAATATAATGTACCATCGGTTGGTTCTGGTTCTTCAGGAACATCTGTATCGTTATACCAAATTCTATATTCTAAGTGGTAGCAGTCAGCAGTATCACTTGTTGGTGATTTAAGGTCTGCTGTTTGGGCGTTGCCATTGTTGAATATGACATTTGGATAATAAGTTGTGTCATAGTCGTAATACCATAAGCCAGTACCAGTGTCTTTGCTCATAGATGTGCCAGGCCATTGAGTATGTGCAACTTGTGTATTGGTCCACATATAAATGTAGGCATCAGTCCATGTAGGAGCGTTAAGATAAACTCTCATTGTTTCACCTGGTTTTGGTGGTTCGCCTCCGCCATAGGGGAGTTCAGTAGTATCTTCGTTATACCAACCATTGCTCCAAACGTAGCAATCAGCAGAGTCGCTCTTTGGTGAAGTTAAATCTTCTGATTGTTCACTTCCGTTATTAAAGATAACGTTTGGATAAAGAGTTGTGTCATAGTCGTAATACCATAAACCTAATGTTGTGTCTTTGCTCATTGCGACACCAGGCCATGCTTGCATTGCGCTACCAGTCTTAGTCCAAATATAAATATTTGCCTTAGTCCAGCCTTCAGGAGCTTTTAAGTAAACTCTCATTTCGACGCCTGCTTGTTCTGTTCCAAAAACTGCGTAATAAACGTTATTATCAGATTCTGGAACAACGTTTACTCTAGTTTCGTGACCATGGCCATCAATTCTTACCCATCTATGGAAATATAATCCGTTAGAATGAGTAATTGCAGTTGAATCTGGAAGTTTTGTTCCAGGTTCAGCTTCAAAACGAACAGTATTCTCTAGGTAAAGGTTGCTAATAGTTTCTCCAGGTTCTCCATTATAGAGACCACCTTCACCTAAAACGAGATAACTTGTGACGCTAGTTTCAACTTGGCTTGGATCTGATTCACTTGTATTTGGTTGAGATTCACTAGTGTTTGGTTGAGATTCACTACCATCAGGAAGAGATTCACTACTAGAGCCACCACAGGAGCCTAATCCGAGTGTTAACCCAAGAAAAACTAACATGAATAATTTTGATAATTTCTTCATAATTAATTCGTTTTATGTTTCCTTTCTAGCAATAATTTGCTTATTTTATGCACGTTATATAAACGCTTAAAGGGAGAATGAATTCTCCCTATAAAACTTTTTATCGAGTTGACCAACTTCCGTCAGTTGGCTCCCATCCAGTAATTGTGTAGCAATTAGCGCCATTTGTTGGAAGAGCGAGGTCCGCTGTTTGATTCCAAACATCATCCCAACTCAATGTTGTATTGGATGGATTGTTTCTAACGAAAATGAGATTAGTTGTTCCTTGTGGAACATTAAATCCATATAAGTTAGAATCAATTTTTGTTAATTCAACCCATGTTCCTTCAGTTGCTCCCCAAACCCAAGCAGAGAACCATGCGTTTGCGGTTCTCCAATCATTAGGAACTAAATAATAATCGAATTGTGTTGCGTCAATGACTGGTGGAACTTCTTCTGTATCTTCGTTATACCAGCCATTTTCCCAAACGTAGCAATCACTATTAGAATCAGTTGGTGAAGCTAAATCTTTTGTTTGATCAGTGCCATTATTGAAGATGACGTTTGGATAACGAGTTGTATCATAATCGTAATACCAAAGATTAAGTTCGGAGTCTAAATTCATTTTTACTCCAGGCCATTCAACTGGATTTTCACCAGAACTCCAATAATAGATGTTCGCGTCACCGAAGCCATCAGGAGCTTTGAAATACACTCTCATCGTGTTTTCTTCATCATCTCCGCCTCCTGGGATATCAGGGGTGGATGAGCCATCATGAACCCAAGAAGCATAAAGAATTGTATTATCTTTATTTGGAACTGTCACATATCCTGTAGGAACACCTTCACCTGTATAGTTAATCCAACCATTGAAGGTAACACCTTTAACAGTGTTAGTGACTACATCTTTACCAGGTAATTCACTACCAGCTTCTGCTTCGTATTTAATTGTGTTTTCTAAGAACAATTCGGAATAATCTTGTCCAACTTCTCCGTTATATAAACCGTTTTCAGTTAATACAAGATATGTAGAAACTAAATCGCTTGATGCGTTAGCGACATTTGTTTCTTCGCCTTTTGAGGCAAAAGGAAGAGAAACTAATAAGCCACAAGCTAAGAATAAAGGAATAATCTTTTTCATATTTCTCTACCTCCTATATTTTCTTAACGAATACACCATAAGGTGTTAATGATGATGTGTTACCATTATTATTAACAAACCAGCATTCGCCTGATGTATTGACACTAAAGTTGTTTTTGTTGTTATTTCCAGTATGGATATAAATTTCAAAGTTTCCAGCATCGGAAGTAACTTTAAAGTGATAAACACTTAAGTTGCTATTTAAATATACGCCTGTGTATTTCGCGTTTTTACCATATTTATTTTTAATAGCAATTAATTGTTTATAAACATCATACATATCTCCGTCATCATCTTTTTCTTTTTGTTCAGCAAGAGATTTGATGTTTTTGTTATAAGAATCCCATTCAACTTTATAACCATTGAATTGATAGTCAGTTGTATAAGATTCATCTCCCCACTTATATGGTTGTCTATACCATAAATCGATATTATTTTCATATGTGTAGAGAGGTTCATGCATTTCTGTATTAGAGGACATACCAAGTTCATCACCATAATAAATCCAGCTAACACCAGGATTAAGGATAGTAATAGCTGCCGCAACTTTTGCTCTATTAACTTCTTCGCTTGTACCTGTGATTGTTACTTTATTGTTATTAACGTGGTTAATTGCTCTAGCAATATCGTGGTTAGATGTGAAAGCACTGTTAATAAAATCACTTCTACCTCCACCAGGAAGTTTATAAGCAACTTGTCCATTTTCCCAAATATCATTTTCTGTAGTTGTGGAATATGGAGTAACGGTTTCAGAATTTTGTTGGCTACCTAATGCAGTAGAGGCTACCCCTTTAGTGCTATAAGCTGTTTCTTCAATATGATAATAAAGTGAGAAATCAAATTGAGAATCAAGAGCTTGATAATAAGGTGCTATACGCATTCCATAACCATCAAAGTTTTCGCCAACTAAGAAAGCATTTGGATAGATAGCTTTAATTCCGTTAGCGAAGTCTTTCCAGAAGTTTAAGTTTTTAGTAATGTCACTAGAATAATCAAATGCTTTTGTGACATATTCTCTCATTTCTGGATCGTAAGATGTCTTTTCGCCTGTATCAACAACAATTCTATCGCTACCGATTGAATCTACTTCGTCTCTCATATAGATATGTTTGACTGCGTCTAATCTAAATCCATCTAAGCCAAATCCTAACCAATAAAGGGCTAATTGTTTGACTAAATCACGGGTTAATTGACAGTCATAGTTAAGTTCAGGCATAGATGAGCCGAATTTACCATAATAATAGTAACTAGATTCGCCATCTCTATACCAATCACCATGGTCTTCGACATTAACGTCAACCCATGTACCATTTTGATATTTTTTAACTTTATCACCTGCTAATTTCCAGTGATATAAGTTACGGTATTCAATTTCTTTGCCATTCGCGTCTAATTCAACAACTGCGCTTTGGCTCTTCTTAAACCAAACATTATTAAGTGATGTATGATTTAAGACTAAGTCCATTAAGACAGTCATACCGCGTTTATGGGCTTCGAACATAAGTTCGCGGTAATCATTTTCAGTACCAAATCTCTTATCGATAGAGAAATAATCAACTGTATCATAAGCGTGATATGATTCGCTTTCTTGAACAGGCGTAAGCCAAAGTGCTTCAATGCCTAATTCTTGTAATTCATCAAGAGAATCGATAACACCTCTAAGATCACCTAATCCATCTCCATTAGAATCTCTATAAGAGGCAACAAAGATTTGATAGCCAACACCTACTTCTTTAAATTTTTCACTTGTTTTATTAACACCTGGAATATCTTTAGAACTATCAACATTAGTTTCTGAACGATATTCACCTGTGGTGTCGGTAACTGTTGGGTTTAATGGTGGTTCTTCACCAGATTCAAAGGTGTAATTATAAACACTACCTTGAGTGCAGAAAATGTGCATAGCGCCTGTTTTTCTCCAATGAGATTGGAAATCATTGATATACATGTTAGAGCCGCCATCACTAACCCAGTGAGATCCACCGCCCATAGATGTTTGGTCAACGATTAAGAATCCAACTCTTGTAGAACCTTCGAAAGATACTGGTTTATTAGATTCTCCACCAACGATATCAGTTCTTGATAAATCAATATCTAAAACTTTACCGTAATTATCTTTATCAATGCCTTTACCACCGATATTTGTCATCCAGCTAGTAGACATTTCGTAAAATTTATTTTGGACATTTGGGTCACTTGCACCCCATAAAGAACCTTCTAAATCTAAAGGTGCATTTGGCCAAATCCATACAGCGTATTTGTCATATTCATCATCGGATGCGAATGGTCTTTTATAGTGAACATATAAATGTCCTGGTTCAGACCAAGAATCGATCCATTTTTCATAATCATCAACGCCATCAATAGAAATACTTTCTTCTGTTTCTGATTCACTTTCTTGGCTATCGCTAATTGATTCATTGGATTCAAATTCGCTTGTTGAATCAGATGGATCGGTATTACCTTTTCCACCACATCCACTTAAAACCAAAGAAAGCAATATAAAACTCATTGCTAATGATTTTTTCATAGGAAAGTTCCTCCTCTTTTACTATAGTAAAATAGTTTTTTATTTTTTACAACAGTAAACAATAAAAAAAGACCGGTTGCCCGGTCTTTGGTTTTTGGTTTTGCTTAGCCGAATACGTGAGTACTCCAGGTACCGCCGCCTTTATCCCATGTGTCATCTTTAACAGTATAAAGGTTGTTGCCATTTGTAGGAATAGTTAAATCTTCAGTTTGATTCCATTTTGTATCCCAACTATTGGTTTGATTTCCTGGATTCATACGGCAGAAAATAACATTTTCATAGCCGCTTGGTTTAACACATTCATAAATGCCATCGCTGTCAACGTCTTCTAAAGAGACCCATGTGTTACCTTTGCTTCCAAAGAAATAAGCTGCAAATCTAGCATTGTCAACTTTCCAATTGCTATTTGGTATAAGGAATAAATCATAAGCTGTTGGGTCGATATATGGAGGCATTTCAGTAGTATCTTCGTTATACCATCCATTGTCCCAAACATAGCAATCTAAATTTTCATCTGTTGGAGACTCTAAATTTGCGGATTGTTCGCTACCGTTATTAAAAATAACGTTTGTATAAAGTGTTGTATCATAAGTGTGATACCAAAGTCCTGTAAGTTCATCCTTAGTCATCGCTGTACCTGGCCATGCTTTTTCCCAATTGTTAGTTCCTTCTCCCCAACAATATAAGTTAGCATTAGCCCAACTTTCAGGAGCTCTAAAATAAACTGTCATAGTGTTATCAACTGGTTCTTCACCTCTTGTACATGTGTATGAAACAGAGATTGTTGAGAATGTGGCAGAGCCAGAGAGTTTAAAATAGTTTGGATGTAAATCAGATAAATCACATGCAACATTATCTGTTAATGCGGTTGTATCTTCGCTCCAAACACCGGTTTCCCAACCATAAGATAAGGTTAAGCTACCTTCGACGATATCAACTGTAATGGAAGTTAAACCACTTAAGGCGCCTCCGTTAGGATTGGCTTCTAAATCGTCGTAATTAAAAAGTGTTCCTTCTGTTAATGTGAAGTTGCTCTTGCTACCATCGATACCAATATTTGTGTGACCAAATGTGATAAGTGAGCCATAGCTAGTTTCAACTGTGGATTTTTCATTAGAAAGAACATCAACATCAGCTGGAGTGACTGTTAAAGAATAACTATCAGCAGCTTCGTGACGAATAAGATTACGTTCACCGCCAAAAGCAACTGTGCCAACAAGAGTTAAAGCCATAACTCCAATTGATGCTGCGATTAATGCTTTTCTTTTCATTTAAATATTTCCTTTCTAAAAAGCAAAAATGCCTAAAATAACGTACTTATTTTTAAACAAATCGCTTTTTCTATAAATATAATATTAAAAACCTGTATGTAATTCAAATATATTTTATATAAATTTTATTTTCTATATTATTTTATAAAGTTTAAGGGCGTATTTGACCCCGCTCTCCCAAACATTTTTTGTTGTAAAACTAGAATATTCTTTAGCTTTATCTTTTCCGTTGTTCATGCAAACAGAAATACCTGTAGATTCAAACATAGGAATATCGCCATAATCATCACCAAAAGACATTGAGTTTTCTTTTAAATATCCATAGTGATCAAGTACTACTTTTACCCCATCTGCTTTAGTGTGTTTTTTATAATAAACATCAACGCCACTATCGTGGAATCTAGCCCATTCAACACCTTTCGGCATTTCTTCTTTCATTTGTTGTTCTAAATGTTTTGGAGCAAACAAAAGTATGCTCACAACTTCTTTATCGTGATAATCTCCAACTTCTGGCATCTCTTCATAGAAGACAGAGAAACATGCGTCAACATATTCATCTTTAGGCGCAATCAAAATTCTTCCATCTTCTAAAGTGCATTCCATGGTGAGATTATATTTGAGAGTTGTTTCAGCAACTCCATATAAAACATCTAGAGGTATGATGTTTTTATAGATAACTTTGTTATCAATAGTCACCATTGCTCCATTTGCGTAGACACATCCATCAGGTTTAATCAAATTAAATAGGCCTGTTTGGCTCACAGAGTGAAATGGACGAGCGGTGCATATAAAAACCTTAACCCCTCTTTGTTGGGCTCTTTTAAGGGCTTTTATAGATTTAATATCAAATCGATGATTCTTGTGATCTAATATTGTCCAATCTATATCCACAAATATAATTTTAATATCTTTATTCTTCATAATCTTTAGATTAATAAAAAGGAAGCTAAGCTTCCATTTTACTTTATATTATTTTGAAAGTGATTTTCTTTTTTTAGAAACAAGGAACACAATGATTCCGGCTGTGGCAACTAAAACTATAATTGCAACGACAAATCCAGAATTGTTAACATTTTCGCTAGTGAATAATGCGTTTAATGGATCTGTTTGTGGGAATAAAGTTCTTAAAGATGTAATGATTTCGTGTCCGTAATAATTTCCATCTGCTTGAACATTACCCATTCCGTCAGGTCTATTTTCAACGTTGTTAGTCCAGAACGATGTTCCATCAAAGATGGTTTTACTATTTAGAGCATCATAAGAATCTAAGATATCAACTGCTGTTGCTTGATCGAATGAACAAATAGAATTTGTGTATGTTTTACCCTCATATTCATATTCGTCAGTAGCCGCTAAACGAGCATCATTAACTTTGAAAACAAGTTCCGCTTGCGCTCCGACATCAAGATTACCGGCAATTTCATTTTTGTCTTCAGAACCATTAACTAAACTATTAATGTAATAGTAAGCACCAAAGGTGACAGTCAAGTCAGCGCTTTGTTTTGTGCCACCATTATATTCAGTGTAAATAATAAATTTTGCAGGAACTTCATCACCATTAACAAGTAATGGGATTCTATACAAACCTCGAGAATCGAAGTTTACACCTTTGCAAACGTAGTCATCCAATGTGATTTCATTACCAGGCCATGCGCCATTTAATAACGCTCCGTTTTCTGCCCAAACATATAAATGAACGCTTGTTGGGTCATCTGTTGCGTTGCTCCATTTATCATTATCTAAACCACGTAAATAAATGTAATCATAAAGCATTTTTTCATAGTGGTGATATATTGTTGTATCGGAGGTAATAGGTCCAGTAAAAGGAATGGTGCCTTCTGGGTCAGCAAAAAGTCCTATAGAGAAATACCCTTCTTCATCTGGTTGAGTTGGCAAATAGCTTTCTCCTTGTTGTGAAATTGAGAAAGGTTCGCTTTCTACAATGCCATCGAATACTTTGTATTCAGAAACTTGGTAGGCAACTGGGGAATAATTCGCATATAAAATTAAGTCGCCTGTTAATAAACTGGTTTCATAAACTGTAGTACACGCTTCGTTGGTATACCATTTTTGATCGTTAGAATAACCATCGATGATGAGAGGTGCACTCGATGAATAGTCATAGTATTTGTATGCGGTTTCGGTTGAATCGCCTGAAATAGCCACACCATTCGATAAAAACCTTTTAGTAATGTTTGCTTTATCGAAATAATTAGTTGTTGATGATATAGTTGCAACAGATTGATTATTGCTGCCACTTTCGGTTTTCAAGGTGACGGTTTTCCCTACACACGAACCTATTCCGCTTCCAGAATAGGTAGAGTGAGCATATTTGTTAACATTATTCAAATAATTATGATTCCATTCGTTGCTATTGTTGCAAATCTTAAACTCAGCATATTGTATCCAAGCAGGGATATAATGCGTTCTTGTTGTGCTTGTTCCACCAATATTAATATAGGCGTACTTGTTAGTGTCATTATAATAATAGCATGTGGAAGAACTTTCTTTAACATTACTCGCTGAGTCCTGTTTTACACCATAGTGTTTAGAAAGAAAAGTTTTAAAATCACTCCAATCGTAACCGCTATCATAACCCAAATTCGCTAATCTAATGGAACGGAAATTCCATTTTAATCCATCGTTTATAACAATGGTTGTAACTGCACCATTTGTTGCAGCATTTGCTTGAATTTCATTGGTTTTTGTCACGTTTCCTATAAAAACGCTTACACCCATAAAAATACTTAAAATAGAAGCTATAGTTAGTTTTTTCTTCATATGCTTTACCTCCAAGACTCGATAAATATAGTGCGATTGCGCAGCGTTATAAATATACACGTACAAGCACAAATAAGCAATAACATTTTTGTTATTACAAAGTAATAAAATAATGAGTTTTTTTGACCTCAAATACATATAAAAAGAGAAGTTTTGTTCTTCTCTAATTATTTCGTAATTCTTATTGTTGCGTGATCAAATGTATCTTCAATTATTTCGAATTGATATGGGAATATCTCTCCGTTATCCATAGTGCTAACTTCATTTCCCATCTTAGATAAAAAGTGTTTATAATCGTCAAATGTAAACTTATCACCTGCAACGAATAGGTCATCTGGAGATAAATAGGATCTACCACCTGCTCCAAAAGAGTTTACTTTTTCTTTTTGAATTGTGCTGATTAATTTGAAGTCAGCCCAAGGAGCGTAAACGGCGTCCTTATAGTCGTTATAGTCAACACTGTTATTAAGAGGCATAACCCATTCACCATCTTTACCTTTTTTGAATTCGTCTGGAGAATAAGTTCCATCTAAATTCTTTTTAACAAGTCTTGCGTCGACGTGATGAATTCTAACCCCATGAGTGTTTTTATCTAATTTTTTGCCACCTTCTGGAACGAAGTAATTATAGATATCAAGGAAGCTTTTATTGTTACCATCTCCAGCAAAGAATTCAATCAAGAAATATTCGTCGTATGCACTGCCGTTGTAGGTTGAATAATCCGCAGGAACAATAATGCAATCTCCATATGTTGAATAGCTTCTAATTGTGATATCAATTGAGTTAGATAATCCATCAACAACATATGGGCTCATCCATCCATTTGCCATTTTTGAAAATGATCCAAAATCCATAATAGATGTCGACATCATTTCAGAGTGACCAACATAATTTACATCAAATGGGACATCGCTTTTATTGTCATAATCTTTTAGGCCAAGGGATAAACCAACATCCTTAACTGCGTTTAAGATGCCGACTTGTTTTTCATCAAAAGCTGACTCAATATCCATTAATGATTTAAAAGTAGAAATATAGAAACGATTTAAGTTGTATCCTCCGTTAGAAGATGTTGTATTTGCGTATCCGCTATGAGGAGCTAATGGACTAGTTTCACCAACCTTTAAGTGATCAATATTTGTAACAAAGTGAACAGTGTCAATCGCACCATCAAAATTGAGATCATAATCAGAGAATGTAAAATTAGGATTTTCAGGATAAACACCGTTATTTTTGATGTTTTCTACTGCAAAATCCAAACATTTTTGTAAGAATTGATACAATGTCGCTTCACTAGAATCATTCAAGATTGTTCTAAAATCAAAATTAATCAAGTCTTCGAAACGTGGACTAGAAAACGCTCCATGAATATAAAATTGATTAAAGGAAGACTTTCTAAAAAATGTATGCATTGAAGGAATAATTGCTTCTGTATCAACAAAATAATAATTATATAAAGTAGCTAAATCATTTAATGCTAATAAAGGAATTCCGTTAAGATTTAAACTGTTATTTGGAATAATGTGGTTATTATCTAAATAATGACGTAATTCATTAATAAATGCATCGTCTATTGAATCAGAAGTATCGTTTAATCCGAAATAAATTGGGACTACTAAAATTTTTGCGTCGCCTGTCGCTTTAATTGCTTTTTTATCGAAGTCACTTGTAACAAAAGACATTTCATTTAATCTTTCATAACCAAGTTCAATATAGATATCTTTAATATATGCGAAATTATTTAAACTGATAACAAGTTTGTAATTAACTCTAGATTCTAGTGGGTTAAAAATACGATTTGTTAAATCATCGCCTTCCGCGTATAAATCTAAATTGATTTGGGGATAAAATAATTTTGTGTTTTTGTTATATCTTACCTTCTCAATTCCGCCATTAGAGTAATTGATTTTAATCTCTGCGGAAATTGTTTGGTCAATAATTTCACCTTTTGAAAAGGTAACATTTTTTAAGTCAACATCAATACCGGTAACTTTAAGTTTGTTATCAGTTAACCCTTCTAGAACTTCAAAAGAATAATTAACGATAAATAAATCATTAATTTGAGCTTTAACCGTATAAATACCTGGGTATTCAAATTTTGTAGAAGGATCATAAACGACACCTTCTTCATATCCTAAAGGAATGACCGTTATTCTTGAAAAATAGATAGTTTCAACAAAATTATCGGGCATAACTTCTTTAGATCCATCCGCATATATACCATAAATGATCATTTCTTTATCCAAAGAATATGTCTCTCCAATAGAGTAGTTGCTTCTATCTAAGACTTCTAAATTAATTAATGTTTTTAAAGGGGAACCTGTATTGCTTTCGCTTTCATCGTTAGGTTCTTCACTTTCTGAAGAATTATTAAAATCATCGGTAACAATTGATTCGTTATAAATATAACCACAACTTGTGATTGTCATTAACCCAATTAAGGAAAGAGTTAAACATGATAAAACTTTTTTAATACTCATACACTAAAATATTAACACATTTATTACATAATGCCTCTAATTTTTTTAAATTAAAAATTAAAACGCCTAATTTTCTAGGCGTCTTAGATACATTTTATAATTTAGCTAAATCGTTTAATCCTTTAATTTTATCAACGTCAACTTTGATTACTTCTCTATCATAAGTAATAAAACCATTAACTTCATCTTCGACATCACTTAATTGAGTGTAGATAAACGCTGATAAACCATTAGGTATATGACGGACAATATCTAAATCAATAAATGTTTTATAATTTTCTATTAATTCTTCTTTATTTTTAAGCATTTTATAGCCAAATGACTTATCGCTATAAACATGTCCTTCTGTAATTAAAGAATATCCCCCAGCTTCAGATAGGATGATTGATCTGCCTTTAACATGTTTAGCTTTTGGCAGCTTAACCCTTGCAAAATAAATATGAAGGGATTTCGTATCACTTACGCCTTGATCATGCCATCCAGATGCATGGTCATAAATTCTTGTGTTATCAATATCTTTACACATCTCATAAATAGCTTTTGAATCAAATTGTCCCCAACCTTCATTAAAGATTGTCCATAATCCAATTGAAGGTACGCTATATAAATAATTTATAGTGCCTTTAAATTCAATGATTGCTTCTTCTCTTCCAACTTTGTTCGCTCGAGAGAACTTCTTATATTTTCTATCATCGGAATGCATTTTTGTAACAAGCGGTGTGGAGATGGTAATAAATTTATAATCTTCTCCTCCAGAGACAAAATCTTGCCAGACAATCATTCCGATTTTATCGCAGTAATGATACCATCTTAATGTTTCGATTTTAATATGTTTACGTAGGGTATTAAATCCCATAGCTTTCGCAAGCTTGATATCCCTTATATAATCTTCATCGCTTCTAGGAGTTAACATGCTCTTATCATAATATCCTTGATCTAATAAACCTTTCATAAAATATGGCTTATTATTTAAGGCTAATCTTTTGATGTTGTTCTCATCTAAAATAGTGGAGAATTTTCTCATTGCAAAATATGAATTAACTTCGTCATTTTTTGTTCTTATTTTAAAGTTATATAAAACTGGGTTTTCAGGGGACCATAATTCATATTCATCGAGTTTTATATGATTATCAGAATTAGGAATTAATTCTATTTCTTTATCAAAAAACTCTAAAACGCAACTATTTGAATCGGTTTTTGGATTAATTATTATTTCATCGTTATCGATATCAGGAGTTATTTTAATATCTTTAATATAGTCAAATGATACACCTTCTAACCAAACAGGAAGATATATGCCCGATTGAGCGGTGTACCAAATTCCTCCTCTTTTAATCTTTTGTTTTCCACGAGAATAATAAGATGTATCAGAATAATCTTTAACTCTAACAACTAAGATATTTTTATCTTTATTTAAATATGGTTTAATATCAACTTCAAAGGGAAGAAAACCCCCAACATGTTTAATTAGTAAAACATCATTAATAAAGACTTCTGCGATTTGGTCAACCGCGGTAAAATGAAGGATAATTTTATCGTTATCGATATCCTTAGAAATGTTTAATTCTTTTTTATAAAATAAATAATCGTCTGGACTAAGGAATTTATTAACCCCACTTAAAGGAGATTCAGGAGAAAATGGGACTAAAATATCTCCATCAAAATTATTAGGAATATCGCTAGTATTTCTAATCGCATATTCCCAAATACCGTTTAAAGATAAATAAGATTTTCTTTCTAATTGAGGACGAGGATATTCACTTAACGGAATGTTGCTATTTTGTGTCATCTTTTAACCTCTTTTCGTTAATTATAATGAAAATGATAGGAATAATTGCAACCACTAACGCTGCCGCTGCTCCTAAGAAAATATTCGCATTTGGTAAAGTGACTAATTGATTATATTCATTAAGATAAGTATCAGGATTAGATTTATATAACGCCTCTCCAATATATGGTCCAGTTACCATAGGAATTAAAACCGCAAATATCATTCTGATACCTTGGAATAATCCAGCTTCATTACTAGGTGTATAATCTCTAATTTTTGCATTTAATACTGCAGTAGACACCATATATCCAGACATCAAGATGATACCAGCGATAATAATAAATGCCATGCGGGTAGCAAAAAACATCAAGATCGCCCCAAGAATTGTCACTGCTAAAGCAGGAATTAAAAGTTTTGTTTTACCGATTTTATCCATAAATAAACCAATAACAACAGTAATAATGCACGCAACTAATAAAACTGAACCAAGGGTGATGATATAGTTAAAATCGACTATTTTTAAATTCTTTTCGATATAGATTAAGAAATATGGAAAAAATATTTGAATTGCAATAGAGAAGATACAAAATGCAACCATCACTAAATATAACATTTTGTTATTTTTAATCGTGGATGGTCTAAAACCATGGAATATATTCTTGATATATGGTTCTTCTTTGTTTGGTTTAATTTCTTCTTTTGGAATAACAAATAAAGAAACAACCCCCGCGATAATTGTAAGAACGCCAAAGATAAAATAGAACAATGTCCATTGAGGATTTTCTCCAATAGTAAGACCGTTAAAGAATCCGAAAATAATAAGCATCGCAACTAGAGGAAGAATTGAAAGTACACTCTCGACCTTACCTCTATTGTCGTTATTTGTGACATCTGTAACATAAGCATTAAAGGCCGCGTCATTCGCAGTGGAGCCAAAAAACGTCATTAAACAATCCATCATGACAATTAAAACACCAGTTAAAAACAATGAATTTTGTAAAAATCCAAATTGATGTGGATTTAAAAAAGCAAAAGCGATAATTGTGATACCCCAAATAATATATCCAAAGGATATAAATATTTTTCTTTTACCAATTCTATCGCTTAACACCCCCATAAAAAGAGTCGTTAAGGTCGCCGTTAATGCGCTGAGAGCCACTGTTGGGGCAATAAAATCTAGTCTACCTGTTGTATAAAATAAATAACGATTGATAAACATATTTTCAATAGTCCAAGCAAATTGTCCAATTAAGCCCGCGACAATAAAACTTAGCCAATGTTTAAAAGTAAGCTTGTTCATACTTTTCCTCCTAAATCGTGGATTTATAATTTTCTATATTTTGATCTTTATTATATGTTGGAGAGTTTTCATCTATCCCGTTCATCACCTGCATAATATGATAGGCTCTTTTATGCAAATCATCGATACGCTCACTTTTATCTAATTCCATATTTGGAATTAAAGGTTCTCCAATATGAAGGTCGACACATGGTTTATTAAAAAATAATTTATATAAACCTCTTCTTTTCCTAAAAGACATGGTAATAGGGATAATAGGTTTATTATGTTCAACCGCGAATTTAAATACCGCTTTTTTAAGAGGCCTAATATCTGGGTAATAATTCCACATCGAACCTTCTGGAAAAAAGTGGAGCCATTTTCCTTCTATTAAAATTTGATTAATCGCAGATTTGAATTTCGCCATCGCACGGAAATTATCAACAGGGATCGGGATTCCACCAGCCAGTTTAATTAAAGGTCCGTTGGGTCCTTCAAAATTAGTTTTCCAGGCTGGAAAATGTAATAAATGAGGTCTAACAACACTTAAGACGCATAAGAAATCCCACATAAAGACATGGTTTGCGATTGTTATCGCTCCATTTTTAAATAACCTTTTATGTTTTTTATAATTTTTCTTTCCATACACTTTAACTCCATGTGCTAATTTACAAACTGGCCAGACAAGGAGGTTATATAAAAGAAAGAAAGATAAACGTCTAAGTTTAGCTTTAAAAGACTTATCATAATAAGGATATTTCTCATCGAAATGAGTGTCTCTAATATGTTTTACTACAAGCATATGCTCATCACTTCTTTTTGGATAAACATAGCCTAAATCTTCTTTATAATACATTTTCTTTCTCTAATTTTTCATTAAAATATTTATTGAAATAAATATAAATAAAATATACACCAAGAGAGACAAAAGCCCCTCCGATGATATCGCTCATCCAGTGAACACCAGAAATTATTCTTCCAACGACATTAAAGACTAATAATAGAATTAAAGAAATATTAATAATGTTTCTTATTATTTTTTTGTCTTTAAGCAAATAATTAGTCATATCAATCGCACTTAAAAGAATAAAGATAGATAATAGCATATGCGAGCTAGGATAGCTTGCTTCTAACTGATTATCTATTAAAACAGGGCGATAATTAATTTTCAATAATTCAAAAAGAATATATATAATAACAATTATTCCATATCCACCAAAAAGAATGTAATAACGATAATTAAGTTTTTTAATACTTCTTTTTTCAATAATAGAGTAAATAGCAAGCACCACAAATATAAGGGCAATCACAATAAAAATATATGTTAATACATCTGTGATTTTATAAAGTGTATTGTTATAGCCAATTAAACTAAAGAAATATTGATTAAATGAAGCTAAGCCAACCTCACTACCTAAAGGCCCAATTGGACGAACATCAATAGTTTTAACTAAAATTGTCCAAATAACAAAAAGTAAAATTAAAGAACTACCAATAATTAAATTCAAATATTTTTTTATCATAACTTATACCTAATTCTTTTTTATATTAACATAATATAAACCTTTAAGATAGTAGGAGTTAATAAGGATAAATAAATTGATAAGATGTTTTTTGCCGTGTATGATGAGACTGGTGATAAATATGTATAAAATAATTGAAGTAAAAACAAAAAAGGATATTAAAAGGTTTATTAATTTTCCTTTAGATCTTTATAAAGATTGCCCATATTATGTTCCTGTTTTAACTGGAGATGAAAAGAAAATCTTTAAAAAAGATTTTGTCTACAATAAGACTTGCGAATGTGTGTTTTATTTATGTGTAGACGAAAACAACAAAGTAGTAGGAAGAATCCAAGGCATTATTCAAAAAGCTGCGAATGAAAAGTGGAATCAAAAAAGAGTGAGATTCACTCGTTTTGACTCTATTAATGATCAAGAAGTCGCTAATAAACTTTTTGATGCGGTAACTAACTGGGCAAAACAATTCGATATTAACGAAATTGTTGGACCACTTGGTTATAGCGATCTTGAACGTGAAGGTTTATTAATTGATGGGTTTGATAAAATGCAAACTTATGAAGAGCAATATAACTATGATTATTATCAATCATTAATAGAAGGCTATGGCTTTACAAAAGAAATAGACTGGCTTGAATATAAACTTTTCCCACCTGAAGAAATTGACCCACGTCTTGAACTACTTGTTTCTAAATTAAAAGAAAGACATGGATTTTCCATGTATCAACCAAAGAATTTAAGAAAATTTATTAAACAATATAAAGCTCAATTCTTTGAAATTATCGACACTACATATAATAAGATTTATGGAACAGTTCCTTTTACAAAGGAAATGATTGATTCTTGTATTTCTAATTTTACTCTTATTTTAAGACCAGAGGATGTCGTTGTTATCTTTGATAAAAACAAAAATATCTGCGGTTTCGCTCTTATGTTCCCATCAATTGGACATATCGTTACTAAATATAGAGGTAAGATCACTCTCCCATTCTTAATCGAATTCCTTAAAAATAAAAAGAATCCTCAAGTTATCGACCTTGGATTAATTGGAGTTCTCCCAGAATATGCGATTCAAGGTGTTGCTTCTATTATGATCTTGGAATTATTCAAGCAACTTAAAGCAAAACCTATCTCGCATTTAGAAACTAACTTGATGCTTGAAAACAACCATAACATCTTAGGTTTAGTCTCTAACTTTAGAAAAGAATACACAAAACGTAGACGCTGTTTTGTAAAAACAATATAAGAAAAGACGCAACCTTATTTGGTTGCGTTTTCTTCTAAATATGAGATAACATCGTTAACTGTTTCAAATCTGACTGGTGTATCAAAGACGACTCCGAATTCATCTTCAATTGCCATTGAGAGCATCATCATTCCAATGCTATCCATACCTAAATCTCTAACTAAGTGAGAATCTTTAGATGCATTTTCAACATCTTTATTAGGAAGATTTTCCTTAATGAGTTTTAAAAGTCTATCGTACATATTGTCCCTCTTATATTAATAATAGCATTTATTATTGATAACGTTAATTAAGATATTGCAAGCGCTTACAGTCGCGTTTGGCCCACTTGAACCACGACATTTAAGAACATATTTTTTTGTTCCTAGCATAATAGCCGCCCCATTAGATTCAAAGTCATAATTTTTCATAATATGACCTGCAATTTGTTTTGTGATATCTTCTTGCTTGTTAATAACACCAAATTTCATTACTTCTTTAATAAGAGTCATCGCGACACCTTGAGTGTTTTTTAAGATTTGATTACCTGCGAACCCATCACAAACAAGAACGTCGCATAGACCATCTAAAGTATTAACCGCTTCGATATTACCAATAAAATTAATTTCTTTATCATCTTTTAATAAAAGATGTGTTTCTTTAACTAACTTGTTTCCTTTTGTAGGTTCGCTACCATTAGATAATAAACCAACTCTTGGATTTTCAATCTTATATAATTGTTTAACGAATTTAGAACCTAGGTGAGCAAATCCCACAAGTTGAGATGATGTACAATCTGTAATCGCACCCGTATCAACTAAACAAGTATAATGTCCATTAATCTTAGTAGGTATCATCGCAGCAAGACATGGTCTATCACGATTTTCATTTAATAAATATTTAATCGCTCCAACAAGAACTGCACCTGTATTACCGCTAGAAATAACACCGATCGCATCTTCGTCAGTCGCACATTTTTCAAGAGCTAAAAAGACAGATGGTTTTTCTTTGCGATAAAAGGCTTCCATTGGATTATCATAATTTGTAACTGTATTAGTCGCGTGAATTATTTCAATTCTTTCTTTTGGAAAACCAAAAGAAGAAATTAATTCACTATCTCCCACTAAGACAAGATTAATATTAGGATTATTTTCTAAAACAGTTTTCGCACCTTCTAAAATAGCTTCAGGCCCTTTATCGCTTCCTAAAGTGTCAATGACAATACGATAATTTTTTTCCATAAATTGTTTTTCCTTTTCTATGTAAGTTTTTCTCTATCATAATGAACGTCATTATAACGATTCAATCTAGCGGTTTTTGTGTCTAAATCAAAAATGATTTCAGTTACCCCACACGTATTCATACAAATAAAATGAGAGGCGAAATATGGATAAGATAGTCCCAAAATGTATGAAAGAAATGCATAAGCAAATCCTCCATGAGCGAATAAAACTAAATTATTAGGTACTTCTTTACCTTCAATTTTTGTGTATGTGTTTTTCTCTTTGTCATGATGGATTCCTATGCTGGTTAACCATTCATCAATTTTTTTTGAATAATATTCGATTGCTTCTTTAAACCTTGGTTCTTTGAAATATTTACTATCAAACCAATTAGGATCATCTCTTAATTCGTTAAGATAAGTTCTCCAAGTAGGATTAAAAAACAACCATTGTCTTTCGTTAGTTTCTTCGTTTAGTAAATGAAAATAATGATGAGCGATTGACTCATTAGCAAATGGAAGTATAATTGCTGTTTTATTAATTCTTTTTTCTAAATATGAGGCTGTTTCTTTTGCTCTTCCTAAAGGAGAAGAGAAAATCATATTAAAATTTATTGTCGCTAAAAATTTAGATGTTTCATCCGCTTGATATCTACCTAATTCCGTAAGATTATCCTCTTCATAGTTAGGTAGACCATGTCTAACATAATATAAAATCATATTTATATTAAACCAAAAGTTAGGACAAAAGTAAACTGACTATTATCTGTGGATACGTGAATCGATTTTGCCAAATATTGGGTAATAAATAGGGATTGTAAGGAAAATAATCCAAAGAGGATGCCAAATATGCAAAAACAATGAAAGTGTTAAATAAATAGAAGCAACAAATACTGGATAATTAAATTTTGTAAAAGATTTGTAATGGATTGCTTCAATAAAGGAAGGAACAACAACAGCATATAAGAATAAGACCCACATTGTTCCCCACATGCCTAAAAGAACACCTAAAAGCAAATAGATAATTAAAGCAAGAGCCACGCAGCCAAAAGAGATGGCTTTTTCTATCTTAGAAAAACCATCATCATTTTTCTTTTCTTCTTTCACTTCTACTTGATAATTTTTAATATCTAATAATTCATCTAAAGATATTTCATATAATTTCGCAAGAGCGATTAAATTATCAGTGTCTGGGGAAGATTCCGCTCTTTCCCATTTGGACACAGCTTGTCTAGACACTCCTAGGAGATCCGCTAATTGTTCTTGTGAATATCCTTTATCTTTTCTTAATTTAATTAATTTGTTAGCAATTTCAATAGTCATAATCTACCTCTTTAACCACTAATAGTGTAAAACCTAAAGGATTATTTTTCTACCAATTCTACTTTCCTTTTTGTCAACTAGCGGTTGCGTTTATCATTTAAACATTTTTAAAAGGTCGATAAAATGCTGTAATAAATTTGTCAAATTAATTGCCAAAATTAATAAAATTAGTTTTAATTTGCTTTTGTATTCGCTCCTACTCTTCAATTAGCTTTGTAATATTAGCAGATTATTAGTCCAACTCAATTGTGCGAGCAGTGTTCGCACTTTTTGATTGTCTTTATAGATTTCATAAAATTGAATCATTCTATATAAACCAGCTCTATTGAACCATTTTAAGATTTTATAGTTAATACTAATTTATCAATTGCTTTTGATCCCGAATCTTACCTTTTCTGACAAACATTTCCCAATCTCAAAATACATTGACACTAATTCTTCATTGATTTTCTTATAAGCACATTGGTGATAATTTTGAATGATGGAAAGGTTGACCAATTTTGATACTTTCTTTTAATTAGTTATTATTTCTAGTAAACCCTTCAATAAATTCTTCGCTGTTTTTTGCCATTTTCTAGTATCGTCCCTATTATAGTTCAATTAATGAATCAAGCCCGTTTGTTTTAATTGTTTCTCTAATTTCTTTTTTCCATTTTCTAGGAGCGCTATTAAATGATTCTATAAACTCTGCACTATATTTGCTTGAAGCAAGCACATATCCAAGAATATATCTTACCGCATCGATATCTTTGGCTTTTTTGACTTCAGATCTTTCTTTGTTAATTAATAGTTTTTGTAAACAGTAACTCGCCGGGGAAGGAACGTTTACATCGTATCCATTATATTTAACAGTGACATAATTCCACTCCGCCACTTTCATTTTAGGGAGGGCTTCTGCACCAATACCAATAGAATGGATTTTTATCACATTATTCATAGTTCTATCTGGGATTGTTAAAAACTCAATTTCGAACCCATCTTTAGAATAATATTTCGTTTTGCCTGTGAGGTTATCATCGTCTCTTACATAATCTAAACCAATTAATAATTTGTTAATATTGCCTTCTTTGATTTTAGAGACGTTTGGAAGAAAGATATCAAAGTCTGTTGTGGCGATAGGAGGAATAAAACCCTCAAATATTTCTTTGTAAAAGAACATAGCCCAACTACCAGAAATTATGCAGTTTTTTAATAGGCCGCTTTTGTGCAATGCTTCGATAATATCTAGCATTTTGTTTTCATATTTTGCCATATATTTTTACCGCCTTTCTAATTTTCTTTTCTTCTTCTTTTAAATCTCTAATATCCTGCTTTAGTTTGAGATATTTATCTCTATCTTCATATGCTTTCTTTGTCTCAGCGCTTTTTGCAGGCCCTACATAAATAGAGACAATTTTATTTCCGTCTCGAAACTTACGATATAGATATTGATCTCCATGAACTTTAACAACCACCAAAGATCCTTTTGGATATTTAGTTAGTTCATTACAAAATACTCTCTGCTTTTGGAGATTTCTTTCTAATTCTTCTTCAAGTACACCTTTTAATACACTATCCATGTCTATATTATATATAAATGTATACAACATTTCAATATATATTTATCATTTGTTGTTTACATAATAAGCTAACTTGTTGTCATAAAAAAATTCTGACACGTTTGTATCAGAATCGAACACGCTAGATGGCCTTCTTGTTCAATTTTGATACAAGTTAATTTGTTTTAAATGCTTTCTAAAGGTAATTAACTATTAATCAAGAATATGAAATCAATAATTAAGCAGGTGACTAATAACGCAAATAAGACAAATGATAAAGCGGATTTAAAATAAAGTTGCCTTTTAATTGTATTAATCGCTCTAATTAGTGACATAACACCAAGGAATCCACTGAGGAACATAAATATAAGTAGAGGCATTACTCTAGTAATACCAGAGGTATTTCCAACGGCATTTACTATCCAAAGGGCAATAGAACAAACAATTAACGCTAATGGCAAAGGTAAAAATTGTTTGACTGGTTGTTCATGAATAGAAACTCTAGCCCCTTTAACTTTGGCGTTAGTTTTAGGAGCTTCTTCATTAGGAACTGATTTTTCTTCAACTGGTTGAGTAGTTGACTTTTCTTCAATAACTTCTTCCACTTTTGTGCCACATTTAGGGCAGAATAAGGCGTCATCGTTCATTGGTGCGCCACATTTCGTGCAATATTTCATAAACTATCTCCTCTCACCCAGTGGTAAGCACCGTCGCTATTTTGGAAATTTCCACAGCCTTTAATTGTGTAAGTGAAAGTTCCACCCACAGTACCAAAGTTATTAATCTCGTGCTTTGGTATTTCAATAATTAGCTTAGAACCCTGAATTTTATAAGTGCCTGACATATAGTTATCAGGTGCAAAATCGCTAGCGTTGGTGGTATCTGTTATATGACTACAATAAGAGGCTGTTCCATCGGATTTGATGAGCCAAGCAGTATAATCAGCTTGACCGCTGCCATATTGTCCTGTTTGGACATAATATCCTGTTTTAAAGCAACCTGCGCCACCTCCACCAGTCATTCCACCAGCAAGGCAACCTAATCCAACAACAGAGATAACTAAAGTTCCCGCTAGCGAAGCGATAATCCAAATAGGTGGCTTACCAGATGGATGCTTTTTAGCCCAAAGGATAAAGAAAGCAATCAAACCACCGGCACCAAGGATAGTGAAAGAAATACCAATACCTAAAGTGGCGTTGCCACTTCCACCACTAGAAGATTTTGATGGAGTCGTGCTTCCTCCGCCACCTCCTTGATTTTCTTTATAATTCACTTGAATAACTGGTCTGACACCGATTTTAGGATCGTCCATCAAGCACGATGAATAAGCAACTTTCGCCCAACAAACTTGAATTCTATCATTTTCACTAGAAAAAGTGTTTAACCAATAACCAGCGTTAAGATAAGGAAGACCAACGCCATGATTATAAGCACTATGACTAGTAAGATTTTTTAAAATAGCATAATCGCTGGCTTGTTTTAGATTCTTGTCTTCATAACTATCTAAATCGACATCATCTTTTTCTGGAATATCAATATGAAATTTTGTCAACCCTCCAGAACCATATGCAAGATATTTGAGATCGTCGTTAGAAAAGGACATTTCCTTGAAATTATTATTTAAATAGTTAAATAAAGAGGAATGGTAATAATCAACATGTTCAGTGAGACTTTGATTATATATTTCTCTATCTAAAATATTTGTGGAAATGAGATAAGCTGTATCCTTATCATTTTTATCTATCTTTAAAAGCTGCCATTCAATAGTATTAAATTCAATAACAACGTTACTTTGACCATTATAGTTATTTATTTCATCACCATTTGATAATATACGGCCATTTGAACCTTCGGTGTCCACAATAGCATTTTCAATAATTGCATATCTTTTATTGTGATAGGTGTAATATTTATTGCCACCCGTTGTTGTTGTTACAACGCCGTTGGTTTTTATATCATCCGCAGAAACGGTTGTCACAATATTTTGTGGATATTCGCCTAATTTAACTATGCCTTCATCATCAAATTTAACATAAGAGATATCACTTGCCGCTTCTACTCTTTGGGCGCTTGATTTAAATGATGTGGATAAAAAACCTATTCCAGTAGCTATTGCAAATATGCCAAAAAAGAATAATCCTCGCGTCTTTTTCATAAACATTCCTTCAATTAAATATTTCTTTTTTTACTTTACCATATAACCCCCCCCCGCAAGATTTTTCAGTTGTATGAAAAAGCGCTATAACTTGAAATACTAAATTCGATTTTTAGAATTAAACTTTTCTTTTCGGAATTTTCTCTTAATCTAATTCTTTAATAAGCTCGTTTTTAGTGTCAGTGATATGTTGTCTAAAATAATTCGGTTTCCCTTTTTCCCAAGCTAATATTCGTTTAAGCTTTCTTTCTAATTCCGCAATGAGCTCTTTATTCTTGATTTCATGAATTTTATTTGAATAATAGTTTTTGTATTCCCTATCAATGTATTTATCGATTATTGGAATAACATCTGATAAAAAGAAAATTGATTTCACAGTAGTATTGCCAACGTGATAAAAACAAGATTCGATTCTATCTTCTGGCAAATCTAAATATCTTTGAATTCTTTCTTTTGCTTTGTTATCGCGATGTTCATAATTGCCAACAGGAACAGCATAATAAAGACCTTTATGTTCATTAGATTCAAAGATGCACACTATCGGTCTTTTTTTAGAATCGTTCCATTGACCACCAAGAGAACGAATTAAATCATATATTTCTCTTTTTGCAAAATACATAGAATTCTTAATCATTTAATGTCCTCCTTTGTCAAAAAAAGCAATGTTGTTTGGGCCACATTGCGAAGGTCTTTTGTTTCAAACGATGTTATTTAGATCACATCGTGAAGATCTTTTGTATCATACAATGTATTAAGTGACATTGTGAACACTCATTGTCTGTCATTAGGTTTCCCTCTTGACACTTATATTATCATTTGGCCAATATGCATCTGTCAAGAAAAACCATCCTATTTCTTTATAAAGAAAACGAGACCATCTCTTGCTAACCATTTTTAAATGCAATAATAACATTTTTTAACGCAATCAATCATTGGCATCATAAATTACATTAAACTTTATTTAAGAAATAATGAAAAAGCAAAAAAGTTTGATTAAATCTAAGAAAAAAGACTGATAACTAGTATCAGCCTTAACCTACAAATTGGTGCCTCCTGCCGGAATCGAACCAGCAATAGATCCTTACCATGGATCCGTTATACCACTTAACTAAGGAGGCACATTTATGCTTAATCATAATAGATGATAATAAGCATTATTACAAGTTTAATTTTCTAAAACCCTTCCTAGCAAATCATATACATAAGCGTTTGTAATTTTAACTTTTACTTTTTGCCCAATTTCTAAAGCCATATCCGCTTTAACATAGATGTTACCATCGACATCGTCAGGAGCGTTCCAATAAGATCTGAATAGATAATAATTGCTTTCTTTTTTAACAATTAGACCTTCCATTATTTCTCCAATATGGTTTTTATTTCTTCTATAAGAAATTTTTTGTTGGAGTTTCATTACTTTATCTTTTCTTTCTTGTTTAATCTCTTCTTCTACTTGGTTAGTAAAATTATATGAGGCTGTTCCCTCTTCCTTTGAATAAGTAAAAACACCTAGATGGTCAAATTGAATTTCTTCAATAAATTCTAATAGATTAGAAATATCTTCTTCGCTTTCTCCTGGAAAGCCCACAAGAATTGTTGTTCTTAAAATCGCATTAGGGATTTTAGTTCTAATCTTTTTGAAAAGATTATATAAATATTGTTTATCCCCCCTTCTATTCATTCTTTTTAAAATAGAAGATTCGCTGTGTTGGATAGGGATATCAAAATAAGGAGTAAGTCTTTTTTCACAAGCAATTAAATCAATTAATCCATCACTTATTTCATCTGGATATAAATATAAAAGTCTAATATATTCAAATTCTTCAATTTTAAGAAGTTCTTTTAATAAAGTAACTATATCTATATCACCTTCTAAATCGCTTCCGTATTTAGTAGTGTCTTGTTCTAAAACAACAATTTCTTTTATTCCTAGTTCTTTTAAATAATGCGCTTCAGAAATAATTTCATCTAAAGGACGTGATTTATAAGGTCCCCTTATTAAAGGAATCGCACAGTAAGCGCAGCGATTATCACATCCATCTCCAATTCTAAGATAGCTAGAAAAACTACCAGTAGTGATAACTCGTTTACTAGAAGTTAATTCTTTATTATCTTTAATATCATCATCTAAAGATGAAAGTAATTCATTAAAGCGATAATAATCTCTAATAGGAATATATAAATCCACTTCTGGAATTTCTTTTTTAAGTTCGTCTAAATATCTTTCAATTAAGCAACCAGTAACCACTAATTTGTAAGGTTTATTGATTTTAGACAAAATAGTGTTAATAGATTCTTTTTTAGAAGAATCAATAAAACCACATGTATTAATAACTAAAATATCACATTCTTTTTCGTTATTTGTGATTTGGTAACCATCTTCTTTAAGCAAACCTAAAATATGTTCAGAATCGACGAGATTCTTGCTACAACCTAATGAAATTAAACAAACTTTTTTGTTCATTATTTTCTAAAGGTAAAAACCTTATACACTCCTAACATTATAGAAAAAACAAATAATAATAAATAACAAATTGAATTAACAGATAAGTGTCCTAGATGAGCGAATAAATAAGCATATTGAGAAGTATACGAAATAAATAGGCCAACACTAACTAAATCTAATATTTGATGGATAATTCTATTTTTAAAAATATAGAATAGCCATGAAGATAAAAAGCAAGTTATTAATAGTATTAATAATACTAATTTAAAAATTGGATCCATATCTAACTCCCTTATTCAGTTCTTAAGGCTACAACTGGGTCTTTTTTCGCTGCTGCTCTTGCAGGAATTAAACCAGAAATCAAAGTGAGACCTACTGAAATTAATATGACAATTAACGCAGTTGGAATTGGTAAATAAATAATACTTCCAATTGAGGCAAAGTTATTGATAACAGCGTTTAATATTAAAGAAATCAAATAAGTAACACCGATACCAAAGACACCACTAGTGAGACCAATCATGAATGTCTCTGCGTTAAATAGATTTGAAACATCCATTTTTCTTCCGCCTAATGATCTAATAATACCAATTTCTTTAACTCTTTCAATAACTGAAACATAAGTAATAATACCAATCATCACAGTAGAAACAACAAGTGATAAAGAAGTAAAGCAAAGAAGTGCGATAGTGATGATATCAATCATCGTAGAAATTAAAGAGATAATGATTTGAAGATTATCATTGTATGTAATTTCTTCTCTATCTTCTCCGTTTAAGACTACTTCATCATGTCCTTCAACATCACTAAAAAGCGTGATAGTGACATCTTTATTGTTCCAACTATCTAGATAGTCAGTAACTAAATATTTTTCATCAAAACTTTTTGGATAAATAGAAATTTTTGAAGGTATTTCTTTTATACCTCCGATAGATCTAATCGCTGTTTCAAATTGATTTTCAATAGAATATTGATTACCAAACATCTTAGTAATAACATCGGAGAAACCTCCACCTATACCTCCAGTGGATTCTAAATTAACGACACTGATAACCGAGGAAGTTTTCATAGGTGATGAGATATATTTAATACGTCCATTTTCAGCGATTGAATAATCGTATTTATAAGCATAAGGGATTAATAAAGAATATGTAGATTTAATTTCTTCTTCTTTTAAAAGAGTTGCCTCGTCTTTTACTGGTTGGCCTTCTACTTGGACTCCAAGATTATTATAATAATCTAATCTAGAATTAAGAACTTCTCTAACATTAGATTTAAAAGAATCTTCTAATAAAAATTGTTGGAACTTATTAGAAACCACTAAACCTGTTTGTAAACATCCATAAGAAACATCTTCTTTTGGTTGAAGAATCGCGGTGATTTTGATTTTTCTTGCGTTATCTGGAAGAGAAGAAGCCGAATCAACTTCTGAAGTGTAATATAAAGGCATATCAGTTGGAGATGTTGGGAAAGGATTCATTGGATTATTCTTAAATAAGAAGTCATTATTTTCAGAATATGGGACATAATAAAATTCTTTATTCAATAATTTTTCATAAGAGATTTTATCTCCTCCAGTATCGACATCATTATATGGGTTATCTTCGCTTGGGTCTGCGTATTTATTAACCAAGGCCACGAATTGGTCTTGGCTATAATAACCAAGTTGTCCTAAAAAGACATCGGTTAATTGACGGTCTTTTGAAACAACGATCATCATTTCATCTTCTTCTATTGCAATTTTAGAATTTTCACCTGAAATAATGTCGTATTGAGAAAGAATATAATCACTATTATCAGGTGCGACAAAAAATGTGTCAGTTAATAAGGAAATAATAGAGGCATATTCTCCAAAAGGAGTGTCTTTAACAATAGAGGTATACATATCTTCAAGTGCTCTTAAAGACAAGGTTCTATCAATAGTGGTTCCTTCATATTCACTTATTGTTTTAGTCATATTAACAGTAGTAAATATATTATTTTTAAAATTAATTCCGTATTCAAAATTAAGCGCGGAATAATAATCATTTGGCATTTGATTAATGAATTGAACATAATTTTCATCAATTGCATTATTCATAGAATAACTTTCTAAATTTTCTTTTTGCTCGCTGAGGTATTTGATCATTGAATCGATATTAACTTTTCCATCTTCAATAGAATTTTTTAAAGCATTAGCTTGGCTTGTTTTAGAAAAAGAAGACATCAATCCCATGAAATCCACTGTAGTTTTTTCAATTGTGATGGGGTTACCAGAAAGCATATCGTCTTCCATTGAATCAATATATCCTCTAACACCAGTAGAGACCGCAAGAACGCATGAAACACCGATGATACCAATCGAGCCAGCGACACAAACTAAAGAAGTTCTTTTATATTTAGAAATTAAATTTCTTAAAGAAAGGCCAAAAGATGTTGTGATTTTCATTTTAGCTTTTGCTGTTGGTTTTTCTTCTTCTACTATTTTTGCTAGTTGTTTTTCACTCATTCCCTTATATGGATGAGAATCGGATTCAATCTCTCCGTCTTTCATTCTAATTATTCTATCCGCGTACGCGTTTGCTAATTCTGGGTTATGAGTAACAACGATAACTAATCTATCTTTAGATACTTCTTTTAGAAGATCCATAATTTGGATAGATGTTTCACTATCAAGCGCGCCAGTTGGTTCGTCTGCAAGCAAGATTTCAGGATTGGTTACTAAAGCTCTAGCAATAGCAACCCTTTGCATCTGGCCACCTGAAAGTTGGTTAGGTTTTTTATTATACATTCCACCTAAACCCACTCGATCAAGAGCCTCTTTAGCTTTTGCTATTCTTTCATTTTTCTTATAACCACCGATAGATAAAGCAAGTTCAACGTTTGCTTGTATAGTTAAATGACTAACTAAATTATAAGATTGGAAAACAAAACCAATAGAGTGGTTACGATATGTATCCCAATCTCTATCATTAAAATGTTTAGTGGTTTTACCACTAATAATGAGGTCACCCTCACTATATCTATCAAGTCCACCAATAATGTTTAAAAGAGTGGTTTTGCCACATCCAGAAGGACCAAGGATCGCCGCCATCTCGTTTTTACGGAAATTTAAGGTTATTCCTTTAAGCGCATGAACAGGTTCTAACCCTTTCACTATGTAATCTTTTTTAATATTAACAAGCTTAAGCATATAATAACCCTCCTTAGAAAATTATTTTGTAAATAAGTCTAGGACTTAATAAGTGATTTGTAAATATTTTTAATATCTAATTTATCTAAAAGTTTTGGAACAGGATATAAAGGATATGATTCCTTAAAAGCAAAAGTGGATAATTCATCGATGTCTTCATCTTTAATAATATTGCTAAATTTGTTTTCGATAGACATTGATGAATTTAGTTGTTTGATGTAATTAATAACAAATTCACATTTATCTTTTTTGTTTTTTAACCCTTTGAAGCCGACATAATCGTAAATTTTCGCCATTTTGCTATAAATAGTTTTTCCATATTCTTTTAATACGATAGGAAGAATAATAGCGTTTGCATAACCATGGGCGACATTATATTTTCCACCTAATGCATGAGCGATAGAGTGAACATTTCCTACATACGCTCTTGTAAAGGCAACACCCGCCTGATAAGACGCTAACTGCATATTTTCTCTATAATTAATATTGCTTGGATTATCATAAGAATTTTTAAGATTTTCAAATATTAATTTAATTGCTGATAAAGCGTATTTTTTGGTTTTTCTTGTGTTACTATGACCGATATAGGCTTCAACCGCGTGGGTTAAAGCGTCCATTCCGGTAGTCGAGGTCAATTTGCCTGGAAGAGTAAGTAAGAAATTAGGATCTAATACCGCGTAACTTGGAATAAGTTTAGGTGAATCAATGTGGTATTTGTGATCGTTTTCTTTATCAACAATGACCGCGGCAAGAGTTGTCTCGCTTCCAGTTCCTGCAGTAGTAGGCACCGCGATTAATAGTGGGAGTTTCTTTCTAATTTTAAATAACCCCTTCATCTTATTAACACTTATTTTAGGATTACTAGCTCTGGCTCCAATAATTTTAGCGGCATCGATAACAGATCCTCCGCCTATTGCGATTATCGTCTGGCAGTTATTGTCTAAATAAAGCTTTAAACCATTTTCCACATCTTCGATTGTTGGATTAGGTTTAATATCAATATAAAGAGTATAACTAATGTTATTTTCTTTTAAATATTTAAGATATTCATCAATTAAACCTAGTTTATATATCGAATCCGCTACAGGAATGAATATATTGGAAATATTTTTAGACTTAAAAAGTTCAATTGTTTTATTAATAGCTTTTTCGCCTTTAAAAAGCTTAGGTCCACTAAAATTAATAAAGAAAGCACCTAAGTACATTATTTTTTGAAATGTTCTAGCGTAAAGTCGTTTAAAAATATTCATGTTTCTATTTTACTCCTAGATTTATTGTTTAGATAAATAACGCTTTATTATCTTACTGTAACAGTAAAATTATAAACAGTTTCGCCGTCTTGATTAACTATTTCAAGAGGCGCTTTGGTAGCTTTGTATCCATAAATTTCAATATACACATAATTTAATCCATCAGCTTCATAGAATGAATTATCACTTAAAAATGAAGGGTAAAAAGAATAATCGTTATAATTAAATGCAAAATCCACTAAATTGAAAGGTCCTTCGTTAGTGGTTGGAATAGCAAACACACTAGCGGCTTCTCCACTTACTGGGATAGAAACATCGTATGTATTATCTGTATTTTGACTAATAATAACATCTTCTGTAACCGCTTTAATTGCCTCATTTGAAAAGTCTGGTGTTGGATGAATTGTTGGGTTTTTAACCACTTCTACTAAGAATGAAAATAAGGTTCTATTATAAGTTCCGATTGTTAAAGTAGTTTTTCCTCCAATTTGAGAAGAAACTCTCCAATAACCAAATTCATCACGATAGACAACTTCTTCATTTGAGGAAGCAACTATAACAATTGATTCGAAATCACGAGCAGTTTCTGGTAGGAAAGTTGTTGTTTCTAATAATTGATCATATCTAAATTCAATAATTGAATCTGCGAAAACCTCATTAGCATTTCCATAAACTTCTGTGCCTAAAATTGCATCATAAAGAGATTGTTTGAATGTAAAAGAAGTAATTTCAGAAATAAATAAAGAATCAATACCAATATATGATGATTCTATAACTCTTTCTTTTTCGCCGTAAGTAGCGGATTTAATAACTGAATTTTTATGATTTTTCTCGCTAACACCGTCTTTTGGTATATTTAATTCAAGATCAAAATCATCTTTTTTGTAGGCTGTAGAATTAAGACTACCTTCAATAATATTTTCTTTGAAAATAGTTGCCTCAAAAGAATAACGGGTAATGTCTAATGAACCAACCACCACTGTTTCTCCATAGACATAATATTCATCTTTTGAAGAATCATAATCATATGACCAAGATAAATCATTGAAACCAGTTGTTCCATTAACGTAGATGTTCCAGCCTAATGTTTGTCCGACAATAGATGTTCCATATTTTTTAGAATTAGTTGAAATTCTATTTTCAGCTTCGCTCATATTAATAATGTCTTTATAAAAATTAATATCTTCCTCTACATCGCTTAGAGTGTAGCGAGTTGAGCGGTTTTTAGTGTCGCTTAATTCAACTTCGTAATATAAACCTGAGTTAGGGAAGAGTCCATAATACTTAGTTTCGTTGTAAGATTGAGTTTCATCAACACCTTCAAAAGACGCTTGATAGATAAGTTCATTTTGGGCTAAATAAACATAAACTTCACTGACGCCTTTTTTATATGCTTTTGTGTCATCTAAAGTGTAATCAATAGAAGTTAATTCGTTTCTTTCTAACCATTCTGTAAAGAATTGTTTAAAGTTCACGCGACTTTCTAAATAATAAGTAAAATCATGTTCTTCACTTTCAGATACGCTTTCGCTTTCTGATTCACTATCAACAACACTTTCGCTTTCATTAGTGTCAGAATCGATAACACTATCGGATTCGATACTATTAGATTCTGAATTATTTGAACCTCCCCCACAACTTACTAGGGAAAGAGATAATAACAATGTGAGTAATAAACTATTTTTTCTCATGTGTAACCTCCAATTATTTATATTTGATTATTGCACTATTTATTTTTTTATACAATAAAATTGTATTTATTGAGTTTCACGATTTTGCCAAACGATAAGTTCTAAAGAACTTTAAAATGTTGATTTAGAATAGGGTTAGTTGCTCTATTCTTTTTCTTCTGTCTCTTCCTGGTATTGCCGGCCTCCCTTTTGTATGTCCTAATATAAT
>JAFVUY010000120.1 GCA_017502465.1 Bacilli bacterium | reverse complement strand
GCGGTAGATGAATTATTTATAATAGTATCTATGCTTTGAATTTCTCTTCTTATTGAGTCTTCAACATAAGATTCTTCTCTTGTTAAAAGAGTATGTTCAACAGCTTCGATAATTTTCATACTCATAATTCCTAATTATTGTAAGAAAATTTTATCAATTTCTTGTTATATTTACAAACAAAAAATACAGGAGGAATAGAAAGTATGAAATTAACGAAATTATTGGATGAATATGTAGATCACTTAAAATCATCATCTAACAAGAGCAAAGAAACAATAAGTGCATATAAGTATGATGTATCATTATTCATTTCGCAATTAAAGAACAATTTGTTAAGTAAAATGACGGTTGCATCTTATTTTCAATCGTTAATAAAGGACGGTTATAAAGCGTCATCAATAAAAAGGAAAAAAATATCGATATCATTATTTTTGGATTATTTAAAAATTAATAAGAAAATTAAAGTCAATTATACTAAAGAGATTGTTTTAAACATTAAAGATGAAAAAAGCATCCCAAAAACAATACCGATATCAATCATCAAAAAAATGCTATTTCACTTATATAGCCAAAGAAGCAAGTGCACATCTATGTATAATTACTTCAAATCTAATCGCGATTTAGCGTTATTTGATTTACTAATAACTACTGGCATCCGTATCAATGAAGCAAGCACCATTAAAATCAACGACATTGACTTTGCCAGCAGAACAATTCTCATTCATGGAAAAGGAAAGAAAGAGAGAATTGCCTATATTCCAAACAATGATTGCTGGTCTAATCTTCAAAGATATTGGAGAATAAGAAAAAATGTTGAATGTCAAAATGATTATCTTTTTTTAAACAAATATAAAGAAAGACTAGGGACTCATTCAATAGATTCGCTGTTTAAACAATTGATGAAAGAGTTGCATATTTCTAGTACATATACTCCTCATTGTCTAAGACATACTTTTGCCACAAATCTTTTATCAAATGGGGGCGATTTAAGAACTGTTCAAGAACTGATGGGTCATTCATCAATATCCACTACTGAAATATACACACATGTCGATTTCAAAAGAAAGAAAAATGTGCTTGATAAATACAACTTTAGAAACAAGTTTAAATTATGAATACTATCAGCAAATATTTTTTAAAATGACAGCCATATTTTTTAGTTATTTTTCTATTTCAAAGTTTCGTTTCTAATAAATCATATTGAGATAATGTTTGGCATTTTTTGTATTTCCTCATATAGATTTCTGCTTATGAAAGGAAATATTCCTTTCATTTTTAAAGCGATTATTCTTCCCACAGTTTTGATAGTCTTACCAATAAACTTAACCAATTCTGCTCTAGTTATATTTGGGTTTTTCTCAATTGCTTCGATAATAATATCTATCTCGGATTGTTGAAGGACATCTTGAGGGACATTGTCCTCCAAAGCTAGTTCATTAAACGGAAGAGAAACAGTAAAAGACTCACTATTCATTACAAAAGCGTCTTCGCCATACTTTTTCTTAATCGTATTAACGCCTTTACCACTTGATTCTGATTTATGAATTTTCATGAAAATATCCACGAGTTTAGGGTTAATAGGCTTTGAAACATCATCTAGAAAATCCTCTTTAGATTGAACAGACAATGGATTTCCGTAAGAAAAATTCAATATGATCGCCAAATACATAAATAGATGGCGCTGATTGAGTTGAGTAAGTATGCACAATTCTTATTTAGTAAAGAATTCTTTGCCGCGTAGATAAGTAATTCCTTCTTCCTCTTTTCCAGTTATGTTATTCATGTATACGACTTGTTTTATGAATGAAGAGGGTAAATCTTTAAGATTCCCAATCTCTCTTTTATAATCCTTTTCGTTAATTGTGTGAGTAACTTGGAGAAGATATTGCTTCTTTTCGAACATATAATCAAAATCAATTTCACCGACTATGTCATTTTTCTCCCCAAGCATAAGATAACCTGTCGGAATAATTCCTCTCATGGAAAGATGAATAAATACAGCATTTTCTAAGCAATAACCCATAGCCTTTGATAAGTCCAAACATTTAATATACCTCAAACCATTGTCAGCAAAGTAGTATTTTTTATTAAGACCAATATTCTCTAATGGTGTTCTTTTTTCATAATCGTCTATTAAAATGTGCTTTAATAAAAAGCAATCTTCAAGAATGGATAAAATGTCGTTGATTTCTTTTACGACAATAGCCTCATCTAATCCCGTCCTAGTTAAACCACGCAAAAACTTCTTCGCAATCGAAGCTGGGCTAACCGGAGAAACTGAAGAAGAAATTAAATTGATTAATTCTTTTGCGTGGACAGTTGATAAATACTTCAAAGTTTTATTTATTTTGGATTCAACATCTCTTTCGTATAACTCTTTAAATATCTTTTCTAGTTCAATCGCTTTTTTCTCGTGCTTTTCTAATACAATATATGGCAACCCACCATAAGCAACATAAGTATCAATAGGATAGTCAGGAATTTCTTCTATTATTTCTTTATATGTTAGTGGATTTATAATAAGCGTTTCTGCAGAACCTTGGAACATAGCGATAATCTGTTTAGAAAGAATATCACTATTAGATCCAGTTACAAAAACGGCAATCTCTGGATGCATTTTTACAAATGCTTTTAATGAATTAACAAAGCCAGTTGCCAACTGAACTTCATCAATAATGATGATTTTCTTATTATTTTTAGCTAAATTAGCAAGCGCAGAGTCGAGTTGAACCTCTGTTCTTATGTCCTTATCGACACTATCAAGGTAAAGAATACCAATATCTTTTTCAACATAGGTTTTTAGTTCATTAATTAGTTTGTTTACAAAAACTGTATCTAATAGATAAGTCTTTCCAGCCCTTCTTAAACCAGCAACAATATTAACTTTGCCATTACCAATAAAAGATAATAATGTATCAACTTCTTTAGTTCTTTGGAAATCCGCCATAGCCATCTAAGCCTTTCTCAAACAACGTTTGTAAACCACAATAAGCCATACCGTCTTTGTCTACTCTTAGTTCCATTTGCCCTAGAACTGCAATCATATGAGGAATATTGCTCTTTGCTTTTTTAAATCTATCAATTGCATTATCATCATCGCCAAAATCAATTTTAATAACGCATTTACGGTCATAATATTCAATTAGAAATCCACGGTTGAATTCCACTCTAGATTTATATTTTCCACCAATCGTATCGCCATAATAAGATATCGCACGATAAACCATGCAATTATTAGAAAACATTTTAGCAACGAGATAAGCTTCGTTTTTTAATTTGAATTTCTTTTCATTTGGCAAATCTGTTAAATCAATATCAGAAGCATAAGTTGGATAAAAAACCATTCCAGAAGACAGTTTTTTTCCTTCTTTTATCTCTACTCTTTCAAGGATATAAATCATGCCAGCCTTATTCATATAATTAATCGCTTCAATATAAAACGGAAGAGTTTTATATACCTTAACAGATTCATATAGCTGTCTAAACGATAAAACCTCTCCACTATGCCAAACAATATACTTATATATTTCTGCTGCTTCTTTTTTGGAAAAGAAATTAAATAGCCCATCCAAATGGTAATTACTAGTATCTACTACATCTCCATATAATTCAGGAGCCAAAAAATATCTCGTGTAGCGACCACGTATTTGTGTATCATCGTTTTTTAAAGCGTAAACAACATCAATATTTGTTGTGATGATAGCGGTAATATTTTTTTTACCATAAAAAGCATTAATAACAGCTTGAGGAGAATGAAAATAGAAAAGATCTTGGATTATAAAAACCATCTTATTATCTTTTAACAAATCCATTGTTTTCTGGATATTATTTAGTAAATCGACATCTTTTGTGTTGCCTGGATACGCATGAAAAAAGAAATAGTTTTCGCTATTCTCATCAATTGCTTTTTTTATATCACACAATAAAAAATCACTGACATCCATTGATTTATTAACATGGATAACATTTGCTTTACCATTCCACAAGTTGCTGATTAGGTCTTTGATAATTTGCTTCATAACTAAATTATAAAGTGTCTATACATTTTGTCAAGTATTGTAAAGTTATAACTTGTAGTTTCTAAATTATTTTGTTTTACACTTTTGATATATTTGCATTTTTGTCAAGTTTTTATGCCAATCAGTGCCACATCTAAACAAAGCAAGAACAAATTGGTGCTAAAAATGGCACTAATGTCTTAAGGAGTCTTCTTGGCATATATCAATGATTTATTCATCATTAACACTCTCTACATATGTTGCAAGAATCGGTGGAGCAAAAATGTTTTTGACAAACATGCTATACTGTGCTCCAGCATACGGGAATGCAAAATTATCTTTGCTAAAATCAATGTTTATTTTAGAAAAAACTTTCAACAATTCCGATTCCCCATTCCAGAAACTCAAAAAACGACTTTTTATAGCTTTAAAGTATTCTCTTAAACAATTGGTACAATAATTAACATATTTCTTAATATTCTCTGACCCTTCAAAAACATAGTTAGGCTCTTTGCTTTCATTATCTAACCAACATTTATAAAGAGAGTTTGCGTTGTTTTTAGCATTTAGCAAACTAGAAAGGGCATATTTAATAACAGATACTGTCTTAATTGGAGCATTTTCGGTTTTTGATAGTTGGAACAAATTCTCAAAAGGTTCATTTTTGTTAAGAAGTTCTATGACTTTTTCTGGAAGTAGCTTCTCCAGATGTAGGATTCATGATTGCTTGAACTTGTATTATTGTATCAGCATCAACAGGTTTTGCGTTTTTGTTTATTGTTACAAATAGATCATTTTCGAATTTGCGTCTTTCAATTTCGTCTTTGCACTCCTCTTCATTTGGATAGATGATGCCAGTTACGAGCAAACTCAAAGTATTCCTTAAAGTATCAATATTCATCTCATAAGCATTTGTTTTTATCTAGTTATCGTTTATAATAAAGAATCTATTAACAACAACAATCTTTATGCTAAACAATTCTATTTCAATCAAAACAAATTATGTAATGTTTTGCACTCGTTCTTTTCCTTACTTGTGTTGTTACTCTACAATTCTTAAGAGACTAGCTAATAAATCGGTTAACATCAATCAAGAACAGGGTACATTTTTAACAAACGAGTTTCTTGATTATTTTCTTAACGAGCAAAACTTACCTTTATCAAAGCAAATTAAAAGATACGAATATATTAACAAAAAAGGCAGGTTTGTTCCTCCAAAAATATGCGATTTAGCGAAAAATAATTTTGTGTTGTTCCTTCTAAATAATGTCGAGATAATAAAAATTATTAGTTCAAAAAGTATTAAGGAAAATATAAAAGCCTCTTTCAAAAAATGCTTAAAATATGTAGGTGACAACATTGATGATATATATAAATATGGCATTGACGATGGGCGCATTAATCCTAGAATTGTCGATAAAGGTTCATTGATGAAAACGACAATTGATTTAATGAAAAACGTTGAGGGCAGCAATTTTGAGTTGAATAAAAAAGTTTTTGATGAGTATTATAAACTGATTGCGCCATTTAAAGAAGAGTTAACAAAAGCATATAAAAGTACTTTGTTTGTTTTAAAGGCTAATTCGCTAATCAAAAGCATTGGCAAAATCAAAGATTATTTTGATACGATAAGCATTTTTACTAACGATGTCAAAGTAATAGCTGTTGTCTCAAAAAGTGGAGTTCTTAATATTTCTTTATTGAAGAATGGGTTTGTAGATTCATTTCTTCCGAGTATTAACTATGATTCTAACAACTGCAACTATTTAATTGAAGAGGCTATTGAAAAATCAAAGCAAGTTACAAAAACATGTAATTATTTGCCTAAGATTTTTTCATTTATTGATTTAAATAATTTCTTAGGCTTTAAAAAACAGTTCCCTATTTACGACAATCCTAATACATCTGCACTTCCAGAATATAGAAATATTGCAAACAAAAAAATAGCAAATAAATTATCAAATAATAAAGGAATCTATTTAAAATTTACAGTCGATGACAACTATTTGAGCAAAGATAACATTTCACCAATGATATATTACGATTACTTTACTTTGCTGGTTGCCTTCCAACACAGTTACGACGAATATACACTTTGGAGATTTATTCAAGATAGTTCTACAGGAGGATGTAATTACACACTATATAAAGAAAAAATAAATGATTTTCTGCAAAAGCCAACTGAACACCTTTATTTCGATGATTCTTTGGCCACCGTGTCAGCGATAGATGAAACGGTCAATATTAATTCTATAAATAATTTTTTAAAGAACAGAAAGAACAAAGTCGTTAAATCCGCCGCATCTCATCAAATTAGAATCTATTCATTTTGGGATTTTATTTATGTTTGTAATGCTCTTACTGTCGGAAGCATTTCTCTATTAATTAATAGCGTTTTTGTCGAATACATAAAAGAAATAGTCAGTAAATCCTCTTTTAAACCTCTGCTGAACGTTAAGCTTGCTAAGCTTGCAACAGTCTATTCTAAAATTGATGCTTGTCACAATAGTTCTTCATACAGTTCAAAGGAAGATTCTAACGCTATTTTTGATATCATTTTTGGTTGCATCGGCTTAACAAGGTCTGAAAGGTTTCTCAATGAAACAGCCAATACTCATTGGAGAAGCGGGAATTTAATAAGTTCCCAAACATATCAAAGGTATGGAATTGTTTTCTCTTTAATCGGTTTATTAACTGGTATTTTTAGTTATGGCCTGATATCCAAGGTTGATACTTCCGAGACTTCAGCGAGTGATTATGTTACCTTATTTAAGAAAATCTTTACTGAATCTCCCAAAATTCCGGTAGTTTTAACGATTGCTTCTGTTCCTATAGTTTTGTGGTTTGTTCTAAACACCATTTCGGCAATAAAAATTAAGTATTTTGAAAATAATATTTTTAAGCTTTGTAAATACAATGACAGAAAAAAGAGTTGCAATGATTAAAACTTAACAATATAATTATATTGATTAGTGAGGAACAGATGAAAACTTTTCAAAAAAACAAAATTTTATTTAAATAGCATCAAATGGTGTTAGTTTTTTTGTTGTTCCTAAAAGAAGTCTTCATCGAAGACTTTTTCTTTTGCGGGCAATAAAGCAGTATCCTTAAATCGCATATATAAAAAGACTTGTTTTAATATTCAACAATATGAACTTGTTTGAACTCGCAAAGCTTCCTTAGAATCTTTCCGATTTCAATTCTTTTTTGTCCGAAGAACACTTGTCTTCGGTATTTGGGTGCAAATACGATGTGGTACTTACAGTTCCACACAGTATGTGCTAAACT